>MAEO01000040.1 GCA_001683985.1 Smithella sp. M82
GATTCTAAAAATTATATCCGACTTTCATGGAAGAGCTTATCGCCGATGACGGTCTGATGAAACATATCGCCAAAAAAAAAAGAGATAATAATGAAAAAAAATAAATTTAAAATCGCCGTATTCGCCGGTGACGGTATAGGGCCGGAGATAATGAAAGAAGCCTTGAAGATTCTAAAAATTATATCCGATACAAAAAGAATTAATCTTCAACTTTGCGAAGGATTTGTCGGCGGCATTGCTTATAATCATTTTGGGACACCACTGCCTGATTCAAGCCTGGAGCTAGCCCTACGAAGCGACGCGGTTTTACTTGGAGCCGTTGGCGGCCCCCAATGGGAGAGTTTGGATTACAGTATCAGACCGGAAAGAGCGCTGCTTGGTTTACGGGGCAATCTTGGTATTTACGCCAATCTTCGACCGATTGTCGTTTTTGATGAGCTTCTGGATGCATCACCTCTTAAAAAGAGTATTATCCAGGGGATTGATATTATGATTGTCCGCGAATTGACCGGTGATGTGTATTTCGGCAAACCGCGCGGTATAAAAAAAGGGAAAAACGGAAAACGCAAGGGTGTTAACACAATGACTTACACAGAAGATGAAATTCGCCGGATTGCCATTCGCGCCTTTGAAATCGCCCGAACACGAAAAAATAATCTTGTTTCAGCAGACAAAGCTAACATTCTCGAAACCACCGAACTGTGGCGTGATGTGGTCACCGAAGTCGGGCAAAGCTATCCCGATATTACTCTTAAACACATGTATGTTGATAACTGCGCGCTGCAGCTCATACGAAATCCGACCCAATTCGATGTAATTGTTACGACCAATCTCTTCGGAGATATATTAAGCGACGAAGCCGCCATGTTGACCGGTTCCATCGGCATGCTCCCTTCCGCAAGCCTCGGTAAAAAAACCGCTTTATATGAACCTATTCACGGCTCCGCTCCTGATATAGCCGGTAAAGACATCGCTAATCCGCTGGCCGCAATTTTATCGGTAGCGTTGATGCTCCGTTACTCATTATCCATGCCTGAAGAAGCCTACCTGGTAGAAAGCGCAGTTACTGAAACATTAAAGGAAGGATTCCGCACACAAGACATTCAGCAAAAAGCAAAGAAACTTGTAGGTACTGAAGAAATGGGCAACAATGTAGCGAAAAATCTACGCAAACTTTTAAATTAATGAGGACATCTGAAGAATGTTACTATACCATTCTCAGAAAGGTGCAAAAGATGGAGACAGTTATTTTCATAGAAAAGATATCGATTGATCCTCCACGTGAAAAAATATATCAGCGTCTTGGCTACAGGAAAAAAACAACCGCAATATCGGCAAACCAATTTAAGGAAACCGAACTTTTCATAAATGAAGCAACTGCTTTTATTTCTCTTCAGGGAATATTTTCACGTCTTAAAATTAATCATAACGACGGTAAAAAAATATTTTTATCCGGAGATGTAACTTTCCAAAGCAATAAATTGTCCGCCTTTCTGCGTGATTGTAAAGAAGCTGTGCTTATGGGAGCGACAGCAGGCAATACAATCATGGAGGAGATTAAGAAAAAAACTCTTCAGGATGATTTAGCCGCCGCAGTTGTTTATGACGCCACAGCCAGTGAAATGACAGATGCTGCACTCGACTGGCTTATGGAATATATCAATAGAATTCTTCGCCGCGAAGGAAAATATCTTTTGCCGCGACGCTTTTCCGCGGGCTATGCCGATTTCAATTTGGAAAATCAGAAAACAATTTATGAAACGCTGCAAATGGTAAAAATCGGCATAACAATTACGCCCGGTTTCATCCTTATCCCGGAAAAATCAGTTACTGCTATCAGCGGTATCAGCTAATAATACAAAAGATTTACTGTTTTTTTTCAAACCGTTGCCACCCCTGTTTCATGCCAAAATTAAAATATTTATAGTTCAGGCAAAAATAAGCAATACGTAATCAAAAGAAGAAACCTGTTAAAATTATTTTGGACTGCACCCCTGAAGTTGGACAAAATATGTTAGAGCAGTTGGCCGGAACCAGATTCCCTTGGAGAGGGAGAAAGGAACTTGCCATGAAACACCGCAGAGTATTTGCTGTTGAACTCAAGCGCCGGATCATTGAAGAACTTCTGAACGGAATGAGTACGCTTTTATTTGAAGCAACAGGACTTTTTTTCCAAAAAAAATCACACTTCTTTCTTTAAAAGTGATATAAGACTCCCCAAAATAACAATCGTTGGTTAAGGGAGAATTTTGTGGCTAAAGCTGTTAATATTAAAAATCTTTTGACAAAAAAGATTATCATTCTGGACGGCGCCATGGGTACTGAATTGCAAAAAAAAGGAATGGCCGGCGGCGTCTGCCCGGAATACTGGTGTCTGAGCAATTCTCAAATTACGGGAAGTTTACATGACTCTTATCAAAAAGCAGGCGCGCAAATAATTTACACCTGCACTTTTGGCGCTAATCGTTTTAAGCTGAAGCAATATGGTATTAAAGAAAATTCCTACAAAATAAACTTTGACCTCGCACGCTTAGCCAAACAGGTCTGTGACAAAAATACCCTGGTTGCCGGAGATGTCGGTCCTACAGGTCTATTTGTTGAACCCTTCGGACCGTTGGCTTTTGAAGAAGCAGTAGATACATTTAAAGAGCAGGCACAAGGCTTGATCGACGGTGGCTGCGATCTGATTGTTATCGAAACCATGATCGATATTCAGGAAGCACGCGCAGCACTAATTGCCGTAAAAGAAATTAAAAATATTTTTACCATCGTTTCCATGACCTACGAAAAAGATGGTTATACGCTGGGCGGCACCGATCCGGTGACAGCGCTTATCACCCTGCAAAGTCTTGGCGCTGACGCGGTTGGCTGCAATTGCTCCACCGGTCCTGAAAAAATGGTGGATTTTATTACAGCCATGAAACCATACGCTACCGTCCCGCTTTTAGCCAAACCAAATGCCGGAATGCCGCGCCTTGAAGCCGGAAAAACCATTTTTGAAATGGATGTGAAAACGTTCGCGTCTCACGGGCGAAACCTTGTCAAGGCCGGAGCAAACTTACTTGGCGGCTGCTGCGGCACAACACCGGAACACATCCGGGAACTGGCCAAAATAACCGCGAAAATCAAACCATGCCTGCCGCAAAGAAAATCAATCAGCGCTTTGAGTTCAGCACGCGGTTTCGTGCATTTGGCTGAAAATCGGCCACTTGTCATAGTTGGCGAAAGAATAAATCCCACCGGAAAGAAAGCTCTTCAGCAGGAACTTATCGAAGGAAAAACATCAATTATCCGCCACATGGCCTTGGATCAGGAAAATCAGGGCGCGAATTTGCTGGATGTCAATATAGGTCAGCCCGGGATTGATGAAGTAAAAACAATTAAAGAAGTAATTTCTCTTTTGTCCACAACAACAAAATTACCGCTGGTTATCGACTCCTCCAATGTAAAAACAATTGAAGCAGCGCTCAGGATCTATCCGGGTCGAATATTGATTAATTCCATATCCGGCGAAAAAGAAAAAATAACCAAACTTCTGCCTTTGGCCGCTAAATACGGGGCCATGTTCATTTTATTGCCCCTGACCGGCGGCGAAGTGCCGCAGACAGCGCAAAAACGGCAGACGATTATAAAAAATATCTTTCAAAAGGCAAAAATTTCCGGTTTCACCAAAGATGATATTATTGTCGATTGTCTGGTTATGGCTGTTGCCTCCAACCCTCTCGCCGCTTACGAAACACTCAAAACCCTGCATTGGTGCACAAATGTTTTTAAAAGTAAGACAAATTTGGGGCTTTCCAATGTTTCTTTCGGCATGCCCGGTCGTCCGTGGCTTAACGCCACTTTTCTGGCTATGGCGCAATTCTGCGGCTTAACCATAGCTATTGCCAATCCCGCCAGTTCCGAAATTATGAATGTCAAAAAAGCCGGAGATGTTCTTATGGCTAAAGATAAAGACGCTTTGCGTTTTATCGAACATTTTTCTGCTCAAACTGCCACTGGTTCCGCAACTATTACGAAAGTTCTTACATCAAGGGAAAAGATTACCGACGCAATAATTAACGGCAACAGAGATGATATCCTATCTTTGGTAGAAGCGGAACTTTCTGCCGGTAGTACAGCTCAGGAAATTGTGGATAATATAATGATTCCTTCCATTGTTCAGGTTGGTGACTTATACGAAAAAAAGCTTTTCTTTCTGCCGCAGTTGATGGCCGCCGCGGAAACAATGAAAAAAGCGCTTGGCTATCTGGAACCGAAATTAAAGAAAGATTCCGTCGAAAACAAGGGCAAAATATTACTTGCAACTGTAAAAGGCGATATTCATGATATCGGAAAAAATATAGTTGCTCTTCTTTTGAGAAATTACGGCTACCGTGTTATTGATCTGGGCAAAGACGTCTCCGCGGAAGATATCATAGAAACTACCAAAAAAGAAATGCCGGACATAATCGGTCTTTCAGCGTTAATGACTACGACAATGGTAAATATGAAAGATGCGATAACACTGGCGCGGGCAAATGGAATCCAAAAACCTTTTATGGTTGGCGGAGCTGTGCTTACCGAAAATTATGCGAAAACCATTGGTGCACATTTCGCCAAAGACGGAGTTGCCGCCGTAAAAGTGGCAGAAAAATTGGTGAAGAAATAAAATATTATATAGATGAAGTTTATCAATCAGGCATACAAAATAAATAAAATCGTACCTGCTATCTGTTTCTCCTTGCTTATTCATTTTGCTGCTGCAGTTTTTATGGTTATTGTTTTATCAAACGACGTGTCGGTGCAAAAATTAAAAGGATTAAACCTGGTCTGGATTTCTCTGGACAGCGTAAACAGGCTCGGCAAATTTGAACTTAAAAATGATCGTGCTGTAAAAATATTTCCTCCCGTAGAAAAAATGGCCGATGTAAAAACAAATACTGAATTACGATCCGTTTCAACTCAAACCATGCAAATAACTGCATCAACACCGACAACAAGAGAACCGGCCAACACAGTTTCACTTGTAGATTCAGGCATATCTTCAGCCGTAAAAGAAAGAAGCAATAATACGGATGGTTACAACGTAAATAAAAACGCCGGAAAAGCGTCTAATTTAGACACTACAATAGCCTACCCTTTATACAAAGAAAATGCGCCTCCTGTTTATCCTTCAATAGCGCGTATTCGCGGTTATGAAGGCGTTGTCCTGATATCTGCGGAAGTCTTGCCTGATGGCCGTGTAGGAAACATGAAGATAAGAAAATCTTCCGGCTATACCATCCTGGATCAATCGGCAATCAAAGCGGTAAAACCATGGAAATTCGAACCTGCTAAAAAACATGGAAGTCCTTTTACAGTTTGGGTCGATCTGCCCATAAAATTCATTCTGCATAATGAAAATTCTCACTCATAAATTCAGCTGAAGGAAGGAATAATGACAATTAACAAGATGAAAAAAAGACTGGGCGAAATAATTATCGAACGGTCTTTTAAATTCAGTGATAACCCGCCTTTTACACTTACGTCCGGCAAGAAAAGCAATTATTATTTCAATTGCAAACCGACTACTCTTGATCCCGAAGGCATGAATTTTATCGGCACCATAGTCTTCGACATTTTAAAGAACACGGATGTTACTGCGGCAGGCGGATTGACTCTTGGTGCCGACCCGATAGCCAATGCGCTCTCTGTCATATCGTATCAGAAAGGTAAACCTATTAAGTCTTTTATTGTCCGCAAAGACATTAAAGATCACGGAACTAAAAGCAAAATTGAAGGCAACGTCCGTCCGGGAGAAAAAGTCGCCATAATAGACGATGTAATTACGACGGGCGCCTCCACCATTACCGCGATAGAGCAGGCGCGTAAAGAAGGCCTGAATGTCGAACTTGTTATTGCACTTATCGACCGGGAAGAAGGCGGCAGAGAAAATATCCTTCAGTACGTTGATAACATAAAAATTATCCTGACCAGAACCGAAATAATGAATCTTCGCGCTAAACTAATTAACGGTAAGGTTGTTGAATGAAAATATTTCTTGTCTTCCTGCTGTTCGTCAGTTTATCTTTTTTCTTCAAATGGGATTCTATAGCCGATATTTTAGTTCTTCCCGCAACCAATTTTAATCTGTCGGATATGACCAGCGAAGCACCTACCGGATGGAGCGTTGACAAGATAAAAGGCAAGCCCCTAATGAGAATGAAAAAAGAGAATAACGTATTTTATCTCACTGTCAATGACCGGTCATTGACAGATTGCTTTTCTTGTTTTATGTTTTAAATTAACTAATAGTCTGCCTAATATAAAAATATACTTGGGATTAATATATGAAACCCACATGACGGTATCCGTCACAAAGGAGCATGAAAATCTCCCCTAACCCCTCTTTGCCGAAGAGGGGAACTTCCCCCTTGAGAAAAGGGGGATTGAGGGGGATTTGATGAGGATAGTTTTAAATAACAATATAAACAATGACTTAGAGGTGCATTTTCGAGTGAAAAATCAAAGCCGCTTTTTAATCTTTTTAATTTTATTTCTTTTGGCCGGGTGTAATGCCGCTATTAACATGAACGGCAAGATTATCGGTGTTAATTCTGGACAATTCCTTTACCAGGATGGCAACCTTATCAGTAATTACCAAGCCAACATTGAATCAGTATGGAAAGCCTGTGAAAAATCGGCAACTGAACTAAAAGCTGTAGATGTACAAAAGGAACGTAAAATTTCCACAGGAACTATTAAGGCCACAATTCAAGATGAAATAGTAATCATAAAAGTGGAATATCTGGAGAAAAATTTAACCTCCGTTTCCGTATTCGTGGGAATGGTCGGCAACAACATGGCTTCCCGTCTTATTCATGATAAGATAATCAGCAATGTAACAAAATAATAGTCGGTAATTTTCATGGTCGAAAAATCAGTGGAAGAAGATAAAAGGTCCATTCGTGTCTTTGCCTGGGCTTCTTTTTTGAATGATCTGGGATCGGATATGATCTACCCGATCTGGCCGCTTTTCGTAACTTCTTTTATGGGTGCGAACATGGCCATGTTGGGATTAATAGACGGCTTGGGCGAAGCTTTTGTTTCCATCTCCAAAGCCATATCCGGATATCTTTCCGACAGAATCAGAAAAAGAAAATTTTTTATCTGGTCCGGTTATATTTTTGGCTCGGCATCTAGGATTGGCTACGCTCTCGCCCCTGCCTGGCAATGGCTGATACCTCTCAAAATACTGGACCGCTCCGGAAAAATACGCTCCGCTCCCCGTGACGCGCTTGTTGCTGATATTTCCACCGATCAAGACCGCGGTTCTAATTTCGGCTTAATGAAAGCCATGGATAATTTAGGTGCGGTTTGCGGCATTGTTATCTGCCTTTTGCTTTTCGAACATATCGGCTTTACCAAACTTTTTCTTATTGCCGCTATGCCGTCTCTTGTCAGTGCGTTTCTTATTTATAAATACATAAAGGAAGTAAAAACAACGGACAAAAAACTATTTGCTCCTTTCACACTCAAAGAGCTCGATTTCAACTTTAAATTATTTCTTATTTTAAATTCAATTTTCACTTTAGGAGCATTCAGCTATTCTTTTTTACTTATTTTTGCCGGCAAAAACGGATTCAAGGCCACATACCTACCCGTCTTTTACCTCATAATTACTGTAACCGCAGCTGCTTTTTCTCTGCCTATGGGCAGGATCTCGGACAAAATAGGCAGAAAAAAGCTGATGTATCTGGCTTTTATTTTATGGGCAACAATTTGTGCCGGTTTTACCCTGTCAACCAGTCCCTTTATAGTTGTTGCCTCTTTTGTTCTCTATGGCATGCATAAAGCGGCTCTGGAAACTGTTCAAAAAACTTATACTTCGGAACTTTGTCCCGATAGTTTTCGGGCAACCGGTCTGGGAGTGTTTCAAATGGCGGTCGGCATCTGTGCTTTACCGGCTTCACTAATTGCCGGGTTTCTCTGGGATAAGGTCAATCTGCGGATGCCTTTTTATTTCTCTCTGACTCTGGCTCTTGTGGCGTGCCTTATGCTTTTTTTCGTAAAAGAAAGTAATTGCCGGAAAGGATAAAATATCGCTTGTTTATTTTTTAACCAGAAGCAATCCCTTAAGATAATGACCTTCAGGATGTCCCGGTAAAACGGGGTGATCAGGACCTGCTTCCAATCTCGCTAAAAGCGCTAAATCAACGCCGGCATCACGCGCCGCCGCCAGAACAATTCTATGAAAAATATCTTCGTCAATAAAATTGGAACAGGAAAAAGCAGCCAAGATGCCGCCCGCTGAAAGATGTTTGAGCGCCTGTAGGTTGATTTCCTTATATCCCCGCGTCGCTGTTGTTACATCTTTCTTTTCTTTGGCAAATGCGGGGGGATCAAGAATGATTATACTGAAATTTTCCTGCACATTACGCAAGTAAGTAAAAACATCAGCCTCGACTACCGGATGGTTCTCGGTGGAAAACCAGTTCAGATGTAAATTTTTTCTGGCGGTCATACAGGCAGACTTGGATACATCCAGAGAAACAACGCGTTTAGCTCCTCCCTCGGCGCAATAAACGGAAAAAGCCGCTGTGTAAGAAAAGCAATTCAATACCTGGGCATCTTTGCTAAGTGCACCTATCTTTTCCCTGTTTATTCTCTGGTCAAGAAAGAAGCCTGTTTTTTGACCGGCGGCAAAATCAACTTCAAATTTGAGACCATTTTCCATTATTTCCACTGCGCTGTTTTTATTTTCTCCGAACAGAATACCGTTTCTATTTCCCAGGCCTTCCAGTTCGCGGGACCGGCTTTCACTTTTTTCATAGATTCGCGTAGGCTTAAGTTGGGAAATAAGAGCATTAATAATATGATTTCTCTGTTTCTCCATTCCGGCGGTCGCAATGGAAACAACCAGAATTCCATTATAAACATCAACAATAAGTCCGGGGAAACCATCGCCTTCGGCATTAATCAGACGATAAGCATTTGTTTGTTCGTCAATAATTTTTTGCCGTAATTTGTATGCGGCATGTAAGCGAGCCTGCCAAAAATATTGAGAAATATTTTCTTCACATTTTCTTGTTAAAACACGAAAAGCGATATCTGTTAAAGGATTATAAAATCCTAAAGCTAACGGTTTGCCTGTTGAATCTTTAGCCAAGACAATATCACCGATACCGGGATTTCCCTTTACTGCCGCAATAGCGCCGGAAAAAATCCAGGGATGGCCACGCAATAAAGCTGCCTCCCGTCCTTTTTTCAGAATTATCTCCGGATACACTATCGTTGACATGGTGTGTTAAATATCTTTTCCCGCTTGAAATTGCAAGACACTTTATACTATAAAACACCCGACATCAGCGCTATAGTTCCGTAAAATCAAAGGAGTCAAAAATGTATGCAGTAATAATGGCCGGCGGAAGAGGCACAAGATTCTGGCCCCGCAGTAGAGAAAAAAAACCAAAGCACTTATTGGATATAACTGGTAAAAAAACTATTATTCAGGAAACTGTGGACCGAATCAAACCGATCATCAATCCCGACAATATTTTAATAGTGACGGGTAAAAAACATTCCGGCATTTTAATTAAACAGCTTCCGGAAATTCCGCTTCAAAATATAATAATCGAGCCGGAAGGGAAAAATACAGCCGCCTGCATCGGACTTGCCGCTTTGCATATTCAAAAAAGAATATCCGACGAAATTATGGTAGTTCTGCCTTCCGATCACGCCATAACTGACTCACACGAGTTTAATGCTGTCATAGAAGCCGCTGCAAAAGCTGCTGAACAGAAAGAAGGATTAATAACTATTGGCATCAAACCTTCCAGTGTTAACACGGGATTCGGTTATATTGAACAGGCGGAGCCATTTCTGAAGATAAACGGCAAAGACGTTTTTCGCGTAAAATCCATCCGTGAGAAACCAGATTTCCAGCAGGCACAGGCCTTCGTTCAAAACGGTAATTTTTTCTGGAACAGCGGCATGTTTATCTGGAGGATTTCGACCATCTTAAAACAAATCAACTGCCATATACCGGATTTATATGCCGGACTAATGAAAATCAATGAAGCGCTGGGCTCACCTGATGAAAATGCTATTGTACCCCGCGTTTATAAAAAGCTTAAATCAATTTCTATTGATTACGGTGTCATGGAAAAAGCAAATAACGTTTTCATGCTAAAAGGAGATTTCGGCTGGAGCGATGTGGGAAGCTGGGACACACTTTGGGAAATATCGCCAAAGGACGGTCAGGGAAATGTTCTGACCGAAGGAAGTAACGTAATTTTCGAAGATACTGAAGGATCTTTTGTTTACAGCCCGAAAAAGTTGGTAGCCACGGTAGGAATAAAAGATTTAATAATAGTCGAAACAAAAGACGCTTTGCTTATCTGTAAAAAAGGCAGTTCGCAGGATGTAAAGAAAATAGTCGAAGCGCTGGAAGAGAAAAAATTGAAAAAATACTTATAAAAAGATGCCAATAAAGCCAGTGTTTTGATATTATTTTAAGTATACCGGCTCGCCCGTAACAGAAAACCTTCCTTTTTTGAGCTCATCAATAATCATATTGATAGTAACCTTTTCATCATTAAAGGTAATTACCAATGTATCGCTGTCTGTATTTTTATGTTTTATCACGCCGTCAATTTGTTTCAGGATAGAACTTACCCTGGCAGGGGATCTTCAGGCGGCACAACCGGGAATGTTTAACTGAATAATTCTTTCCTTAGCTACAGCAACGCTTCCCCAAAACATCAATAAAATGAAAGTTAACGATATACCCAATATCTTTTTCATCTCGCACCTCTTACTTGCGTTATATTTTAATATTAACTCCAAATCATTCCTCTAAGCAAATGGAATTTGCATTTGACAAACGAAAACAAATCTGTGATAGAGAATACATTACAATGTTAAATATTAAATAACTATGTCAATTATTTCAAGTGTATTTCTTATTCTGGCATCCGCTTCACCCCGGAGGCAGGAGCTGCTGAAATCACTGGGACTGAGATTCAGAATAATTCCTGCCCACATTGATGAAAATTACCTTGATGGGGAAAGTCCGCGACAGCATGTTAAAAGACTCTCTCACGATAAAGCGACTGTTATCGCTGAAAAATATCCGGAGGCGTGGGTGCTTGGTGCCGATACGATTGTCGTAATTGACGGCTTCATTTTAGGAAAGCCTGAAAACAAAAAACAGGCATTGGAGATGCTTAGGAAGCTAAGCGGACGTGAACACAAAGTATTGACCGGCTTTACAATTGTCAATGCAGTTGCTAAAATTTACAAGACTAAAGTTGTTCAATCTGCCGTAAAGTTTAAAAAAATCAGCGCCGAAGAAATGAACTGGTATGTCTCTTGTGATGAGCCATACGATAAGGCCGGCGGATACGCTGTACAAGGGAAAGGTGCCTGTTTCATTCAATCAATCCGCGGTTCTTACACAAATGTAATCGGACTTCCTCTTTGTGAAGTTCTGGAAGCTCTTATAAATTTTAAAGCAATCAATTTTTAGTCCGGTCAGAAGGCAAAAGAAATTCTGACCGGATAACTGAAATGAGCCTTGTAATAAGGTAAACTTTATGGAAATAGACATTGCCGCCAATATAAATGCGGTCAGACAGAAGATAGCCGTTGCAGCAGCAAAGTCGCAACGCGCTCCTGATTCCATCAAACTTTTAGCGGTAACAAAAACTGTATCACCTTTATACATCGGCAAAGCAATCGACGCAGGCATTCTCATGTTTGGGGAAAATTACGTCCGGGAAGCAAAAGAAAAAATTGCCGTTATAGAAAAAAACGTCCGGTGGCATATGATCGGACACCTCCAGACCAACAAAGCGAAATATGCCGTCAGACTATTCGACTATATTCATTCGGTCGATCGTATTGATCTTGCCCGGGAACTGGATAAGAAAGCCGGTACGACAGGTCGTAAGATAAATATTCTGGTTGAAGTCAATGTAAGCGGTGAAAAAACAAAAAATGGTATTCCGGCCTATGCCGCTGTCAGCCTGATTAAGAACATCTCCAGACTGGAAAATCTTTCCGTAGGGGGACTCATGACAATGGCGCCGTATTCCACTAATCCGGAAGATGCCCGCCCATATTTTAAAGCTTTGAGGAATCTTCGTGACACTATTATTAATGAAGGAATTACAAACATTAATATGGAAGAACTTTCCATGGGTATGACGGATGATTTTGAGATAGCTATCGAAGAAGGCGCAACAATTGTACGTATCGGCAGGGCAATCTTCGGGGAACGAAGATAACTAATAATCGTACTGTTTATCAGTTAATGGTAACTTGCCTGACTAAGTCTATCTTTAAAATTTCTTTTATGAACTTTCAGGAAGGCGTCTACGACTGCTGCATCATATGCTATTCCTTTAAACCTGACGATTTCTTCAATAGCGGCATCAACACCCAATGCCGGCCGGTAAGGACGATAGGAAGCCATGGCATCAATAACATCAGCAACGCCAATAATGCGCGCTTCAATTACAATTTCATCTCCCGTTAACCCCCGTGGATATCCTGAACCGTCCATTCTTTCATGATGCTGAAAAATAATTTCTCCAACCGGATAAGGAAACTCAATATTTACAAGAATATCTCTGGCAACCTTGCAGTGTGTTTTTATTATTTCTCTTTCCAGGTCAGTCAAAAGGCCTGATTTCGTCAATATTTCCGTAGGTACGGATATTTTCCCGATATCATGAAGAGTAGCTGCAATATTAATAGCCGTAATCTGTTCTTCAGGCAATTCCATTTCTTTGGCAATTTCACAGGCAATTTTAGCTACCTGAACTTCATGTCCCGAAGTATACGGATCTCTGGTTTCAACTATTTTAGATAATGTTTTAACTACGCCTTCCAGAATTATCTGCGATTTTTTGTAACTATCCTTGAGTTTCTCAGCCTGGACAAACAAATCAGATGTTTTTTTTCCGGTTCTTTCCTCAAGGGTTCTGTTTAACTCCAGAAATTCCGCATTTTTATGTTGAATCAACTCAATCAGACGTTTATTTTCCGCCAATACTTCCACTTTGGAAATTGATTGTTTGATATGAAACAACAATTCTTCTTCATGCCATGGTTTGGTAAAGTAACAACTAACCTCTCCTTTATTAATAGCATCAATCACAGTGCCGGTATCGGCGTAATCGGTCAAAAGTATACGGACGGCATCCGGAAAAATATTTTTGGCCTGGGTAAAAAACTGCACCCCGTTCATTTGCGGCATTCTTTGATCAGAAATAATGATGGAATAAGGTTTTTGAGCAGTTTTCAGCTTATTAAGCGCTTCTAATCCGTTGCTCGCCGTATGAACTTCATAATCTTCATCGGCTAAAATACGATTGAAAGCATTAAGGATGGCATCTTCATCGTCGACTACTAATATGGAATGTTTATGTTTTAAAATTTTTGACAGTTCAGAACCCTCACTACTACACGATCCTGTAAAATACTTTAAGGACACTACTTTTTACTATATTCATAAATACAGTATTGTTGTCTGAATTTAATATCATTTTATAATTATGTCAAGACATTATTCATTAAGAATTTATGAAAATTTTTATTTTGTTAATAAATGCAAGGTAAAATAAAAAGGCATTTATAGATTTATACTCGGGACAGTATTTGTTTGCAGATTTGTCTGATAAAAAATTTAAAATATTTTTCAGGCAGAAATAATATTTTTCAAAAAATGGCCTGTTGCTGATTTTTCCTCCTGTGCGATTTTTTCGACTGTACCGGAAGCGATAATTCTACCGCCGCCGGAACCACCTTCCGGACCAAGATCAATAATGTAATCAGCGCACTTGATTACATCCAGATTATGTTCGATTACGACCATGGTATTACCCATATCCACAAGGCGGGTTAAAACATCCAGTAATTTTTGAATATCCGCAAAATGCAATCCGATGGTAGGTTCATCCAGAATGTAAAGAGTATTGCTGTTGACTTTTTTGCCCAGTTCTCTGGCCAGTTTTATTCTCTGTGCTTCTCCTCCGGAAAGAGTGGTTGCCGACTGCCCCAGATGAATATATCCCAGACCTACATCATTAAGCAATTGCAGGTGAGATCTGATCGAAGGAATATTCGAGAAAAAAGACAGCGCCTGATTAACCGTCATATCCAAGATATCGGCAATATTTTTATCCTTGTATCTTATATCCAGCGTATCCTGATTGAATCGCTTACCATGGCAGACATCGCAAGTCACGTAAACATCCGGCAGAAAATGCATTTCTATTTTAATCAGACCGTTGCCCTCACATGCTTCGCAGCGTCCGCCCTTCACGTTGAAGCTGAATCGGCCGGGTTTATAACCGCGCATTCGCGCTTCGGGAAGATTGGCAAAAAGATCGCGGATAAAAGAAAAAATCCCCGTGTAGGTAACCGGATTAGATCGCGGCGTGCGCCCTATTGGCTGTTGATTGATCAGGATGACCCGTTCAATATCACCCAAATCCACCACTCTCTTGATTCTTCCCGTTGACCCATGATGCTGATTCAAACGGCGTGCCATTACTTTGTAAAGAGTTTCGATTACCATTGTGCTTTTTCCGGAACCGGAGACACCGGTTACCGCGGTAAACACTCCTACCGGTATCTTAATATCAATATTTTTGAGATTGTTTTCAGTGGCTCCCTCCAAAATAATATATTTGCCCGTTAACGATCGTCTTGCTGACGGCAGCGCAATAGATTCCTTGCCCGATAGATATTTGCCGGTCAGCGATTCGTTGCTCTGTAAAATCTCCCCGGGAGTTCCCTGAAAAACCACTTCACCCCCCTGCGTTCCCGCACCAGGTCCCATATCTATAATATGATCACACTCACGGATCATATCGGCGTCATGTTCCACAACTAAAACGGTATTACCCATATCGCGCAGTTTTTTCAGAGTATTAATCAGGCGCAAATTATCTCTCTGGTGCAGCCCGACAGTCGGCTCGTCAAGCACATACAAAACTCCCATTAAACCCGAACCGATTTGCGTGGCAAGCCGGATGCGCTGGCTTTCTCCTCCCGATAACGACAGAGTTGATCTCTCCATGCTTAAATAATCCATACCGACATTGAGCAAAAACTGAAGGCGACTTTTAATCTCTTTTATTATTCTTTCGGTAATATTTTTTTCCTGAGGAGACAGTGTCAGCTGTTCGAAAAAATTATAACATTCACGGATGGACATCTGACAAAGCTCATAGATATTTTTCCCCCCGACTGTAACGGCAAGTATTTCTTTTTTTAAACGTGCACCATGACAGGTATCGCATGCGCTGGAATCAATGTAACGAATCAAGTCATTACGAACCGCCGTTGAAGCAGTTTCCTTCCAGCGGCGCTCCAATTGATTGATCGCCCCTTCAAAGGGGCGGTGATAAAAGTATCGTTTATTCGAACGGTCATGATAAAATTTAATAGCTTCTGTGCCTGATCCATAAAGAAGAACGCTTTGAATTTTCTCCGGCAATTTATTAAAAGGAGTATCGATATCAAAACCGTAATGAGAACTCAGCGCATCTAAAATATTATAGTAGTAAAGAGAGCTTCGGCCTGCCCAGGGCGCAATTGCTCCCTCTCTTAAAGACAATCCGGCATCAGGCACAACCAGATAAGCCGAAAAGTGCATACGGGAGCCGAGACCATTACAATCAGGACACGCACCGTACGGACTATTGAAAGAAAACATGCGGGGGGTAAGCACAGGCATACTTATTCCACAATCAGGGCAGGCATATTTTTCACTGAAAAGCATTTCCTGACCACCGGTTGTAACTATGCGCACAAGTCCATTCGCCCGGTTCGCCGCAATTTCCAGAGAATCGCGCAACCTCTTTCTCAGGCCTTCTTTCAAAACCAGACGGTCAACAATAAGATCGATATCGTGACGCTTATTCTTTTCCAGAATAATTTCTTCTGCCAGATCCCGCACCTCTCCATCAATGCGGGCACGCGCAAATCCTTCTTTCTGAAGTTTTTTCAGTTCCTTCTGGAATTCACCTTTCTTCCCACGCACCAGCGGGGCCATAACACTGAAATTAGTATTAGCCGGAAGAGAAAGAACACTCTCCAGAATACTGTCAATCGTTTGTGATTTAATCTCCCGCCCGCAACGATAACAATGACAAACACCGATACCGGCGTAAAGCAACCGCAGGTAATCATAGATTTCGGTGACCGTACCTACCGTCGAACGCGGATTATGGCCGGCTGTACGTTGCTCAATGGCTATAGCCGGCGATAAACCTTCAATGGATTCTACATCCGGTTTATCCATTTGCCCGATAAACTGACGAGCGTAAGTGGAAAGTGATTCTACATACCTCCTCTGACCTTCGGCATAAATTGTATCGAAAGCAAGCGATGATTTGCCGGAGCCACTAACACCGGTAATGACAACAAACTTGTCGCGAGGTATATCCAAACTGATATTTTTTAAGTTATGCTGGGACGCACCTTTGATTCTTATCGCATCCATACGGTTAATTTGCCATTTTTTATAATTTTATTTCAATATGCGATCTGGCCCGAACGGAAGCAATCCATTCATCATATTTCTTGTCCAGTTTTTCGTCTTCAATTTTCGTTTTTATTTCTTCCCGTACGTCAGTGATTGGTTTCAATCCGGCGCCTTTCTTATCCACAACTTGAATAATATGAAATCCCACACCGGATTCTATTACGTTACTTATCCGCCCCAAAGGAAGACTGAATGCCACTTTCTCTACCTCCGGGATAATCGTACCTTTCCCGACATAACCGACATCGCCGCCCTGAGCTGCCGCCGGTCCCTGAGAATATTTCATAATTAATAAATCAAAAGATTCGCCATCCATAATACGTTTATGCAATTGCATAGCCTCATTTTTCACTTTTACTATTGCAGCTTTATCCGCATTGGGAGGAATCAATAATAAAAGCTGTTTAATTCTTACAGTTTCCTTACCTTCGTAATCTTCACGGTGTTTATCGTAATACTCGCCTATTTCTTCATCAGTGACTATTACTTTGGATTTTATTTCCCGTCTTAACAGACGGGCACGCATCATTTGCATCCTTATTTCTTTTTTAACAGATTCAAGTGAATTCCCTTCCTTGGCAAGATTTCTCAGAAAATCCTGCATACTCAATTTCTGTTTAGCCATTATGTCCCGAATCACATCCATGACTTCCTCATCTTTGACCATAATGCCCGCATCTGATTTTTTAGCCTCTTGTTCAATCAGTATATTATCAATGAGTCGCTGCAGGAAAGCGGCTCTTGTCTGTTTAATAAGCGCCTCTTTATCATTGCCTTTATAATTATTTTCGATGTTCTGCAGATAAGGTTCAAACGCGGCATTAAATTCATAAAGTGTTATTATCTCGTCATTTACTACGGCAATAATTCTATCCACAACCTCTGCATTAGCGGGCACACACAAAAACATCAGACTCCATAAAATCAAAAATATTTTTTTATAAAACTTCACCGTGTTTCCTCCATTTTGTAATATTTTTTACTCTTTCCTCGATATATTTTTTTCTTTTTTGACGATCGCTTTTACTTTTAATGCCTCAAGCCAGCTTGTATAAGCTGCTTCTTCTTTTTGCGACCGGATATCGGAAATAACTTTTTCTCTTATATCCTGAAAATTTCCAATTCCTGCCGGTTGAACTTTCAAAACTTTAAAAATATGAAAGCCGTAAGAACTCTGCACGATCGGACTTATTTTATTGGCCGGCAGGCTGAAAATAGTTTTATCCAAAGGTTCCGGCATTATCTTTCTGGTGATAAACCCCAGATCTCCGCCGCGGTTGGCTTCCGGTCCGACGGATACCTCAGCAGCGACAGCAGCAAAATCTTCACCGGCTTTTAATCGTGCCTCCGCTTTTTTTGCTGAAGCTAAATCCCGAACAACTATCTGTGCAACTCTCACACGGGATTCAGTTTTATAATTATTGCGGTGTTCATTAAAATATTTTTCGGCTTCATCATCCGTTATTTTGATTTTTGAATTGACATCTATTGCAACAAGCTTTTGTAAAATTATCTCTTTTTTAAAATCTTCTTTCCACTGTTCATATTTTATATTTTCCTGAGCGAGCAAATCTGAAAAATCTTTTCCATAATCCTTTTTAAATTCTTTAATTCTCTCTTCCAGTTCGGCATCGGTTATAGAAATGTTCAGTTCCTGCGCGCGCAGTAACATTATTTTTTCTGTGATCATGCCTTCCAGAACTTCTTCTTCAAAACGTTTTCTGTAATCCGGTCGGGTTAAAAAATCTCCCGGCATCATACGCATTTTTCCATCCAACTGGAACCGATAATCTTCCAGATAGATCTTGGAACCGTTAACGGTGGCAACATACGGTTTATTATCGCACGCAATAGTAATGCCAAGCAGCGCTGAACAAAAAACAAAGCAACACATTGATAATGTTACTTTGTATTTATGAACGGAAGAAGAAACTTCGGGATACGGTCTTGTTTTAACCATAGTTTTTCTTTATATCTTGATTGAAGCTATTGGGCAAGCATCTTTAATAATAAATCGGCTTCACCCAATATCTGGGCTTCGGCAAGGTTCGGAACGGGCACAAACAATTTATAATCCGGCGTAAAACGTAAGTCTTTGATTTTCTTGCGGTAAAGAGCAATAATCCTTGCCGGGTCAACCGGAGAATTATCCCGGAAAAAAATATACAGATATTTGCCGTCATAGCCTAATTTCTTACCCTTGAGCGGTTTAAGATAATTTCTGATACCGATTATCCGAAGCAGATTATCCACTGATTGCGGTATGTTACCATAACAATCCTGCAATTCGTTTCTGATTTGATTAATGTCGTCTTCGTTTTCTGCCAGAGATATCCTTTTATATAAAACAAGTCGTTGATGAACATCCTGCACATATTCTTCCGGAATAAACGCTGAAATTCCCAACTGAATTTCAGGCAGAGATTCTTCTTCGATAATTTTCTCTCCTTTAATTTCCCTGACCGTTTTTTCCATCAACTCGGTATAAAGTTCGTAACCGACCGCAGAAATGTGTCCGGACTGGGAAACACCCAGTAGATTTCCTCCACCGCGGATTTCCAAATCATTGTATGCTATTCTAAACCCCGAACCCGGATCTGAAAATTCCTTGATTACCTGCAGTCTTTTCATTGCCTCACGGGAAAGCATCGACCCTTTAGGCAATAACAGGTACGCAAATGCCTCCTGATTGGAACGTCCCACGCGGCCGCGAATCTGATAGAGCTGCGCCAATCCGAACTTCTCGGCGCGATTGATAATTATAGTATTAGCTGTAGGTATATCCAGACCGGAACCGATAATGGTCGTACAGACAAGAACATCGCATTCCTGCCTTACAAATTTAGCCGTTGCTTTTTCAATTTCCGCAGGTTTCATCTGACCATGTACAACTCCGACCCTCGAGAGCGGCACCAGCCTTTGAATAAGACGGGCAATAGAATAAATTGACCGCACCCTGTCATGGACAAAAAATACCTGCCCCTGCCTGGCCAATTCCTTTTCTATAGCGTCTTTTATCGCGTCTTCATCGAATTCCAGAACATAAGTTTTTATGGATATTCGATCTTTCGGGGGCGTGTTAATAATGGATAAATCCCTGATACCAATCAGCGATAAGTGAAGCGTGCGGGGAATCGGCGTCGCCGATAATGTCAGTACATCAACCAGTGTCCGCATTTTTTTCAGTTTTTCCTTGTGCGACACACCAAAACGCTGTTCCTCATCAATTATCACCAATCCCAGATCTTTAAACTCAACGTCTTTTTGCAGCAGACGATGAGTCCCCACAACAATATCCACTTTCTGACTTTTTAACTCTTGTACAATCTTTTTCTGCTCGAAAGCGCTTTTAAAACGGTTCAACACTTCCACACGAACCGGAAAATCATTGAAACGGCGGGAAAAAGTCTGATAATGTTGTTCTGCCAGAATAGTAGTGGGCGCTAAAACGGCTACCTGCTTGCCGTCCATGACAGCGCGAAAAGCAGAACGAATCGCTATCTCTGTTTTTCCGAAACCGGCATCGCCGCAAATCAGCCGATCCATGGGTTTGCTGTCATCCATGTCCAGATGAACATCTTCGATTGCTTTGACCTGATCCGGCGTTTCTTCAAATTCAAATGTAGAGCAGAATTCCTCGTAAATCCTGTCCGGCGGAGCAAACGATTTTCTCTCCAATGCTTCGCGGGCAGCATAAATGGAAACCAGTTCTTCGGCGTATTCCCGCACCGATTTCTTAACTTTTTCCCTGACTGTTTCCCATGAAGCGCCACCCATCCTGTCTATTTTCGGTACATGGCCCTCCGGACCAAGATAACGTTGAATCCTCTCCAGAGAATTAACAGGAATATAAAGCTTATCTCCGTCCGCATATTCGATAACCAGAAAATCGTTTTCGATTTTTCTTACCGTAATTTTTTTTAATCCGCGATAAATGCCAATACCAAAATCAGTATGAACGACAAAGTCGCCTTCTTTTAAATCTCCGAACGACTTTAAAAAATAACCTTCACGTGTCGGCCGGACCCGCCTGCGGGGCGCCTTTTTGACAAATATTTCTTCCTCGCTTAAACAAACCAGATTCATATCCGGAATGATAAAGCTCGTGGAAATTTCTCCCTCCAGTAAAATCAACTGAGATTTTCCTTCCCCCTGGGAAAGAATTTCCAGAACCGACTGGTATTGAGATAACGTCTGCGCCGGCACGTCATAGGATAAAAGCATATGCTTCATCCGATGCAGAGCTTCCTGATCCGGACAGAAAAACAAAATTATCATCCCGCCGGATAGCCATGATTTAATCTTTTCTACCGTCCAGCGCAAAAAAGCGTCTTCCCTGATTTCTCCGGCAAGCAGTTCTCCCTCGCATCTATACTGATAAGTCTCAAAATTGACCGCAGTTGTCGCAGCATCATTTTCCTGATCCAGCTCAAGTCCTTCCAGAGAAATCTGTTCGACCCTGCCGATATTAAGCAAGATACTGTCTTGATCAATATAAGCGTTTTCTTTTTCCAGATAAAACTTGCCGCTGTTTTTAGTTTTGAACAATAACTTGTCTATATTGAGTTCAGCATTTTGAATCGACTGATTTACAGCGAGTGGATTATCTAAAATCATCAAAGTATTTTTCGGTAAATAATCGAAAAGGCCGGATAGTTTATTGCGCGAAAATCCTTTATCGTCATATTCCTCATAAAACAGCGGTAGAAATATCGGATTAATGGAAGTGGCCGGATTGTTCTGCAGAGTATCTACCAGATTATTACGAATCTCACGGGAAAGGGAAAGCTCGGAGGCACGCCGCCGGACATTGCGAACAGCCAACTCCAGTGACAGCGGATTTACTAAAACCTCACCAGCCGGCGGCACAACGAAAGCAGATACCTGCCCTGTAGATCGCTGAGAAGAAGGATTGAAAGTTCTGATAGATTCAATTTCATCACCCAGCATTTCCAGTCGTAGAGGATTTTTTTCAGCAGGAGGAAAGATGTCAATAATGTTCCCCCGGATACTGAACTCTCCTTTTTCCTCCACCAGACTCACTCTTCTGTAATTTCCAGACATGAGATGCGAACAGAAATCATCTATGTTAATTGTATCGCCTGCAGAAATTATTTGCAGATATTGATTGAACTGGGCAACGGGCATTACTTTCTGCATCAAGGCAATCACAGAAGTAACTACAACGATTTTCGTTTTTATTTGCAGACCGGTTAGCGCTTCCAGGCGGGTTAATTCATCTTCCTTCTGAAGGGCAAACATGTCAACTGTCAGAAAATCCAGCGACGGATAATAAAATACAGTATCTTCTCCCAGAAACAACACCAAATCGCGAGCGAAAGCTGCTGCTTCTTTTTCTTCCGGACAAACGACAAACAAAGGTTTATCCAAACGATCAAAAAGAAGCGATACCAGAAAAGGGCGAGCCGCTCCTTTTAATCCGTTGATACCAATCTTAATTAATCCATGTTCAACCTGCCGGATCAGATTCTGCAAGGGCTCGATATCTTTTTTATCTCTGTTTGTAATAACCTTCCGCACTGATTTAAACCTAAAATTAATTTATAAAGTAACCAACACCAAAACCCCTTCTGAATCAAAAAGAAATATTCAATCCAGAACGGGTAAATTTGTATATCTCTCTAATCTTCTTTCCCGGATAATTCAATTGAAAAATTTCCGTTAGAAATTCCACTTATAATTGATCTCCCATTACCTGTTGACAACCGTTCGGTCTTTGATAAACTGTTTTCATAAACTTATTGGAGATTAAATATGATTTCTGTGGAAAAAGCCTTAGAGACAATTCTTGCTAACTTCCGGCCATTGGGTCTGGAAAAAATAAACATATTGGACGGACGCGGAAGGGTAATCGGCGAAGATATTTTTGCACCGCGCAACATTCCTTCTGCTGACAATTCAGCGATGGATGGCTATGCCGTGCGCTACGCCGATACCAAAGGTGTAACAAAAGACACCTCTCTGAAGCTGAAAATCATTGAAGATATACCCGCAGGTAAGGTTGCCTCAAAAAAAATAAATAAGAATGAAGCAGCCCGCATCATGACCGGCGCGGTAATTCCTGAAGGCGCCGATGCTGTTGTTCGTCAGGAAGACACTCTTAAAGAGGGTAAAACCGTCACCATCTACACTTCAGCGAAAAAAGGAGAAAATATCCGTTTTGCCGGGGAAGATGTGCAGAGAGATGAACTCGTTGTCAAAAAGGGAAGTGTCCTCAGACCGGCGGATATTGGAATGCTCGCCGCCCTGGGCAAGGCTTTTGTAAACGTTTATCAGAAACCGAGCGTAGCCATTATGTCCACCGGCGATGAGCTTGTGGATATCGAAATTGATCCTCCTCCGGGAAAAATAGTCAACAGCAACAGCTATTCACTGGCGGCACAGGTACTGGAATGCGGCGCTATTCCGGTAATGCTGGGAATTTCCAAAGATAAAAAAATCGACCTGCAGGAAAAATTCAAAACCGCCCTGCATTCCGACGTAATTATTTCCTCCGGCGGTGTTTCCGTCGGAGATTTCGATTTTGTAAAAAATGTTATGGGAGAAATCGGCAACGCTATGCACTTCTGGCAGGTGGCTATGCGGCCGGGCAAACCGCTTGCTTTCGGCTCTATTGAAGGAGTCCCTTTATTCGGTCTGCCGGGCAATCCTGTATCCGTAATGGTTTCTTTCGAACAATTTGTACGCCCTTCTCTCTTAAGAATGCAGGGCCATACAAAAATATTTCGTCAAACTATAAAAGCAATCTGTGCAGAGGACTTTCAAAAACAGGCGGGCTTCAAACATTTTATACGCGCCATAGTTAAAAAGGAAAAAGGCAAATACATCGCCACCACAACCGGCGATCAGGGTTCCGGCATTCTGAAATCAATGGTCACCGCCAACGGCCTTATTGTTATGAGAGAACACGAAACCAGAATTAAAAAGGGTTCAGAAGTGACTGTTCAGTTATTGGATAACTCCTTATTTCAGTCTGATTCTCTTCAATTTTAAATAATTGCATGTTGACACATTGCCGTTTTGCAGATAAATTCAAAAATGGAAGTGCCAAGGTCACTGGTGGGCCTCCCGGACTTCAAATCCGGTGTGGGGCGCTAAAACCGTCTCAGGTGGGTTCGATTCCCATGCGCTTCCGCCATTTTTTTAATTAAATCAATCACATTATAAATTCTTAAGCAGGCACATGGCAGGCACATGTGCCTGTCTGCCTATTGTTATTTAACATTCTAACAAAAGGAGGAAGCTATGACTTACCGGGAAACATTGAAAAGTGTGGATACCGAGAAGGCTTTAGCCTTGCTCGGCATCGAATTTGAATCGCAGGGAGGCTATGCGAAATTCGCTTGTCCCCAGCTGGATTGCGAAGGCAAAGCCGCCATCAAGGAATACGGCGACAAGAAAAATCTTTTTTACTGTCCCAAATGCAAATCAAGCGGGCATATCATTTCCCTGGTTATGCGGACGAAAGGCATTGACTGGAATGCCGCAAATGATCTTTTGCTGAAAGCGCATAATAATCCGGCGAAGATGATCACCGAAGAACTGAATGTTACTTATGAATTGTTTTACAATGATTTCATAAAAGCCAGAGGCATAGAAGAAGAAATGTGCCGTATGCTTGAGATCGGGGTTCCCAAAGGCAAGACCATGCTAGCCGGAAGCGTCGCTTTCGCGGTCCGGGATGCTAAAGGAATGAAAGTTGCCTACTACGGAATAAAAATGAAAGACGGAAAGCCTGTATTCCATAGCTCTTTCAATCCTGAATTGTATCTTTACAATTTCTGCAACATTGATTTCAGCGAGTCTGTCTATTTCACTACCGATATATTCCGTTGCGTCCTTAATATCGGAAATGGAAAGCAATGCGTCTGCAATTTCGGTCTTCCCTATCTTTCCGAGGCGCAGCTTGATCTTCTGCACCAGGTAGAACACATTATTTTTCTTGTTGAAGAACCGCTCGTAAAAACGTTGGCAATTCAGATGGCGGAAAACAAAATGAATTACTTTCGGTTTGAGTAAAACGAGCAACAAAAAAACGGGCTGTCCTATCGCGGATCAGCCCGTTTCTTTTTTAGGCTCATTCGGTTTATGCGTATTTTTGATTTATGAAGAAGACATTAAGAAACTTTGCTCGAAGTAGAAGTGTTTTTATTTTCTAACTTAAAAGTAGGAACTTCGAGCAACGGTAATATCATAGGCGTGAATCCTGCGCGAATGGTTAAAGCATAAACATGCTCTCTAAGATAAGGATAAATAATCAAGGGAGCATTTCGAACTGCCCAATCTTTAATGTGTTCTATGGGGAAATTTTCTTCGTCAACTTTAAATAGTGCTGATAATTCAACTGTCAAAGAAAATGGTAAATCAGAAGTGTCTGGCTCATCTTTTTTCCCAGTCTTAAGTTTTACGCCAACACCTATGATTTTTTCAGAGCTGTCGTAATCACTATGTCCTACCGACATCGTATAAGGTATTACACCGAGTTTTTCTCTATTGTTAGGCTCGATGTTTGCCTTAATAGAAAGCTCAACGGGCGTAACTTTTATAATGCTAATAGGATGTTTTTTAGTATCTATCATTATGCTGCTATATCATAGTCATAATTATCGTTACGTGAAGAAAGCTTTTCAAAATTGCGAAAATATTTTACTTCAGCACTTATTATGATATTTTTATTTGTTAGTTCGTAAGAAAATTCAAAATCACACTGTTTAATAAACATGGGTGCTAATGTGTAAGATTTGACATTTTTTAAGACAGAGTAATTCGCCTTTTCCAGATCAATCCTTAACTGTTCTGGAGTCACTGTCTTGAAATATTCAGTGATTTTTTTTGTCATTTCATCTTTAATCATTGTTTTTATCCCCCGTCATTATGCAATGAATAATCTAAAATGTTTTTTAAATTGCGAACGCAAATAATAATTCTTTGAGTGCTATAAAATTTGGAACCAAAAAACATTTTTTCTTTAGTAGAAGGACTGTAAATTTGCGACGCTCTTACTGTATCAACTTCAGCAAAAGTTTTCGCAAAAAAATTAATTACTACCGCGTCGGTAATTGGCTCAATACCTTTTTCCGATAGTAATTCCCATATAACATTCATCCATTCAACATGTTTTCTGTTGTTTAATTCGAGACATTTGCCTAAATCAATTTTTGCACATATTACAACTATTTCAGAAGGGCTAATACAAACATGTTTTTCCGCCCAATCATAGGCATGTTCTTTACATGCTTCGTAAAAATAAACTCCGTCACCTAGATACAGGTCATTTCTATTACTCTCTATAGTGATGAATCCTTCAGCTATAATCTTTGTTGCTTTTTCAATGCTAGTGCCGTGGAAAGCTTCAGGAATAATTTTTTCCTTGTATTCTATCATTATGAGTAATAGACAACGTCCTACCCAAAATTTATTTCCTGACTAATAGTCAAATGCGGAAATAGTATATAGGCCAGCTATAAAATTGTCAACAAAAAAGGTTTATTTGTAAACTAATTGATTATAGTTATGGATAAAAAATTGATGAATCTGTGCGGTCTTTTACGAGTAACAACGATTAAGTATTAAATATTATCTGGAACTATGCATTGTTTCTGGTGAAGTTTTGGTTAAGCTTATTATTAGATAAATATCAATTATTATAAATATTAATGGCGGAAGTGAAAGGGAATTATAACCCACTGATCTTTCTATCCAATTTGCTCAAAAATCTATTTCGACATATAATATAGCTACTACCCGAATCAAATTAATCCCCGATTTTTTTATACATATCCTTGCCTTAAAGGGGCAGTCTGCCAATGATGTGTATCTTCGGAGAAACTGATTTGGGCGACCAGACTGTCCTTTTAAGTTATTAAAAAACAAAAATATGAAAGGAATTATTTATGTCAGGGTAAGCAGTGAAGAACAAGTCAAAGGCACATCCTTAGAAAATCAGGATGAGCTTTGCCGTGCCTATTGCAAAAGCAAAGGCATTGAAGTTGTCGGCATTTACCGCGAGGAAGGAGCCTCGGCTAAAACCGCCCGGCGCGCTGAGTTTTTACGAGCCATTGAATTCTGCCGGAAGAACAAAGGCAAGGTTGACGCTTTTGTAGTTTATAAAGTGGATCGCTTTGCGAGAAACACCGAAGATCATTTTTACGTCAGGAAAATGCTTATTGAATATGGGGTGACTTTGCATTCCGTAACGGAACCTATCGGCAACAATCCCACCGAGAAATTCATTGAAACGGTTTTAGCCGGAAGCGCTGAATTTGACAATGCTGTCAGAACGCAGAGATGTGTTGACGGAATGGCAGCAAGACTTAATAAAGGCATCAGTCCTTTTTATCCGCCAATCGGTTATGAGTGCCAACATGCAAGGCAAAAAGGACAAAAGAAAAATGCACCAGACGAACCCGATAAGGTTTTTTTCCCGATAATTCAAAAAGGACTCAAAGCATTTGCGACTGGCAATTATTCCCAGGCTGAAATGAAAATTCTTTTTGATAAATTAGGACTAGCAAAATTACGCGGAATCAAAACGTCATCGCAATTTGTCAGTAAGATTTTTACCAAATACCTAAAATTTTATGCCGGTATTTTAGTAAATCCTTGGACAAAAGAGGAAGTTCAGGGATTGCATGAGCCGATGATAACCAAAGAGGAGCTGTGTAAAATACAGGTGGTTTTATCAGGCAAAAAATTGAATGTTAAACATGTTAGGAAAAATCCTTTATTCCCTTTGCGCAGAATTGTATTTTGCGGTTCTTGCGGTAGGCCATTGACTGGAAGCTGTTCGACCGGACACGGAGGCAAATATTGTTATTATCATTGTTATAACAAAGAATGTCCGACTTACGGCAAAGGGTTCAGTAAAACAGATTTGGAAGGAGCTTTTATCAAATATTTGAATGCAATCACGCCTAAAGAAGAATTTTTAATAGCATTTAACGGGATAGTATTAAATTTTTGGAAAGAAAAGGAAAGGCACTTTGCAAAAGATGTTCAAAACTACCAAAAGCAAATGGCAATTTTGGAAGATAAAAGGAAAAGGATTTTTGAAATGCGGGAAGACGGATCATATTCGCCCGAAGAATTCAAAGAACGCAAAGAAGAGATTGAAAATAAGATTATGGCTATAAAAATATCCTTAAGTGAAACAAGGATTGAGCAGTTTGATATTGAAGGCACATTATCTTATGCGAATAATTTTATTTTGAATCTTGGACGATTATGGTTTGATTTAGCGAATCTTCAGGTGAGGTTCCAAAAAATGGTATTTCCGGAGGGAATTTCTTATTCAAAAAAAGATGGTTTTCGAACCTCCAGTTTGGGGCTTATTTACGAGCTAAATAGGACTTTTGAGACTCAAAAATCCCCTAATGTAGACATGGGGCTCATTGATTGGAAAAAAATTGTGCTCGAAATGAAACAGTGGAAAGAATTGAAAGAGTGTTTTTTGCTTAGTTCATAGGAAAAATCTTTTAAAATTATTTCCTCCCATACATTATATGTTATGTGTTTGTTTTTCGTTTGGGGTTATGCTTATGGGGGACTTTGTGTTTACCCATTGCAACAAGATCATCACGGAATTGAAGCACTGGCAAAAGTGGTATACACATAAAGATTATATAAAAAAGGTTGACAAAATCACCTCTGTGTGATAATAAATACACAAATGTATTTATTATCACACAGAGGTAGAAAAACATGAATTTTAATACAAAAACTGTCACCAAGATAATAGGGATTACACAAAGACAGCTTGACTACTGGGACAAGGAACATTTCATAAAGCCGTCAATTCAGGAAGCCACCGGCTACGGGAGTACTAGATTGTATTCCTATAATGATCTTATACGGCTGAAGGTTGCAAAGACTTTGCTCGATAAGGGAATTAGTTTGCAGAAAATAAGAAAAGCGGTTTCATACCTAAAGAAGAATATGCCGGACATCAAAAATCCGCTGTTTGACTTGAAGTTCTTGACGGACGGAGAGACAATTTTTGTCCTAACAAAGGATTCAAAGGAGATCATCGATACTTTAAAAAACGGTCAATTGGTATTCTCGGTCTCTTTAGGGGCCATCATGGATATATTGAAAGGCGAGGTTAAGGCCCTTCATGACTTGAGAAAATATGAGGTTACCGTCATGAGAAAAAAATATAAGGTCGTACTTCATGCCGATACAGAAGACGGCGGTTATTGGGTTGAATGCCCTGATATCCCCGGATGTGTTTCTCAAGGGGACACCGTTGAAGAAGCCCTTGAGATGATCAAGGATGCCCTTAAAGGTTGCCTTGCAGTGTTGTCTAAACAGCAAAGGACTGCGAAGGCTTCATGAGCGGATTACATAATCTGAAGTCGGATAGAGTCGTCAAAGCCTTTGAACGAGATGGCTGGCACGTCGAAAGACAGACAGGAAGCCATGTTATATTGTCAAGGCAAGGTTATCCAAATATATTGTCAATTCCTGTCCATAAGGGCAAACCTATCAAACAGGGGCTTATGAAGGCTCTCATAAAAATGGCCGGTTTGACTGAAAAGGAATTCAGGGATCTCTACCGATAAAAATCTAGTAAAAGCCAGCTTATTATAAGAATATCATTCTTGTGAGGGAGTATATAAGTTTTTCTATACGGGAAATTTAACAAAAATATTTTTATCATCTATTTATTTTCTGCATCAGCATCTACTTCAATAGAAATACAATGAGCGGCTTTTGGATTAAGAACTTTAAATTCAAACTTTTCGTAAAATTTTATCAAAACTTTTTGGCGCAAATATCCTTCTTTATTTTCCTGTTTTTCTAGCCAATCAGGTTTTTGATTAATAATCTTCTGCCTATTTTTATATTATCTTTAATGCTCCCAAAAAAATTATCAGGGCAAATATCCCTAGTAGGATATAAAGCTCTCCGTCGGGTAGCTGTTCTATATTAAAAATCTCTTTCAAAAATTGCTTAACTTTTTGCATTGTTTTTTATTTATTTGTTAATCCTTTGTGTGTTGTAGTAGTGGACATAAATTATTATATAACAAATGCGACACTATATTTAGCTCTCGTTATTGCTACGTATAGTTTAGAAATGTCACCAGCTTTTGAAATATCTTTACTATTCAAATATTCAATCATTGGTTTTGTAGGAAATATTAATACCCTATCATAGGTTCTTCCTTTGGATAGACCTA
Organism: Smithella sp. M82; assembly: GCA_001683985.1. Classification (GTDB taxonomy): domain Bacteria; phylum Desulfobacterota; class Syntrophia; order Syntrophales; family Smithellaceae; genus Smithella. Next base: position 29,724 of record MAEO01000040.1, read on the forward strand.
TGTTAATTGCCGGATAGTTTAAAGTATCGGTACTTTTGTTGTATCTCAATACTGTAGGATTATGAGTTTTATAATAATTAGCAACATCTTTCTTACTTATAGTAAAAACTCCATCGTGTCCCGTATTTTTAGTATTTTTTGATTTTGTTTTTGGCAATTGCGGAAAAAGAGAGTCTGCAAAATCACAAATTGATTGATTGCATCGATGGCATTCATTTTTTGTACTAACTGAAATCATTTGACACTTTTGAATCTTTAAAATCCATCCAGAAATATTATATTTTTTGTATTGTTTCTTCGTTGAAGAAATATTGGTAGTGAAAGTAGCTTGTCGAGGATCACAAACTGCTATAATTGAAATTGTAGAGTTAAATAATTTTTCAAGAAAAGTTAAATCATAGCCAGCAAAATCTTGAAGTTCGTCAATAAAAATATAATCATAAATACATTCCAGTCTCTTAATAATCAATCCTTTCGTTTTATCGTCAGAAAGACAAACAAAATCTGTAACTCTATCTCGATAAATATAATTCCCTTTCGTAAAATAATATTTGTTTAAGTTACTTTTTTTTACGAATTTGCAGATATTAGGAATTGCTTCAAAAAAAATACTATTTATTCTTTCATGATTTGTTAAAAGGCTTTGATAAGGTCTAACTCCATCTTGTAATAAAAAACTATACCATGATAATATTTTAATGTTATTAGGGATAAATCCATTTATTTTTACCAAGTAGGAATTTATTTGTGCTAAATTTTCGTTTGTATATGTAGTAATAAGAACTTTTTTATCTTTTAATAATAAAGCTTGCTTGACTATATCAGTAGTTTTCCCTGAGCCAGCACTTGCAATTATTACGTTATTTTTACTTGATTGCGTTTTGCACATAATCAGGTAATTTTATTTTTTCATTTGTTTCAAATATCTTAAGAGCGCATTCCGTCTTATTATTTATCATATATTGAACTAAGGATTCTTTACTGTCATTTTTTGTGCTAAGAACTTTTTGAAGCAAAGGGATATCGTTAGATTCTGCAATGTGAAGTTCAAGAGTATTTAACGCATTATTTTTGTCAGCGCATATTTTTATATTTGCATTGCCATTATAATCCTTATATTTTTCTACAATATTTTTATTGTAGTCACCGTCATTATCAGTCACAACAATTACATCTTTTTTTATTTCTTTAGCAATATCAAGAAATCTACTAAATGATAAACCTCTAACATTAATTACATCGATACCATCCTCTATTGGTAATTTCCCATGTTCTAATAAATAAGCTTTTTGCACTATTAACTCATCTGATGGTCCTTCAACTAAAATTGACCTCTTTGCCAAAATTAGCCTAAGCGTGTCGTAGCCCGAAAGTCTTTTAAAGTATTTTTGAGTATCAGTTGGTAAATTTTTTAGGAAAGCTGAACTGTTTCCATTAAGTAGAATCACTTTTTCAATGCCTAATTTATTGAGAACATAGGCACTATGTGTAGTCGTGATAATTTGCTTGCCTTTACATTTTTCATTTATTCTGTTTAAAAGTATATTCATTGATGAAAAAGACAAATGGTTCTCAGGTTCTTCTATTAGAATAGTATGAGATTCGTCGGCTTTACGTTCAAGTGCTAACATTATTTTAAGAGCATTCTGCTCTCCTTTCCCAATTAATTGAAATGGTAATTCGTCTAGATGTGGAATTAAATTTGTTTCCCAATTTGATTTGTGAGAAATATCAATTGATATAGCTAAACCCTTATTTGTTATTGCCCCTTTTTTCTGTACTAACTTACTATTAATGTCCTTTATTGCTTGTTCATTTGAAAATTTCTCTTTAAGATTTCTATATGCAACAGAAAGAGACACTCTTTCTTTTGCATCTAAACCTGTGTTAATGATATTTTGTAAATAATAATCTGTCCCGCTCTGCAAGCGTATCGTTGTAGCATCAATGAAAGACGCACCGATTGGTAGGCTCGCTGATGTAATATTATTATTAGCAAAAGAATACCACCGGACTTTAAATAATTCTGATGGTATAACTTTAATTTGAGATCTATCTTCTATTAATTTTTCGTATTCCGCTTTATAATCTTCATCAAAAACAATTTCTAATTTAATTCCAATACAATCATTTTTTTCAGAGTTATTAGCACCTTTTAAATATTGCAAGTTTTGTTGATCTAATAAATAAAGTTCTATTAATATTTGAGGCAATTCTGGATTTTCACCAGCCCTTATAGCGTCTAAATATTTGAGTGCGCATTCTTTATTAAATAAATATGGCGATAATTCGTTTTCAATCGGTTTGCCATTCAATTTTTTTGTAAGTGCAAGATAAATAGCTTCAAGAACAGTTGATTTACCCGCCTCATTGTCACCCACGATAATATTAAGATCATCATTAAGTTCCAATGAAAAAGAGCCAAATATTTTATAATTTTCAATATGTATTTTTTTAATCATCTTTTAAAAAATCTGTTTTTTGCTAGTTAAATTTAAACACTATTGGCTTTGCTAATTCTGTTCCAAACAAGACGGCAGACGGCTCGATAGACTTCTTTACGTTCTTCTTTTGTCAGATCGAGAGCGTCAAAAATTATATTATCTAATTCTGCTCGGTCAGGAAGAGGTTTTGGCTCTTGTTCTTCAATCGGAATATCCGATTTTGGATTGATTCCGCATTCTTCAAATAAAGAAAGTGGTTTTCTTTTCCCCAAACTATCTAGAACATCTTTTATTATTTGGTTGCTGACATTGATTTTATCTGGCAATAAAGAAAAAACATTTAATGCGTCATTAGCTTCAAATTTTAACGCGCCTTGACCTAATCCAGAACGACCAAACAGCATTACGAAAAACGCTTGTAACGTTGAGTTCAAAACAACTTTGATGCTATTTATATCTTTCTCATTCAATGGAAAAACACGATGAAAACATCTGTCGCTTACAATTTTTTCATTTGAATAAGGACAATAAAATCTGTCATTAGCAACATATTGCATAAATATGTTTGTCCCAACTAAATTTTGTTTTGGTATTGAATACCAAAACTTTCTATTTTTAACTGATTCTACTTCGGACCACGGAATTCCAGCTTCAGTTTTTTGTTTTTTTCTGGTTACCTGTTTTTCGCCCCATTTTATATAATCTAGGGCTCCACGAAGGAGTCTCTTTTTTTCTATTGGATCAATATTTAATACAAAATCTTTATTGGACTTATCAATTTTTAATTTTTCCACAGCTTTTGAGCTTCTAAGTAAGGGGGTTAGATACTCTTTTTCAATTTTAAAGTTTTCTATATTAGACACATTTAGATAAAAAAAGTCGTTTACCCCCGAATAACAGCCGGGTAACACTTTGGCATATTTATTGATTTTATCAATTTTTCCCTTCCCCTTGTCTAAAATTGCAAAGAAAATATCTGGGGCACGCAAATATTTTCCGCCCCATTTGTCGCCAACATATTTTCCGCCTAATATTTTTTGTTCTTCGTTGATATATTCCATTCCGGCATTGCGTAAATCTTTTATAGTAATTGGATAAACTCTGAGACAGTCATTGTTTTCAACTTTTTGCGCATTTTTTATTGTAATTAAATTTTCTGTATAAATGGTTTCTTCAAAAGGTTTTTTAAAAGCAACAAATTTCACCAAATGATTTTCATCTACTTTTTTCTGCGGTGCATGGATGACAGAAATAATGGTGTTTATGTCAGCTGCACCAAAACTTCTTTTAGCATGATTATCAATGATAAGTTCAATAGGACAACGTCTGAGTAAGAAATCCTGGAGCCAAATGCCATAGCCTACATCCAGCCATGAATTGGAACAAATGAAAGTATGAATGCCTTTTGAATTAAGAAGCCGCAAACCGCGAATATAAAAGTAGGTGTAAAGATCAGATTGGGCATTAATTTTTGTTTTTTTAGTAAAATCATCCGGGAAATCAATATGCACCATTTCTTCCAAACAATTTTTGTATTCCTTCTTATCCTTAATTTTCTCATTAGGATCAGAAATAGCTTCCTGGCGTACATAAGGCGGGTTGCCGATAATTATGTCAAAGCCTCCTTTTTCCGCGAAGACATCAGCAAACTCAATACTCCAAATCAAAGGCTTATCTTTGCGCAATATTTTTTTCTGTTCTTTTAGTTCATTAATTTCCTTTTCTAGAAATTCAATTTTATTCTTATCTAATTCTAACGGCGCTTGTTCATACTCTTTTTCATCGCCGAATAAAGCCATGTTTTTGGATGGTTTGATATTTTTCAAATTCCGCAGAGTATTCTCATGCTCTTCAATTTCTATATCTATAATTTCGTCATAAATAGCCAGTTCCCTATGGCGCAGCTCCCAATCTTTAAGCTCACTCTTATTATCAAAATATTGCAGTTTCAGATTTTTTAGTTTTGTAATTTTATCCTTTATGGATTTATTGAGGGCAATGTTATGGCCGGAAACGGGAAAAGCTTTTGCACCAATGCGCTGGACAAGAGAATCTCCCTGGCGAACTTTGAAATCCAAACTTGGCAGGATGGGTTCGATGGAATTCTTGAGATCATCGGGCGCATCAACAAAAAGAGAAAGCCAAAGCCTTAACTGGCAAATCCAGACAGCCCATTCTTTTACTTCTACACCATACAGAGAATTTTTAATAATCTGCTTTTTACGTTCAAATACACTAATCCCATTTAATCCGTATCTTTCTTTCAATGACTGCTCGATTTCATCAATTACTTGCATCATGCCTACTAAAAAGGCACCGGAACCCACACCCGGATCGCAAACAGCCAAATTTTCTAATTTAAGCAGTATTTCTTTGGCTTCTTTGAGTGAAAAACTTCCATGTTTCTGTTCTTCTTCTTTCTCGCTTTCCAAAAAGAATAATTCATATAAATTGTCCGTCCGTACTTTACTGTCCAGATTTTTTTCCAGCCATTTTAACAAACTAAGGCGGCACATCATGCTAACTTCTGTCCTGGGTGTATAAACCGAACCATCCGCCTTATTGATGAAACGTTCAAAAATTATCCCTAGGAATTCAGGATTAAGCTGTAAGTCTTCATCGACTAATGAGTTCTCTTCAATGGTAAAGCTGTGGGAAAATAGGAAGTCAAAAAAATCTTGAATTTCTTTATCCGGGATAAACCATCCTTTTGTATCATAGCCGTCTTTTTGTTTGAAAAGTCCGCCGTTGAGATATGGTGCCATCTGAAGATTTTCCTCAGTTGTGGCTGAAAATTCATTATCTTTGTAGGCTACTTTCCGTCCAAGCGGAGAATTAAGAGCTTCAAAAAATAAAGGCGTCAGCCATCGGCTGTAAAACTTATTCTTTCCAAAGAACTGATCCTTATACTCTTTATAAAAATGCTGGATGAACCTTTCATCATTGCCCAGCCATTGTTTCTTTTGGATAAATCCCAGGAAAATAGTTCTGATTGCAAAAAGAAGCACGAAATCACGGGCTTCTTCCTCATTGGCAATATGATTGATTTTTTTTGTTTCTTTTACGATTTTGTCATATATCTTGAAAAACTCATCATAAAAAAGGTCGGTAACGGCTGTAATAGAAAAGGCCGCTTTTATATCGTCGAATTTCCGAAAATCCTTGTCGCCGATCTGTTTTAGAAATGTCTTATTGGTAAATTCCTTGCTGACAAAATAAGTGAAACGGCGAAAATTGTTCCATTGTCTCCGGGTTCCGAAAGCTTCGGGATAAACCAATGAAAAACGGAAATTACCGGTTTTATCGTAGAAAATAAAAATACCGGCGCAGTAGATTTGATTTTCTGTCGCTTTGAGTATAGCTCTAGCCTTCTCGTATTGGGCTTTTTTACCGGCTCTTTCAGAAAGAGGCTTTTTAACTTCAAAAGCGCATATAAGCAGAGAATCATTATCTTGTAATTTGATTTCTCCAAGCTGTATGCCGTTTTTGAAATCATTATCGTTATACTGTGAATAGTTATTTTCCCGCGCCACAAAATTTCGGTTTTTTTCTCTGAAAAAACGAGTAAATTTTTCCGGCGTGAAATCCTCTATTACATTTTCTAATATTTTTCTGGCTTCACTCATGATCTTTTATTCTCAATGGCTATGATAATTTCTTTTTTCTGATCCTTCTGGCGGGCTTTTTCCTTGATGAGATAATCCGCCCCCAATTCTTTCTTTAGTGCCTCAATTTCTTTTACGTTGTTATCCTTAAAATTCATTATCCGGCGTAAAGTGAAATCCGCTAATGTCCCATAATTTATGACGTCCTCTTTGAGTGTGCGCAAGAAATCTTTGAGCGGCATCAATTCCACTTTGTTGCTGCGGATAAGAAAATCAAGATTGATCAGTGCTTTTTGTTCCAAGCTCTGCTCGCTGACTGGTCCTATCCGGTAATCCCGGAAATCTTGAATAGCCTGATAGGTCTTCCAAAAATTGTCCGTATTCCAGTCAAGCGCCTTTTCATTAGCTGGGCAAATGATTTTGTCAAAAACATCTTCAAACGTTCTATTAGATGGTTCCGGCTTCTCCAAATCCGTGGCTGAGCCGCTTACATACAAACGGCCTTTTTTGAAAAATACCAGAAGTTCATTTTCCTTTCCTTTCTTGGCAACCTTGACCCGCCGTGGGAAGTTTATAAGGTTCTCAATCAGGCCAGGATTCTCTTCTTTGATTTTCAGATATTCCTTGAGAGCCTTGGTATAAAAACTTTCTTCTTCCTGCTGGTCAGGGTTTTGCTGGACGCGGTTAAACAATCCGGCTGGGGTTGGCTCTTCCTCAATATCGAATATTTTGGAATCTTCACCTAAGGCAGTATGGATAAGAAACATTTTATTCGCGGCGATTTCCCTTGACTGCACCAGTTCAGCTCCTATTTCTGTCGGGAAAAAGTTAACGATAAACAGTTCATTGAAAACTTTTTTGCTGATGCGGTTAATGCGTCCGAGCCGCTGGATAACCCTCACCGGATTCCAAGGGATGTCATAGTTAATAACCATTCCGGCACGGTTAAGGTTGAAACCTTCAGAAATTTTATCTGAGGTTAACAGAAGATTGAAATCATCTTCTTGGTCAGTATTGGAAGCATCAAAGTTTTTATTTATGGATAATATTTTTGATTGGGTTAAATCCCCAGCCACTACGAGCATCTTTTTTCCAAACAGCTTTTCTAAAGATTTTTCGAGGTATAAAACTGTATCAACATACTCGGAGAAGATAATAATTTTTCGCTTGGGTTCATTCTGGCCGGGCTTTTTTGCGAATTCCTTTTTGATATTTTCAATCAGGCATTTTGTTTTAGGATCATTTTGCACCAAATCCAATTGAGAGAGCTTTTCAATTATATTGCCAAAAAGCTGTATATCAGATGCCAGATCGGCTAAAAACTCATCTTTATAACTAAAATCTTTTATTTTATATCGCTTATGGTTTTTCGGATATTCGCCTTTGCTGATTTTCTCTTCATACTCAACCAAATATTTTTCAATCTCGTCAGCATCCAGCTCATATATTTTTTCCAGTAGTGAGCGGTCTAAGATATATTCGCCCGTTTTGTCTATGAACTTCTGACAGTTAACGGCGACTCTTTTGAAATTTTTGATGCTTTGTTCAAATGAACCGAAAGAGCTTTCAAAACGCTTAACCAGCAAACGCCGCATGAAGTCGTATAAGTTGCGCTGCTGCTGGAATTGGCGGTTATCTTCTTCACTCATTTCTTCCTTAACGCCCTGTTCATACTCAAAAGGACGGTAAATGGCACCTTTGAATTGTCCGCCATTGTCAGGATCGCCAAAATAATTTCCTATTATTTGATTATAGAATTCTGATTGCTCTTTATTTAATTTAAAATACCATTCTTGAGGATCGGTAACTTTCGATAGATCATTGACTTCTTTTTTGTAAAAAGGATTATTAGTAAGATCAAGCCGATTACGCCTGATGGTTACCGGTTCAATAACATTTCTGATCTGCTTTGCCAGATAACGCGCCCGCTCTGCTACTTTCTTCAAATCTATTTTATCTTCACCGAACATGGCTTTGTAATAATTAGCAGCTTTAATTCTTTTCGCATTATCGTTGGAATTCCAATATTTCTTCATATAACCAAGCCGGTCAAAAAATCCCTTGAAGCCTTTAAACTGGTCAACCAGATTATTTTCCAAAGTAATGGATGATTGTTTCGGAGTAATGAATAACTTCAAAAGAGATAGAATATCACCTGGGCGGTTATTGAAAGGCGTAGCGGTTAACAGGATAACCTGTTTTTCCCGGCAGATATTTTTTAACAGTTCATAATCTTTTGTATCTTGATTTCTGAAACGATGAGCTTCATCAACGATTATAACGTCTATGTCTTTTGCCCTATTCACGAATTCCAAAATGTTTTCCAGATCGCCCAGCGAGCGTACTTCCCAATCATATAATCCGAATTCCTCGGTATATTTTTTCCAGCCTGATTTTTTATTTCTGTCACCGACAAGACCCGGAGGGCAAATGACAAGGCCTCTTTTCTTAAGCTGTTTGGCAATCGCACAGGCAACAATAGTTTTGCCCAAGCCAACCACATCCGCAACTATGACTCCGTTGTTATTTTCTATAATCGCCAGCGCTTGTTTTACGGCGTTGAGCTGATATTGATAAGGTTTGTAACCGTTTTCTTCCAGTGTTTTGATTAAGGACTCGCCAATTTCCTTCTGTTCAAATGAATCCAGATATGTTTTCAGCACCAAACAAAAGGCTTCAAATGGTGTAACATCTTTGACCAATGTTTCCTTCTCAACAACTTCTATGAGCCTTTTTTTGACATCTTCAAACTCGGTAATTTTAACTGCATCCGACCACAGCTCATCAAAATACTGTTCGGCCTCCTCAAAACCATAATCACCAATTTCTACATTAAATTCGTTTTGCGTTGAGAGTCCGGCTTTTGTCAGATTGCTTGAGCCGGTTATAAATAGATTTTTTTTGCCGACTTGGCTTTGATCGAGCTTGAAAATATAAAGCTTGGCATGGTTAGGTTTATATGTTTTGCGGATTATTAATTTATCATTTTTAATAAGGTCTATAAAAAATCGTACTTGCTTGTAAAATTCCTTAGTATCAAAATTTTCGTTATTCAAAGATTTTTTGATTGATTCAAAAAATTTGTAAGTTTTTTCTTCGTCAGATAACTGCTCATTCTCTGAGAACTCAATAAGTCCGAAATTTGAACTATCAATATTCAGTCCGACTAATACTTTAATCAGCGTATGCGGATTGGTTTTAAGTCCATCATATAATTCCCTGATGCCGGAAAAATAAAAAAACCCGACTAAAAACTTCAACTCTTCACTGTTTTTGATTAATTCGATTAAGCGCTTTTTTAAATCCCGTGGCTCGCTGTTTGTTATGAAATTTGTCATAGACATATTTATCTTTTATTAAATATTTTTCGGGAGGTGAAGCTGATACTACTTTAAATTATCACAAAAAGAATAAAAATCAAACCCTTTACCCGATTTTTTTACAATGATAAAGATATGTGATATTAGAAAAAATCAGAAGGAGATTAACACATGACAAACCGGAGCTTCTCTAAAATTCCCAAAACTTCTGATCCAGTCTTGCGGATGATAAGAAACCTCGATGCCTTTATGTTTGATGGCTCTGAAATATATCCAGATAGTCTTGATTTTAAAGACTTAGATGTCAGTGATATTTTGATATGGATTAAAAATAACGGAACCGAAGAACAATATAACGAAATATGGAATACTTATAATAAAAATATAAGAAATAATGATCCTTTCCCATTTCAATACGCATTAAGTAGTTATTCTAAAAAGCATGACCGAGTTTGGTATAATAAGCATCAAAAATTATATAAATAAGTTATCCATAAAATAAACACATTCCCTTGCCTCGAAATTGACCCAAACTCGCTATAATGTAAGTACACGGTGGATAACTTAACCCGCCCGCCCTTGACTGATCCGCCCTACCCTATATACTTAACCGTTCCATATAGAACCTTCATAAGCCATTTAGTTTACCTTTACCGGCTTAACCGCCCTTAACCGGCCATTTATGCCCTTTAAGAAGCCTACGGTAATAAAAAAATCAAAACTGACATGAATATACAATTTTTGTCAGAAGTAGTTTTTCTTTATTTCCTTTAGGACTCTTGGCATCACGCAAGGCCGTTGGTAATAAGAAAAACATACTTCGTCAGGTTAATATCCTAGGAGCATTCTTTTGTTGTTATCAACGGTCTTTTATATTCTCAATTTTTCTAATTCTTAACTTCAAATATATGGATTCTATCCGCAAGTCTTTTCCTGTGGAGGAGATTTCCATTGACGAGCTGAGGGAGAAAGAGAATGACGAAGACGAATCAACTTTCTTCGAATACAAGCTCGGCCTTTATTGCGAAATGGACACCGACTCCATGGGAATCAGAACCGACCTTTCGCGCCTCTTCAAAAAAGGCATATTTTCGGACAGCGAAAAGAAAGCGCTGGTTAAGAAGATGGCCGACTTGCCGTTAACCGGCATTGAGAGGAAATCTTTCCACCGTGCTTTGGTTAAATTAAGAAATTTTTACATGAACTGATGCTTACTTTGGAACAAATGAAAAAACTGCTGGACGATCCGTCGTTAACCGACGAGCAGATTCTGGAAATCCGCGACCAGCTTTATGCCTTAGCTGAAATCATTTATGAGAAATGGCAGCAGGACAAAAAAGCTGGCAAATTGCCAGTTAGGCCGGTTAACGGCCAAATTTTAGACAGTAGCCAAGGCAGTATTCCCGCCGGTAGCTGAGACTCCCGCCGCTTAACCATTTTCTTTTTAGCGCACGACACTTTTAACCAGTTAAAAGGCCTTCTCTCCGCGTTTTTATATTGGGGCAAAGGGTATCTGGTGCTTATACGCCCGAGGCGCACAAATCCCCAGCAAATAGCTTCGGACGCTCTGACGACACGAACCTATTTGCTGGGGCTTCCGCCCACAGACCCCTTGCCCCGTATTCTTCAAATTATGGCATCCAAAAGAGACCTGATCAGGTGGTTCATAAAAGAGGTTCATTGGGCGACGCCCCGCAATGTTGCCTATTTCATGGAGGGCAGAAACAATGCCCGCCTCAGCCGCGTCTATTCGTCCGAGCTTTCAGAAATGCGGACGGTTAAAGACCGGACGCTCCGGTTAAAACGAATCAGGAATCAGGACGGCAAACACGCTTATACAGTCAAGGCTAAAGGTTTGCCGACTTTCCTATTTAACCATGATGTAGCCCTGCGCAACGTCATCGGGAAATTCCTGCATGGCAGGGGAACGCAAAATGTATCTTTTGAAAAACCGTTTGACGCTTCTATCCGCCAGTACCGGATAGAACTCGACAACGGACACATGAGCGAACGCCAGCTAGAAGAAAAGCTGGTTAAGATTTACGCCCGCCTGCACGTGCAGATTATTTTCATCATGCGGCACCGCGAGTGCCCGCATCTCGAAGCCGAAAGGCTTCTCAAAGTTTTCCAAATTGCGGAAAGAGTATTTCCGCACCAGCCCAACAAGGTTTTAGGTGCCTGTTATACCAGCTACCTTGAAAACGGAACCGTTTTCAATCGCAGAGGACAGGCGAAGCTAAAACCGAACCACGTTTAACTAAATTAATAGAAAGGAGGTTTTCTATGTATTCACCAAGAATATACGACAAGTTTATTCTCCATTTATACAAATGGGCGAAGGAAGAGAAGTTAACCATGACAGCTTTAGTTAACCGCATAATCAAAAATGAAATCGAACAACACCAAGGAAAGGAGCAGAGCCATGACGAGCAAGATAAACGAAACCCTCAATGGGATTCTGCAAATCTTTAAATCCGGGCAGATCCCGGAAGCTGTTTCCTACGCGGCCTTCCCTTCTTTCGATATTCCATCGGAGCAATGGAGCTTCCTGAACCGCATTATCATGTGGATGAACGGGACCTACGATGCCAGGGGTTTCCGCCAATGGCTGAAAGTAGGACGCCGCGTCAAGAAAGGAGCTAGGGCTTTCCATATCTTTGCGCCCCGCTTCCAAAAGGAAAAGAAGGAAGATGGCGAGGAGGATTACAGCCTCATCGGCTTTCTGCAAGTTCCGGTCTTCTGCTACGAAGACACGGAAGGAGAACCGCTGAATTATACCAAGACGGTAATAAACTCTTTCCACCTGATAGACAGAGCCAAGGAATGGGGTTTGAATGTCCAAGCTGTATCGGGCAATGAGAAATACTGGGGAAGCTATGGAGGCAATTCTATAAAGCTGGCAACGCCGGAGGAAGCTGTCTTCTTCCATGAACTATCACATCACGCGCATAAGCTGGTTTCGGGAGAACTGAAAAAGGGGCAGGACTGGAAGCAGGAAGTGGTAGCGGAACTGTCGGCTGAGGCTCTGACACGTATATTAGGCCTTACGAGAGAGACTACGGGCAATTCATATAAATACATCGAGAGCTACGCAGCTCAAGCAGGGCTGTCGCCCGTGGCCGCCTGTTTAGAGGTTCTGAGCGATACGGAAAAGGTTCTGAAAATGATCTTGCAGGAGGATAAGCCGGAAGAAAAAACGGCGGCGGAAAATGCGTAAATTAAAAGAGGCAAGGTAAACGCCTTGCCTCATAATATAAAATTTATTCACATGGTTTTTCATAATCTTTACATTCTCCCGTCAATATGATTGCTAATTTATTCTCTCTATCTTTAATTATTTTTTTAATTATCTTATAGTCGTGCTCATATTCTGGATGTTTCCAATTATCATCCAAAGACTTTTTAGCACTCTCAAGCGATCTACTTGAAAAACCATCAATCTCCTTCAATCCGTCTTTTTTTGTGACATCAAGATTATTCAATTCACGAATTTTTGATTCGCATTTATTTTTAAATTGTAAACAAGCAGAGATTACCGCCTGCTTTTTCTGTTCTTGTTCCTCTTGAATTTCCCTCTTGATTCTATCTTCTTCCTCTTGTTTCTTTTTTTCTTCGTCTAGTCTGAGTTGTTCATCCTTATATTTTTGTAATTCATCAATTTGAGCTTGTTGTTCATCAAGTTTGTCCTGTGTCGCCAAGGACACACCCTCAGTATTTTTGCTACATCCGGAAAGCATAAAAGTTGCGGCAATGATAACCGAGAACAATAATATTTTATTCATATTTTTTAAAAAATTAAATGTAAAATGTTATTTATATTTTACTCCCAAAGTATGGAACGCGCTATCCCCATATACCCAATCGGCGGCTGTTCAGAAAACGGAACAATCAGACTGTAATTCTTAGGGAGCGGATTAAAGCCGTCTCGCTTCCGTTATCCCGATTACAGGACACCGGCGCTACGACGGCATCAATCCGAATATTTGAACAGTCCGCTTCTTCCATTTTCCAAACAGCATGACTTTCTGATTCCCGCCCACCCTTATTGGTTTAACGCCCACTGCGGGGCTTATAAACCAAAGGGGGTCGCCGAGTGGCTGAGTTTCTTTAATCGGAATCTCCTCGCTCCGCTCGGCTCCACCTTGACTTTCAAAGGCAACCGGACGCTTGCCTTCAAGAGCCAAGGGAAAGCCCTCGGCCTAGAAAGGAGCGTGAGAAATATGGATGTTTGGGAAATAGATATCGGAGGTACGGTCGTCTGCGATTTCTGCAACGACGATTACACCGAGTCAGACATGCAGGGCGGTTTGATCATAGACGGCTATGCCGTCTGTCCGCGCTGCGAGAAGCCGGAGATGATCAAGGAAGCTACCCACGTCTGCCGAACGGGAGAAAGCTTCCGGCAGTTCGTTCTCAGGAACCGTGAGAACAACAAGATCGGAGTTTACAGCTGGTGAAATCTTAACGGCAATTAGGGAAGGGCTTTCCCTTGTCCCTTTCATTGTAGCGTCCACTTTTGAACGTCAAGGTCCTACTATTTATATTTTTAAATCCACGCGGGATTTTCAGTCTGATTCTGCTTAGATTCAATGGGTAGGTCTTCGGAAGGCTCCTCAATGAAGTTTAGCAATGGTAGTTTGGCTTAGAGCTTCGGAGCCGGGCTGTTGTCCAGTCTGGTCTGAGCACAGGAGTTCTGATCATATTGTTATATTGCAGAGGCAGGATTTATATATTGAGACATATATAGCCTGTCTGAGAAGCCCGGAGATAAATTCTCCCTGGCGTTGTGGCCTTATCCTGAGTTGCATGATTGTTACGCCTATGGCGCTTATGCAGATTCTTAAAATGCTTTTATTGCGCCTTCGCTACGCTCGGCGCTTATAAATTATTTGATATAAATAAAGAGTTTAGGTATAGAAAATAAAATTTTTGGAGGTGACCTATGCGGAGATTATTAGTTGTTTTATTGGTATTGTTACCGTTGATTGCTTTCGGAGCTGAGAAATCACTGAAAGGTGCTCCATTTCCTGAGCCACCGGAAGGAAGTTCTATGTATGATGCTAAGAACCAATGTGAATATTACATGGAAGGCAGTGCAGTAGCTGGGGTTACTTGTAGGGACAAATGTCTTGCTAACGAGAAGGTTGTGGATAAAGTTAAATTATTAGATGGAAAGTTTAAAGGCGCGGAAGCATGCCTTAGATGTTTTAAGAAAGGTGTATTAGATTCTAAAGGCAGAGCAGTTCCATCGGGCAAAGTGGCCTGTTCTAAAATAAAGTAGTTTTTTATCGAAGTATATTTAGAGGAGTATATTGTTGAGTCTATGGCATAAAGGCAGATTCATAAATGCCTTTATGCGCCTCACTTCGTTCGGCGCTTATGCTAATCGCATGGATTGTTGTTGGATGGTTGTGGTCTGAGTGGTGGGCTGATAGTGGTATAGTTGATGGCCGGAGTAATAGTTGAGTTTTGGTTATTATGATTAAGATATTTAAATGGGTCGTTAATTGGGTTTTAACTTCTTGATATTATTTGGTTGATTTGATTTTCTGCTTAAATATTGATCTGTCAAGTCAAGTAACCTCTCCTTGATTCCAATATAAACCTTATCTTTTTTGTTTATTCCATGTTTTTCAAAAGCTTCATCAAGATATGATTCATCTTTTAACATTAAGCGACAAACCGATATTATCTGACTACGGTAAAGGATTAAATATACTAAAAGAAAATTCAAGATTGCTCTGATATTAGCTTTTGCTTTATAGGCTACGCAGGCAGAATCTATAATTTCTCTTAAACAGATGTAGCAAAGATAATCAATTATATCGCCACGAAAATTCTCTTTTTTCATTTCCTTATATGCCCGCTGTATGGTTTTTCGCGATAAATTAAGACCTCTAACTGTAACCTTTTCCCATATTTGATGGGCAGCTATTTTGTCTATGTCTTCTTGATAGTAATGGCTTAGTTTTTTAATTTTGTTCTCATTCATGTCAGTCATATAAACTTGTAGTCGTTGCTTGTCAATGAAATTAGTGTTTCTAAATTTAGAAACAATAGTTCTTGACATTAGCAACAGTTCCGTATATTAAAATTATCAACACGAATAAAGGAGGTGGTCATTATCGCACATGAAGATACAGTTATGGAGTTTATGAAACAGTTAATCTACGCCACCAAGCACGACATTGGCGAGTTAATGGCTCATAGGGGCATTTGGACAGAGGGCGTATCATCAGTCAACAATGCATATAAGATTTTAATCCAAGAAGTTCAGGACGGAAGTCTGAGATATAGTCAAGAGTTGTGTATGAAGAATCAGGCGGCGATCCGTTTTTCTTCAATACCGTTGACGAATTTCACTCCTT
>MAEO01000215.1:0-187 GCA_001683985.1 Smithella sp. M82
AAGAGAAAAAGCAGATCCGGCATCGGTCCAAGTACCTCGGAAAAAATATCGACGGGAAACCGGTCCGGGTCCGGAGTGAGTCGATGATCCCTGCCAGTATGAGGGTCGCCGACGCCCCGGTCGGTGCCTACACCCATGGAAACCTTCTGCCGCTCCAGAAGATCACCCAGGAACTGTCGATCCGGTC
>MAEO01000215.1:197-507 GCA_001683985.1 Smithella sp. M82
TGGACGCCGGAGGGGATATCTCCTTCGGCAGATGCGAGTCATTCTTCATCGAGGGCATCGAACCGATACCTCCCTGGTTTGATAAACCCTGAACTCCCGATCCGTAAGCGCATAGGGTATACCACTCAACGCACCCTTTGCTCCTCTTTCTGATTTTTGGACACTCTCCTCTCCCCTTTACCTCCGGCGGCCCCATCAAGTATTTATATTTTATGCGCTTATATTATACTTGCAGCAATGAAGTCCACCATCCGCATCAAGACGATCAATGGCAAGGAATACTGGTATGAGGACATCCCCTACTACGACA
>MAEO01000215.1:517-1921 GCA_001683985.1 Smithella sp. M82
CATTTATAGTTTATGCGCTTATATTATACCTGCAGCAATGAAGTCCACCATCCGCATCAAGACGATCAATGGCAAGGAATACTGGTATGAGGACATCCCCTACTACGACAAAGAGAAAAAGCAGATCCGGCATCGGTCCAAGTACCTCGGAAAAAATATCGACGGGAAACCGGTCCGGGTCCGGAGTGAGCCGATGATCCCTGCCAGTACGAGGGTTGCCGACGCCCCGGTCGGTGCCTACACCCATGGAAACCTTCTGCCGCTCCAGAAGATCACCCAGGAACTGTCGATCCGGTCAACGCTTGAGGAGTTCCTGAACCCGGAGGAAACCGACATCATATTGGCTCTCGTCTATAACCGTGTTCTCCGGCCACTTGCGCTCCAGAACGTGCAAACCTGGTTTGAAGGGTCATCTCTTTCCCTCCAGCATCCTCACCTCCCGCTTGCGAGTCAGCGTCTCAGCGAGATACTTGCAGCGCTCGGAAAGAGCAATGTTCCCTCCCTGTTTGTGGACCGATTTGCTTCCCAGACCAAACCCGGTGCAACGCTTCTCTACGACATTACCAGTCTCTCCAGTTCCTCCAAACTCCTGGAACTCCTGGAATACGGGTATAACCGCGACAGTGATGGTCTTCCGCAGGTCAACGTCTCCCTTGTCATGGACAAGGAGCGTGGGATCCCGATTCGGTACGATCTCTATCCCGGGAGCATCGCCGATATCGGAACGTTAGCAAACACGCTGCACTGGCTGAAAACCATGGAAATCGACCAGTTCAGGCTGATCCTCGACCGGGGGTTCTTTTCGCAGACGGCTCTTGCCGAACTGCTGGATAAGGAGATCCCCTTCATCATTCCCCCGACGCTGCACCTCACCTCGGTGAAAGAACTGATGAGTACTTCGCAAAAGAAGGTTGGTAGAGCGGAGTTTCTGCACAAATACGAAAAAGAAGCGATCTTTGCGATGCCGGTCACTCTTTCCCACCTTTACGAACTCGAAGAGGAGCCCCGGGTGTTGACCGTCAAGGGATACTGCTACTACGATCCTCAACGCGAGCAGAGTGAGCGGAGTGCGTTCTACCAGCACCTGCATGATGTCGTTGAGAAGGTGCAGCATGCCCAGCCAAGGGCATGGAAACGGCCCGATGTGGTGGTAGGAGAGATTGCCAAGCATTTTGCCCGCTATTTATCCTGGAAATTTGTGGATGGGCGATTTGAGGTCTCGATCAAGCAGAAGGCAGTAACCCAGCGGGTTAACCGGATGGGACGATTCATTCTCTTGTATTCAGGGGAGATGGACTGGCTCACGTGCCTTACCCTGTATCGGCAAAGAGACGCCATCGAGAAATGTTACGAGGTGATGAAGAACGACCTCAAGGCCTTGCCGTTGCACCTGAGGACTGAGGA
>MAEO01000041.1 GCA_001683985.1 Smithella sp. M82
CACCTGTCGTGCATCGCTGGAAGAAATTCAATTTCGCTCATGCTTTCTAATGTAAATATATTGATGAAACGCAATAGTAGAGTCTCGTCGAGAGCGGAATTCTATCAATATGGTGTTTTGCCAAAATATCCTGTTTCGTGTAAACATTCCACAAAAGCGGGACGAAAACCTCATCACATCCGGTGTTTATGTTTTGACCTTGAAAAAATATGTGAATTCTGATTAAAAATTTACAAAATTTGTCTTTTGCAGGAATCTCCCCTTATGACAACAAAAAACAACCCGAATAAAAAAAGTGATGGATGGGGTTCTTCCGCCCTGAAAGTTAATTTGGAAAGAACAGCTGTAACTATAGAGATACCGGAGCAGTATGCACCATTGCTCAAGGTTGTGGAAGACCACTACGGTCTGCAAAAAAAGACAAGGGAACTGTTGAAGGAATTAAACCATCCTTTTGTTAACTGGGAATATGTCCTTAAGGAGCTGAAAGCAATTTCCATCGGGGATTTTTATATTTACAACAATCACCAAGAAGGGTTTTCCGCTCTTTCCATAATGTTGCATATTTATTTCGATGTTATCAGGTTGGCATCAAGTAATGATATAAAAGACAGCGCTATTCACTATCTGTTCGATTATATTGATACGATACTTAATCAGAGTGGTGAATATCTTTCCCGAAACTTGTCCATATTTCCGGATTTTACAATGTCGCTTATGAATATTGCGGATGAAAATGCGACTCTCTGCAGAAAATGTTCGGCTTATCTCAAAAGAATAGTCAAGAGCATTACAGAAAATGATATAGATATTCAAACACCCATGTTCCATCACTTAGTATATCGGATGTTTAAAATTACATATCAATTCTGGCTCACCCAGCCTGATCCTTCCGGATGGTTTGATCAGGAAGGGGGCGAAACAAATGAATCAATCAGCGCCTATAAGCAACTTGTTCAGCCGTTGAGTCATCGGTATCTTCTTACTTTACTCGAAGAGTTGGAAGTCCTTAACTCGGATACGCAGAATAAAAAAGAAAATCAAATAAAAAAGTATCTTGATCTGCCGGATTATTCTCAATTAATAAACGGTTATCTGCTCGTTGCTGACCAACTGGAAAAATCACAGGCGCATCAAGGTCGCCAACATCTGGCAAAATTGAGTTTTCTATTTAAAACGATAGATGTTTCCGGTCTTGCCGACATTCGCGCGAGTGTTTTGCGGGAAATCAATCATTCTTTAACCAAAGTTTTTCAGGAAGAAAAAAAAGAAAATCTGAACGGATTTGTGCGCAAAATATTTGATTTTCTAAAAAAGAGCAAATCTCAGCGTGAATTCGGCATCGCAAGTTTTGATTGCATTACGACAACGGCAAGGGAAGTTTTTGCACAAAACAACCATTCCCTTGCAGATACTTTTATCGATGAACTGATAGTTTACGGTTTTCAATATCCCGATATTACAGGTTCAACCACAGAATGGCAGGTAAAGGTCAATCCGGCTCATATCATCAATATTCGTTCCTGGCTTGAAATTATCGGTATAAAACCAAGATGGACAAAGAGATTGATTTCAGCGTTAATAATCAATTTAAAAATGGGAGGAGTGTTTATCCGTGATACGGATCTCATCCAAAAAAACATCTCTGCGCTCCTCAATACCGATATTGCGCCTGCCTATAACCTGATAAAACAACTTCTAAGAATTTTTCCGGTTTATTTCAGTGAAATAGGCGCAGAAGGCGAATTAAGGGATATCTCCACAAAAGTTGACGAACTTTCTTTACGCAACGACAAACTGTTGTCCTTTTTCCGGAAGCAATCCCATGTGGAAAGCAACAGCATGATCGTGAAATTTGTTGAAGACATATTCCAGTATTGGCGTTCCGGCGACAAAGAATTTATCCGCGTACATCTTCCTGATGAAGTATATGAACAAGTTGTTAATTCCGGAGAATATTTTGATGGAATGCACAAAGTATTTAAATATTTCTTCTCCAGGATTAAAGATACCCGGGATTTTCTTGAATGGGATAAGACAAAAGTATATAGAGAACTCAGTAATGTAGAAGGCATTACAGAAAGAGATCAGGAACGCAGTAAAATAATGATCCGCATTTACCGGTTGATCTGTAAGAAATACTATCCTCAGTATATAGATTTGTTGAAAGATTTGGAATCAGACAATACATTTCACAATGCTGATGTTTTATCGTTAAAGCGAGCTCTGGATAGCAAGAACTATTATCGAAGTCTTACGATTATCTTGAAATTTTTGTCCATATTGAAGGAAAAAATTCTTTCCCCGAAGAAAACGCAGTTTTATGAAAACATATATTATAAGAGGCATATAGCTGCGGGCATACCATCAATGTATGGGACCTATAGTGAAGAAAAATTTGAAGCCGTCGGCTTATCTCTGAGATTGGAAACTCTTGCCACGATGCTTTTTGAAGAGTTAATCAAGTCATTGAATCTTAAGTTTATAACGAAACAAACTATCACAAAGATCCATACATATTTGTGGCTCTATATCAAAGCGTTGGAAATTGAGGGCATTGCTACAGAAGGTTTGGCGGATAAAGTAAAGTATGTGACAAATGCGTTATCCATCAGACAGTTTTCCATGGAACAATACGTAGATATTTTCCGTTTTATCTCCAAAAATATTCAGGACATTATTCGCAATTACTATATTGACGTTCACAATATTAATCTTCCTGTTATTATAAGAGAAATTTACCATGAAGATGCCGATTCCGAAAGAAAATCCGGCTATAAAAAATATGAAAAATCAATCTATCAGCACTCTGAAAATTTTATCAGAGGAATGATATCTTCGGCCTTTGGCATTCAGGTTTTGGATACTTTTGTTAATGCTGTTATTAAAATTCTGAATGCTGAGCTGGAAAAATTCAAAGACAAAAAACAGATTCTAGGGGTTGTTATGGCATATAATCCTGAATTAACGGTTTCTTCTTTTTATAAAAAAAACAGGAAAGTGGACAACCAGATACTTCTCGGGAATAAAGGATATTTCCTGAAAGAACTTATATCTTTGGGTTTCAATGTGCCTCCCGGTTTTGTAATAACGACGGAAGTGTTTAGAGCATATGAAGCGGTCTACGGCTATAAATATATTTTTCATGATCTCGCTGTTCGGATAAATAAAGAGATTTTTGCTCTGGAAAAGATAACGGGTTGCAAATTCGGCGATCGTCACAAACCTTTGCTGTTATCAGTACGAAGCGGCGCCACTGTTTCGCTTCCCGGTATGATGAAATCATTTTTGAACGTGGGAATTAACGAATCAATAGCAGAAAATCTAGGCGCTAAAGAGAACTTTAAATGGGCGGCATGGGATTCATATCGCCGTTTTATACAGACATGGGGTATGTTTCAGGGGATGAATCGTAATTTTTTCGATGCAATTATTGATGAATTTAAACAAAAATACGGGGTGGAAAGAAAGATACAGTTTTCTCCTGAACAGATGAAACAAATTGCCCTTTCCTATAGAAAAGGATTAATGGATAATGGTATAGAGTTTAAAGAAAAGCCTTTGAATCAGCTAAAATACGCCATTCTTCAGGTTTTTAATTCGTGGTATTCGGAACAGGCGGAAATTTATCGCCGCCAGATGCATCTTTCCGATCAATGGGGAACGGCGGTTATTGTTCAAAAGATGGTTTTGGGGAATCTTAATGAGCATTCCGGATCCGGGGTTATTTTCACACGAGAACCTAAAAGCTCCTTTTCAGAGGTAACATTATATGGAGATTTTATATTTGGTGTCCAAGGAGACGATATAGTGTCGGGTCTGGTGGAAACGTATCCTATCTCGGAGAAACAGCGCATAGATGAATGTCGTTATTCCAAAATTTCCCTCCAGACAAAATTTCCTGAAATTTACGCGGAATTGTTAAGAATGTCCGAAATTCTGATTTATGAAAAGGGATTTAATCATCAGGAAATAGAGTTTACTTTTGAAGGACCGACGAAGAATAAATTATATATTCTGCAGACTCGTGATATGAGCCAAGCAAAAACGCAAAAGTGGAAACGTTTTAAAGAAACCAAAACATTACAATCATCACTTTTGGGATCTGGCATAGGGGTGAACGGTGGCGCTCTTTGCGGGAGAGCTGTTTATTCAGAATCGGACATTAAACATTTTCGCAGCGCTGAACCGGAAACGCCCCTTATTTTAGTGCGTCCGGATACAGTTCCGGATGATGTCGGATTTCTCCTGCAGGTTGAAGGCTTGCTTACGGCCAAAGGCGGGAGCACGTCGCATGCCGCAGTAACTATTCCGCAACTGAACAAAGTTGGCGTCGTCGGTTTCAATAAACTAAAAGTTTACGAAGTTGACGAATATGCAAAGATAGAAGATCGTACTATCAAGGCAGGAGATTTCATAAGTATAGACGGTCGTAGTGGCGCCGTCTATGCCGGACAGCACGAAACTGAGGCTGAAGAATTACAGGACATAACTTTTTAAATGCAGTTTTATATCCTCTGCATTGTGTCACACAACGGCACATTAATCAGCCGTAAGCAATCTTATAAAATATTTTTGTGGATATATACAGCCAGATCACCCATCCTGTTTGTATAACTTCCGAATTCATTGTCATACCAGCCGAATATTTTTGCATGAACGACCGGCACTTTCATTACGTTTTCGGGAAACACTTTTATAACTTCCGCGGGCAAATTGGGAATATGGGGAATATCCAGATTAATAAATGCCGTGCGTGTGTGGTTAAACTGTCCTTCGATAATTACCGCGGCATCAACTCCGATCAAGTCCGTGGAAATATTTTGTTCCATGGTGAACCTTATCAGACGTTCGGGATTATTTTCATCCGCTTTGCGGTAAATATCGTTGACCATTTTTGTATTGATGGTATTTTCAACACCACGCTTATTCGTGCGAGTCTGAAAAGTTATATTAAGAACGATTAAGGACAAGGTATTGGTCGGTATTCTAATGGAATCGGCCATAAAACCGATATTCTTCACTTCGGGAATAACTTCTGCCAGCGCTTTGGCGGCGTTTGTGGATGTCAAAATGATATTGTTTAAAATACTCCTATTCTTTCTTAAATCCTTTTCTCCGGCCTTAGGAACACTGTCCAGCACGCTCTGAGAGTTGGTGACAGCGTGAATAGTGGACATGGAAGCCGTAAGAATATTGCTTGTTTCTTCATTTTCCAGCAGAGGCTTAATCATATGGGCGAGTCCCGTAGTTGTGCAGGAAGCTGCAGAAATAAGAAGATGTTTCTTACGATCAAAAGCAGTGTGATTTATTCCGTAAATCAAAGTAACGGCATCATCCGGCATGGAGAAAGCCTTATTCTTTATTTTAAAAGGGGAGGAATTAATAACAACTCTGGCCCCTCCGTGTAAATGACCGCGTATGGAACCGTTTTTATTATCGGAAGCAACGGTTGGATCCTTGAATTTTCCCGTGCAGTCCAAAACAATATCGGCTCCATACTGTCGCCATGGTATATCGGCGGGATTTCTCGCCTCGCGAAGCACCATAACCGGTATGCCGTCAATCAACATTTTGCCTTTTTTCTCGTCAGTGATTTTAACAATACTTTCCGCTTTCATGCCGTAAAGAAATCTGTGCAATAATCCATACGTTGCGTCTTTTTCAATTACCTGGGCAATGGCATCCAAACCTGTGCCTGCTTCTCTTCCCAGATTAACAATGATCTCTTTAAAATATTTTCTGCCGATGTGGTGCCATAGAGACAATTTCCCGATTCTTCCCAGACTATTAATACCGAGCACCGGCGGTCTGTTTTCCATTATTTGAATTTTTGCCATTATAAATATCCTCCTTGTATTTGAGAAAGTCCAATGCAGAAAGTGAAATCAGGTGTGTGCCGGGTGAAATACATTGGAATTGGTGAATCAAACAATACCCCAAAGCTGAAAGCGGTATGCCCCCGCTTCCTGCCGCCGCAGGCACAGGTATCAAACATTATTTTAATGAAAAAAAATGCAGGGAACCCCTGCTGAAATTTTACAAAGATAAGACTATTAAAAAACGGTTTTATGGTGACCGGGACCATACAAACTCTCCCTTAAAAGGTCGTGGCTTATATACCAGAAAGGCAAACCGAAGTCAATAAAAAAAGTCATAAGACGTATAATGCATTTAAATGGCTTATATAATAGAAAAATTGACTGCATAAAAATTTTCTTATATAAAAAAGAACAACAGACAAGAAAGAACAAGAATTTAAAAAAACTCAGGTAATTAATTCATAAAAAGGAGAATTCAATGAAACTACGTTTTTGGCGAATATTTCCGGCATTGATTGTTTTGTTAACGGCTTTTAATATTTGGGCGGAAAGCTCCGTTTGGGTGGTCAGTTTTTCAAAGGCGAAGGTTTATCTGGCCGGATCATTCCACATGCTGAGGGCATCCGATTATCCTTTGCCTGCTGAGTTTTTTACGGCTTATAAGAATTCCGGCAAAATTATCTTTGAAATCCCACCAAATGACACGGGAAATCAGGGTCAATTGGTGGAGTTTCTGGGTGGCGCAATTTATACCGATGGCACAACCCTCAAAGATCATGTTTCATCTGAGGCTTACGCCAAAGCAGAAAAATTCTGTAAAGAACGAAACTATCCGTTAGAGCTGTACCGATTATTTAAACCGGCTTTGTTTGTGATGACGCTTACAGTTCAGGAAATGAACAGAATCGGCGCCGACCCCCAGAAAGGCGTTGATTATTTTTTCAAAGAAAAAGCTCTTAAGGACGGAAAAGCTACAGGCAGTCTGGAGACAGTCGATAAACAATTGGGACTTCTTCTCTCTATGGAAGAGGTTATAGGAAGCGATCAAATTATTGAATCTATTGACGAATTCAAACAGATTGAAACAGCGCTGGGAGAATATCTTGCTGCCTGGAGAAAAGGAGATGAATCTAAAATGGAAGAGCTTTACGTCAATGGCCTGAAGCTCTACCCCAAATTATATCAAACTATAGTAGTTGACAGAAATAATAAATGGATTGGAGATATCAAGAGCTGTCTGGATGGTTCTGGAAACACCATGGTAATCGTTGGAGCGGCGCATCTTGTCGGACCGGATGGATTGGTTAACCTACTGCGTAAACAGGGATACAAGGTTGTTAAACTTAAAAAATAATTGAAAGTTCCATTATTACTTCCTTATGTTATCCGGCAATATTTGCAAGCCTCTATGCGGTGTCAGGTTAATAATTTGAGTGACAATAACAAAATGCCTGATAGCGTTAAGAAACGACTGAAGATTTTACTTGCTATGTTTGTTTAGCCTTTAATTTTGTGCAGCGATATATTATCGTTGATATTCAGTATACTATCGTCAGTTTCTTCGCTGTATTCGGACACAGCAATGATTGGCTGTGACGCCGTCTTCATTGGTTGTTTTGCTGCATGTTTCATATATGACGCTTCTGTCAAAGGTGACTGGCAATAGTTATTCTGCGACAATTCTTCCACTGGACGAAAGATGTTGCCATAAGGGGTGAAGGCAGAGCGGTTCTTCAAATAGTAAGTCAAGTAACGTTCGGACGTAAACATACTTTCGTCTTTGGATGTTTCTACTTGCAAAGGTGTAAGAAGCTTTCTGGTCAGATCATCTATTTCCTGATGGGTCCATTTCAGTGAACCGTGAAATTGATTGAATATCTCCAAACTTTCGAGTTACTACCGGGTGTTCGCCTGTGATATAAATATCCGACATGGATTCCTTGATTGCCGTATTGATAATATTTTCAAACCTTTTCATAAGACTCTCCCTTGAGTTGATTTATTGATTATCTTCTTGCGGGCGGAACAAAAACATTCCGTATGCCTGTTCTTTCCAGTTTTATTGCAGATACCGGGCAATGATAAGAACAAACCCCGCAACCGATGCATTTCCTTTCATCTATTACTGCGATGTCGTCATCAAGGCTGATTGCTTCCATCGGACACATATCTATGCAAGCTTCGCATCCTGTGCATTCGGAAGAATCAACGCGGGCCATGCATGAAGTATAGGACTGCATTGGCGCGGCGCCAATGTAATATATTTGAAATGTGCCACAGCAGCATTTACAGCAATTACAGATGGCAAATTCTTCATTGTTTATGTCCTGTTTTGCATGGAATGCCTTATGCACCAACCCGTCTTCTCTGGCTTTAGCAATTATCTTCAATGCTTCATCTTTTGATATTTTCTTACCGAAATTATATTTGATTACAAACTCTGCGGTCTGACCGAAAATGAAACAATTTTCTCTTTCTTTCGTAACCTGACAGGGCTTACCCAAAAGATCTTTTTCGTGACGACAGTAACAAGTGGATATTGCTATTGTGTCGAATTTTTCGATAATCTTCTTCACATCTTCATATGGCAAAACATCGTCAAGAGCTCCTTTTATTTCCTGTTCCACAGGGACTACTCTTGTTATTGGCGGTACAGTCTTGAGAAAATCCATAATGGGATCATACGCGCCCTGAACCATGTCCGAGAGTTCTTTAAAAATTTGATCGAATAGTTTTGCCAGCTTCTTTTCCTTTTCAGTTTTCTCGCCTCTCATCAGAGTAAATTCGAATAATCCGGGCACCGGAGGCATGAGTCTGTAAACAACTGTGCCTGTGTTTTTACTGGGGATACCGCTAACGACACCTTTACGCATGAGTCCGTCCAGCATTTTGTCCAATGCTTCATCGCTTAAAATGGACTTTTCCTTGATTTCCTTTAAATTCATTGGTTTGGTGAATAGAGGAATGAATTCCGCCTCTTTTTCATCCATTACGATCTGCAACAATTCAATCAATGTTCCGGTAACAGGTATCGGAATAGCTCCCGCAGCTATCGAAGCTTTTGCGGCCGCCTGCCATATTTTTTCATTCATAAACTTCTCCTTTTCTGAATTAATTTGTGGTTTTTAACCATAAAAATTTAAATCGCTGTCCGGTCATCGTCAGGTTGTCCGCTGACCACAACGCGATTACGACCCGATCTCTTAGCGCGATACATGGCCTGATCAGCCTCCAGAACCAAAGCGTCAGGATTAGCCTGCCCTTGACCGGGTACCATACTCGCCACTCCGAAACTCGCTGTGATATTGGTTGAGACTGAATGATCATATTTTATAGTCGTTTCCATAATTTTTTTCCGCATTTGCTCTGCGATAATGCCGGCCTGTTCAGCGGTGGAATTAATGAGCACCAGCGCAAATTCTTCTCCGCCGTAACGCGCCGCCAGATCTCCCGGGCGTCTTGCGTGATCCTTGATCAGGGAGGCTACAACACGCAAACACTCATCGCCGGCCTGATGACCATAGGTATCATTAAACATTTTGAAGTGATCTATATCCGCCATAATGAAGCCGACCGGTTCGCGTTTACGTCTGGCGCGCTGCCACTCAATAGCCAGGCTTCTGTCCAGGCTGCGGCGGTTGGCAATCTGGGTGAGACCATCAATTGCGGATAGATATTGTAATGTCATGTTCGATTCTTCGAGGTCACAATTTTCCATGGAAAGCAGGCGTGATTGCAGATAGTTTTGCCGTAAACTGCGCTCTATCAGGAAAGTACCGATCAGAGCACTGATAGACGATCCCCAAAAGACGTAATTAATGATTACTACAATAGCCAGTTTATTTTCTGCCTGGCCGAATCCGATTAACCCTATATTGACAGAGAGCCACATAATAACTGCTGAAATAACTCCCCATTTGAACTGGATGCGTGAAAGCACAAACACAATAACCATTGCCACAGTAATGGCGTTGTAGTAGTAATAATTGTATGGTTCGATTGAATTCAGAGATATGGCGATCAATCCGCCAACGGCACTTGTGGCAAGGAGGCAAATAAAGTGTTGCATGTAATTTTTGCCTACTTTTTGCTTGAATGGTTCCCGGAAACTGAGCAACAATAGAACGGCCATGGGCAGTCCAGCCACCAATCGTATCAACCATGTACGTCCGGCCATTTCGGTCATCCAGATTAAGTCGAGAATGCCGCAGGCCAAAAATACAACCAATCCCACGATGCCGGCGATTTGCATGTGCACATAATAGCGGCGAAAATAATCCAACTGGAAATCGCGCTCCAGTTCTTCATTGAAACGCAGACGCCAGCCACGATCGTTTAACAGCTGTTGCAGAGTATATAATTTAGCATCTTTCATGCTTGGTTCCTTTCCGGCAAGTCAACATGAGCCGATCACTGACAGTAGATATAACCCATAAGAAACATGAATCAATTTTCTGGCAGGGCAAGTATATGGGTGGCTTTCTTGTGTGTCAAGAAATTTGAAGCAATTCGTGCGGGTGGTTTATGTGGGTGGTTTATGTTTTATGTTGACAGTCCTGTTTGTTTTACCTATAATTTTCACGGCGTTTTTCCCGGATATGAGAATAAATATTCCCAAATCGCAGGGAATATTCGATTATCGAAAAACACAAAGAAGGAGTCGGAATGAAGGTTTTGGTCATTAACAGCGGCAGTTCTTCACTCAAATACGAGCTTTTCGATCTGAACACGGAAAAATCGCTTATGAGTGGAGCCATATCACGTATTGGCATGAAAGACACGGAACATGTCTGCATCTGCGGCGCCAAAGAAAATCTTATTGGCGTTGAAGCATCAAATCACCTTGCGGCGCTTGAGCATGTCCTGAAAGCAATAACCGGCATGGAGGGCACGCCAATAAAAAACATTAATGAAATTGGCGCTGTAGCACATCGTATTGGTCATGGCGGTTCTCTCTACCGCAGTCCCGTGGTCATTGATCAAAACGTTATTAATGAAATCCGGCGGCTGATTCCGCTGATGCCCCTTCATCATCCTGCGATGCTGGCAGGCATTGAGGCATGTCAAAAGGTCTTACCCGACATACCGCATGTGGCCGTTTTCGACACATCCTTTCATAGTAAAATTCCCGATGAAGCGGCCATCTACGGTCTCCCGTATGAATACTTCACGAGCGGGATCCGGAAATTCGGCTTTCATGGTAATTCCCACGAGTATGTTGCGGTAAAAGCGGCCAGGCATTTGGAAACTTCACTGCATCGCCTGAATATCATTTCGTGTCATCTGGGGAACGGTGCCAGCGTCTGCGCCATCCAGAGGGGACATTCCATAGATACCTCTATGGGATTCAGTCCGCTGGAGGGACTGATCATGGGCACGCGTGTGGGAGATCTTGATCCAGGAATCATTCCCTATCTGATGCGGGAACACAATCTCAGCATAGAAGAATTGGATAAAATGTTGAACAGCAAAAGCGGTTTGCTGGGGATTTCCGGCGTGAGTTCCGATATGCGCGAAACCATCGCTGCGGCTGATGAGGGAAACGCGCGAGCTCTTCTTGCCATTAAAGCATTTTGCTACCGCATCAAGAAATATATTGGCGCTTATCACGGAATTCTGGGAGGAGCAGCCGCCCTCATCTTTACCGGCGGCATTGGTGAAAACAACCACAACATTCGTGCCCGATGTGTGCAGGGTCTGGAAAAACTGGGTTTTGCCATCGATAAGATTCGCAATGACCGTTGCGAAGTCAAAGCGGACAAACCTGTGTGCGATATCAGTGCGCGCCACTCGAATATTCAGATTCTCGTTGTTGCCACAGATGAGGAGTTGATGATTGCCAAACAATGCGCCCGCGCGCTGGATTATACAAGCTCCATTAAACATCACCTGCTGGCAACGGACCGGCGTCCCATCCGCGTTTCGGTCTCCGTGCGCCACGCGCATTTAAGCAAATCGGATGTGGAAGCGCTTTTCGGACAGGGACATGTACTGACATCCAAATCGCCCCTCTACATTGATAGTGAATTTGCCGCCAACGAAACAGTGAGTCTTATCGGCCCCCGCGGCAGAGTCGATAATGTGCGAATTATCGGGCCGGAACGACTCAGAACACAAGTGGAAATATCCCGTACGGAAGAATTTCAGCTCGGCATCGATGCCCCCATCCGCGAATCTGGCGATCTGGATAAAACACCGGGAATCATTCTGGAAGGACCGGCGGGACGGATCGAAATTCCCGAAGGTGTCATCTGCGCGATGCGACACATTCATATGACGCCGGAAGACGCCGGAAATTACGGAGTAAAAGATAAAGATGTTGTTATGGTGCGCATCGAAGGAGAGCGTGAACTCATTTTCGGCGATGTGCTGGTGCGCGTCAAACCCAATTACAAACTGGAGATGCACATAGATACCGACGAAGCCAACGCGGCGGAAATGCCGCCGGTGTCCGAAGGTTATCTGGTGCGGATTGAGTCACGGCATTAATTTACACATTATTCCGCAACGCGTTTTCTTCTTATTGCCTTGTCATATAATGTCTGGCTGTAAGGATGGGGTGGCGGTATAACATTCTTGGACCGGAGTATTTCATTACCGCCTTTATTTTTTGTCTCATGGAAGGTTTATAGCAGCGCACGGAGCATTTTGAACACCTGGGCTTGTTCTCTTTGAGCGGGCATTTTTCCAGTCTCTTTTTAACATAATCAAAAAGCTCTTGACATTCGGAACAAAGGTGATCTTTACCGCCGTGATGATCACGGCAGTAAAGATCAATCATCAGCTCAACTGTTTTGATTTCCTGCTCCATGGTCTTTTATGAGTGCTTCAGTATCTTGCCCCTTAAGCTTAGCACCATTTCTTTCATCGGGACTTTCTTGTCGGCCATTTCCATCCCTTTTTTGACAATCGCAGGCATTCCTGAACAGCAGGGCACTTCCATCACAACCGTTGTTACACTCTTAATCCCTGCCGTCTTGAAAATATCAGCGAACTTTTCCACATACTCCTGGACATCGTCAAACTTCGGACAGCCTATCATTACTACTTTCCCCTTCATCAAATCCCGATGAAGGGAGGGAAAGGCAACGGCCGTGCAGTCCGCGAGGACCAGCAGCTCGGCGCCTTTCAGGAAGGGGGCGCCGGCTGGGATCAGTTTGATCTGGATAGGCCAGTGGGTGAGGGCGGATTCTTCCGGCATACCGTCGAAATGTTTTGGCTTATTGGCCTCTGCGCAGGCGGAAGATTTGTCAAAAATCTGAATGTGAGCTGAAGGACACCCGCACGGCATTGTCTCCGGTTGCTTTTCCTTTTTTATCAGATGCTTTTTGACCGCTTCTTCGTCAAAGGGTGGCGCTTCACGCTCGACAATCTTCAGCGCTCCGACGGGACATTCTCCAATGCAGGCGCCCAGACCGTCGCAGAACGTTTCCGAAACCACCTTGGCCTTGCCGTCGATGATTTGCAGTGCGCCTTCGGCACAGCCGGTTACACATTGCCCGCAACCGTTACACAAGTCTTCATCTATTTCGATAATCTTGCGTAATATTTTTTTCATGAGTTCACCTTAATTTATTATTGTCCTTTCATCATGGCTTCGATGTCCGCCTGAACATCCCCAATGGGTTTAATGTTAAATTTTTCCACCAACACCTTGGCGACGTTGGACGTTAAAAATCCCGGCAGCGTCGGGCCCAAACGCATGCCCTTCACGCCCAGATAAAGCAGAGCCAGCAGAATGGCCACGGCCTTCTGCTCGTACCAGGCGATATCGAA
Organism: Smithella sp. M82; assembly: GCA_001683985.1. Taxonomy (GTDB): domain Bacteria; phylum Desulfobacterota; class Syntrophia; order Syntrophales; family Smithellaceae; genus Smithella. The sequence continues at coordinate 13,599 of MAEO01000041.1, forward strand.
CGAAATCGGCAGGTCATTAATATCTTTCAGGCCGAAGACCTCCTTGAGTTTCAGTGCAATCACCGCCAGCGAATAGGAGTCGTTGCACTGACCGGCATCGAGCACTCTGGGAATGCCGCCGATATCGCCGAGAGGCAATTTGTTATAGCGATACTTGGCGCATCCGGCGGTGAGAATCACGGTATCCTTGGGCAGCGCCTGAGCCACCTCCGTAAAATAGCTTCGCGTCTTGTGGCGTCCGTCGCAGCCGGCCATCACGACAAAGCGCTTAATCGCACCGGATTTCACGGCGTCCACCACCTTGTCTGCCAGCGCTAGAACCTGGTTATGGGCAAAACCGCCGACAATTTTGCCGGTTTCAATCTCCCTGGGGAGCGGGCAGGTTTTAGCCAGGGCAATCACCGCCGAAAAATCTTTCGCGCCGCCTACCGGTCTGTCCGCGATATGTTTGGCTCCGGGATAGTTGACAACGCTGGTCGTAAACAGGCGGTTCAAATAGGTATTGTCTTTTTTTATCGGAATCAGGCAATTGGTGGTCAGGATAATCGGGCCGTTGAACGTTTCGAAGTCCTCGTTCTGATGCCACCAAGATGAGCCGTAATTGCCCACGAAATGGCCGTATTTCTTAAAGGCCGGATAATAGTGCGCCGGAAGCATCTCGCCGTGCGTATACACATCCACGCCGGTACCTTCCGTCTGCCTGAGTAACTCTTCCATATCCTTCAGGTCGTGACCTGAAATCAGAACTCCGGGATTGTTGCGCACACCGAGATTGACTTGTGTGATTTCCGGATGACCGTATGTTTCGGTGTTGGCCTTATCCAGAAGCGCCATGATGTTGACCGCCGTCTCGCCCGCCTTCATGACCAATGCGACCAGTTCATCCGCCGAAAGATCCCGTGTGGTGTCCGCCAGCGCCTTAAAGACAAAACGGTAAACATCGTCGCTTTCATAACCCAGAGCGGCGGCGTGATCAGCATACGCGCAGATTCCCTTAAGGCCGAAAACCAAAAGCGATCTCAGTGACCTAATATCTTCGTTGGAAGAAGCGTTAATGCGCACTTCATCCGCGGCGGCTTTGGCCAGAATATCGTCTTTGCTCTTTGGCGCCCATATTGCGCAGTCAGGCAAATTTCCGGAAATACTTGAGGCGGCCTTGGCCTTCACGTCGTCCCGAACCTTCAGCGCTTCCTCAATCTTTTTGATAATGACCTCGTCATCCCACGCGACATTGGTGATGGTAACGAAAAGCGACTCGCAGACAAAACGACCGATTTTCTTATCTACGGTATTGAGCGCTTCGGCATAAACCGAAATACCTTTGCAAGCGTAAATGAGCAAATCCTGGATATTCGCCGTCATTTCGGTTTTACCGCAAAAGCCCTTGATCGTGCATCCCTGATTTTTAATCGTTTCCTGACATTGATAGCAAAACATATGAAACCTCCTGTAAAAGATTATTTGTTCTTTTTGTTGGTGAGTATAATTAAAAAACTTACGCCTATCCTTGACTTATGTTAAGAAAACGATATATTTTTTCTCCGAAGGACGTAACCTATGAAAAAAGCGCATGAAATTCTGATCAGAAGCCAGCTTTTCGGCGGATTATCTGAAAAGTATATCACAGAAATCGAAAAAATTGCAGTCGATAAGCATTACGACAAAGGCGATGTCATCTTTTACGATGGAGACGAAGGCGTCGGCTTTTATCTGGTGGTTGCCGGTAACGTCAGTGTTTTCAAACTCTCCCCTGAAGGAAAGGAGCAGATACTTCATATCGTCAAAGAAGGCGATACCATCGGTGCAGTGCCTGTCTTTTCAGGAAAATCTTTTCCCGCCAATGCTCGGGCCATATCCAGAAGCCATCTTTTATTTTTCGACCGGACAAAATTCATTGAGCTCATTTCCGGCAAGCCGGATCTCACCATGAATATTCTGGCTCTTCTTTCTGCGCGGCTTCGGGAATTTACCATCCAGGTGGAAAATCTTTCACTTAAGGAAATACCGGGCCGTCTTGCCTCTTACCTCCTTTATCTTTCGCGGGAACAGGGCAATAAGGATTTAGTCAAACTGAACATTTCCAAAGTACAGTTGGCTAACCTGCTGGGTACGGGACCGGAATCACTTTCCCGAGCGCTGGGCAATATGAAGACCAAAAAACTTATCGAGGCAAAAGGCGCCAATATCAGGCTACTAAACCGTTCTCTGTTGGAAGAACTTGCCGAAAAAGGCAAAGATTCCAAATAATCATCTTTTGTTTGGCGAATTGAATTATAAAAAGCTTTTACCTGAATTAGTGGCATAAACCCTGCTTAAAATTAATATAATAGTTTGACATTATTGTGTATTTGTGATAATTTTCCTTCC
>MAEO01000042.1 GCA_001683985.1 Smithella sp. M82
TTTTCACGGAGAATGGAACTACATGATAAGACCGATGCCGTCGCATTGAATGTCCAATTTATATTTTCTAAATGCCTTAGGCTTTTTTGGACAAACTGCTAATATGCATAAACCTATGCGAAGTCTTACAAATTATTTAATTGAAAAACATAATTTATATCTTTCAGGTATGGAAAAAAGTGGCGCATTTGTTGAACATGCGCAGGAAATAGAGAAAAAGCTGAAACCTGGTGAGTTTCTATTGTTGGATAACGACTACATATATAAATATATAATCCCGGGTAAAGCAGATTCTGAAAATCCTTATGCACGCACATCCTATTACAGTGCAAAATTATTCTTTAGATCAAGCGATGAAAAGATGTATGTTATTACAGTGCCAGTGCACGATGAGAAAGTAGTATTGAAACCTACAAAAGATAAATTTCACTCGAAAATGCACCTCTAATATATTGATTTAATTATATACATTTTCATCCTGCTTTGTGACGGATACCGTCATGTGGGTTTCATAACATCAATGCGATTCTTGTAAATGTTGAAAAACTTAAGTGTGACATGTACAATAATGCACTAATACCAATAGCATTAGTTAATAAGTTGGTTTCTCTGTCCAATCATCCAAGCACAGTCATTCTGGAAAAGTTTGCTAAGCGTAGTGTCAAATGAAAATAATGACTGCTCAATTTAAATAATTAACACACGGATGGTGGGAATAAGGTAAACACATAAATTTTAAAGTTGCCCCACGTTTTCACGTTAATAATCCTTATCGTTCAAGAGGATATTATGGGAAAAGATAGTTTTGCAAGAGTTGCAATTTCTGAAAATCATCCGAATTATGAAACTTGCATTAAAAGATCGGCAGATCTTTATTATCGAAGTGATGATATCAGAAGTCCGTTTGCAAGGGATTATAATCGTATACTTCATTGCACAGCATATAGGCGGTTAAAGCACAAGACGCAGGTCTTTTTTGCCTCGTCTAATGATCATATTTGTACACGCATGGAGCATGTTAATCACGTGACATCTGTTAGTTATACGATAGCTAAATATTTGGGTCTAAATACAGAACTAACAAATGCAATTGCATTAGGCCATGATTTGGGACACGCACCATTTGGTCATGCAGGTGAAATGTTTATCAAGAAGATAATCGAGGAAGAAACAGGTGAAACATTCTGGCATGAAAAGAATAGTCTCAGATTTGTGGACGATTGTGAAACTCTTGCAGATCCACAAGGAAATCATTGCAACTTGAATTTAACATATGCAGTTAGAGACGGCATCATATCACATTGTGGTGAAGTAGATGAAAACGGCATTTTCCCAAGAACAAATGCAATTGATTTGAAAACAATCCAGAAGCCTAATGAATACCAGCCATATACATGGGAAGGGTGCGTTGTAAAAATTTCCGACAAGATTTCCTATCTGGGCAGAGATATTGAGGATGCAATATCTTTAAAAATATTATCAATATCTGATGTTCGCGAATTAATTAAAACTAAACGACCTTTCACAGATGCACCTTTAAAAGAGTTAAATACAACCGTTATAATGCACAATTTTATAATTGATCTTTGCAATAATTCCACAATTCAAAAGGGCATTTGTCTGTCGCCAAATAATTTTGGTCTCATGAATGCGTTGAAAAAATTCAACTATGAAAAAATTTATTGTCATTGGCGGATTGATAATTATAAAAAATATGCTGAATTAGTAATTCAATCAATATTCCAAATGTTAAGAAGTTTTTATATGAAACCCACATGACGGTCTCCG
>MAEO01000043.1 GCA_001683985.1 Smithella sp. M82
AGTTCCCCTCTTCGGCAAAGAGGGGTTAGGGGAGATTTTCATGCTCCTTTGTGACGGATACCGTCATGTGGGTTTCATATGAACCGCCTGACTTCTTATTCTGCCAGAAACATGTCTTATTTTAGGGGAAGCTTACGGGTGAAGCTGAAAATCCGAAAATCAGGGGGGGACACCCCATTACGACCTTCACGATACGGCCTTGAAAACATCATCATCTGTAACAAAACCGGCTACCTTGGCTTTCTTTCGCAGATGTTTTTTTCATGCGGCGAAATCTGTTTTTCCATAGAAATTCTGCAAGAGACTCTTTAACGATATCGCTTTTATTTCTTCCTGTTTCTTTGGAAAGAACATTAAGGTCTGTGGCCAGTTTCTTGGGTAAACTGACGGATAAAACGCTTCTCATTTTGCACCTCCAAAACTACAATCATGAAATATTCAAGTTGAATAATGAAAGCAGAAATGACAAAAAATACCACGATGCCTTGAGCGTTCCACAATGACATTGAGAACAGCGAAGGGTAAAGAGATTTCACCCTACTCAATCCCTCCCCAGGCATACGCCGGGCAGGCTCTCAAGGGCGGGAAGATTAATACCGGATTCCCCGGTCATCCAGGCATTCGCCGGAGTAGCCAGCCGGGGAATGCCTGGGGATGCGTTTAGTAGGGGCACCTCTTATATTTTTTTGTAGATTTATTATTCACAGATAAATCATAAAGCATTAGAATCAAAGGTTATTTCGGAAAGCAACTTTTTGATTGACAGCACAAGAAGTTTTACTGTAATAATTTAAACTTGCATTATGTCATTTTGACATAATGCAATAATATATCAGGTTCACACACAAATAACTCACAAATTAATATGACGGGGTAAGGTATTATGAATTCTCAAGCTTCAAACACAGCAAAGCGTTTGGAAGTAGTCGAAGAAGTTCCTGTTTCCCCAAAAGAGGTTACAATATGTACTAATCCTGCAACAGGCGAAGTGATAGCCGAATATCCTGTCCATACAGTCGAAGACGTAATAAATGCAGTGAAAAACGCCCGTCGGGTTCAGCCGGCATGGCAGTCTTTACCTCTTAAAGACAAGACACAATATGTAATGAAGTTTGCGGAATATATTCAAAAGCATTCATCCGAAATAGCGGAAATAATTTCTAAGGATAACGGAAAAACTTTGTGTGACGCAATGGTTGCCGAAGTGGCGCCGGCTGCACTGGCAACCGGCTACTATTGCAAGAATGCGGCAAAATTTCTGAAAGACAGAAAACTTGGAATAGGCAATATCATGCTTATGTACAAGCGAAGCCGCATTGTCCGGGTGCCTTACGGAGTGGTAGGTATTATTTCACCGTGGAATTACCCCTTCGCCATTCCTTATTCCGAAGTTGTTATGGGTTTGTTGGCGGGCAATACTGTAATTCTGAAAGCGGCATCGGAAACGCAGGTGGTCGGTCATATGCTTAAGGAATGTGTCGAATATGCCGGGCTTCCCAAACATGTTTTCACTTATATCAATATGCCCGGCAGCAAGGCAGGAGACGCGTTTATAGATGCCGGAGTGGATAAATTATTTTTTACCGGTTCGGTACCCATCGGTAAATATCTGATGAAGAAAGCCTCTGAAAAGCTGACGCCACTGGTGCTGGAACTTGGCGGCAATGATGCGATGATTGTCTGCGATGATGCGGATCTATATCGTGCCGCGTGCGGCGCCGTCTGGGCGGGTATGCAGAACTCGGGGCAATCCTGTGGCGGTGTTGAAAGAATTTACGTAGACAAAAAAGTCTATCACGAGTTTCTGGCGATATTAAAACAAAGAGTGGAAGGACTACGCATTGGGGAAGGAATAAATCTGACATCAGACATCGGCGCCATGACCACAAGAAAACAAATGGCAACCGTTCAGGAACATATTGACGATGCTCTGGCCAAGGGCGCCAAAATTTTCGCTCAATCCAAGGTACCCCAAAACACCAAAGGAAATTTTATGCCCTGCACGGTACTGACTAATGTTAGTCATAATATGCTGGTTATGAAGGATGAAACATTCGGGCCGGTTGTCGGAGTCATGCCTGTTGAAACGATGGATGAAGCAATAGCATTGGCTAACGATTCTAATCTCGGTCTCACCGGATCGGTATGGTCAAAGAACAGAAAAAAAGCTGCAGAGATTGGACGCCGAATAATGGCGGGCGCCATTTCCATCAACGATCATTTAATGACCCATGGCCTGGCTGAGACTCCCTGGGGTGGATTCAAGGAAACCGGAATAGGGCGGACCCACGGGGACATCGGTTTTGCCGAAATGACGCAACCTCAGGTTGTAGTCGACGATATATTGAGCGCTATCCCATTTGCCCGAAGAAATTTCTGGTGGCATCCTTTCGAAAAGATGCAATACGACGGTATGAAGGGACTGATCGACGTCTTTTATGGCAAGGGCTTGGGGAAGCGGTTCATTGGTTTTTATAGATTGTCTAAAGCCTTCTTCAGAACATTCACCAAAAAATAGAATTCACTCCCCCAAAAACATCCTGATATTTGCTTAAATATCAGGATGTTCTATTATTAACGGATAAAAATTATGCTATCTTTAGCATAACCAGTCGGTTTAATTAAATTCTTTATTGACAAACTGTCGGTCAGCGGTGTATGAACTTTTCATATGTCATAATTGTCCTATGTCGGAAATGACAGCAATATTATCGTGGAAAGGTGAATATAAAATGGGTGATTCCTTCTTATTAAACGGAAAAGAGACGCCCTTTCAACAGGGGCAAACGATTTTAGAAGCAGTAAAAAACGGAGGAGTTGAAATACCAACTCTATGCTATTTGAAAGGTTCTACACCGACCGGCGCCTGCCGAATTTGCTGTGTAGAAGTCAAGGGTGCGCGGTCACTGGTGGCGGCATGTTCCACTCCGGTGTCGCCGGGAATGGAAGTATTTACGGATACCGAGTTGGTTCATCGTGCGAGAAAGATGAACGTCGAGTTTTTATTGTCCAGCGGCAGACATAATTGCCTGATGTGTGAATCCAACGGAAATTGTCGCCTGCAGGATCTGGCCTATTTTTATAAAATTACAAAATTAAAGTTCCCGGAAAAAGATGAAAAAGAGATATATCCGATAGAAGATGTAAATCCGTTCATCATTCGTGATTTTAGTCGCTGCATTCTCTGCGGCCGCTGTGTGCAGGCCTGCAACGAAGTCGTGGTCAACCGGGCCATCTCACAGGGTTATCGCGGTAAAAAAAGCAAGATTGTTACCGGCGGCGACGCAACTTACAATGATGATCTAAGCGAATGCGTTTTCTGCGGACAGTGTGTTCAAGTCTGCCCTGTAGGCGCGTTGACGGAGAAGAAAGCGAAAGGACTGGGACGTCCCTGGGAAACGCAGAAAATTCGCACCACCTGTCCTTATTGCGGCGTCGGATGCCAGCAGTGGCTGCACGTTAAAGATGGCAAGATAGTAAAGGTCACAGCAGTTGAAGATGCCCAGCCGAATGAGGGACGACTTTGTGTGAAGGGCCGATTTGCTTATGACTTCATCTATTCCGAAGAAAGATTAAAAACACCGCTGATTCGCGAGAAAAACGGTGAGTTCCGCACGGCTTCCTGGGATGAGGCGTTGGATCTGGTGGCTGATAAATTCAAGGAAATTATCAAAAAGGACGGGCCGGATGCCATTGCCGGTGTCAGCTGCGCCCGCAGCATCAACGAAGATTCCTATCAGATGCAAAAATTTTTCCGCGCAGTTCTCGGTACGAACAATATCGATCACTGCGCGCGCACCTGACACGCGCCCACTGTCGTCGGTCTGACGACTTCTTTCGGTTCGGGCGCGATGACCAATTCTTTCGCCGATTACGCGAAGGCAAAAATGATTGTTCTTATCGGCACCAATATAACGGAGGCGCATCCGGTCGCTTCCACTTTTGTAAAAAATGCGGCGCTCAATGGCGCCAAGTTGATTGTCATTGATCCGCGACGTACGGACATGGTTGATTTTGCCGATATGTTCATTCAGCTTAAAGTCGGCTCCGACGTGGCATTGATCAACGGTTTAATGAATGTTCTGATTACGGAAAATCTTTACGATAAAAAATATGTGGATTCCTGCACGGAGGGATTTGAAGAATTGAAGAAAAAGGCAATGGAATATCCGCCGGAAAAGGCCGCCAAAATCAGCGGCATTCCTGCCGATACCATTTGCGAACTGGCACGGACAATGGCTTCGATCAAGCCGGCGATGCTCATGTACACTCTGGGCATTACCGAACACATCTGCGGCGTCAACAACGTTATGTCCTGCGCCAACCTCCAGATGCTTCTGGGCAATGTCGGCGTTGAAGGCGGCGGTGTCAACCCGCAGCGCGGTCAGAACAATGTTCAGGGCGCCTGCGACATGGGCGCACTGCCCAATGTTTTCCCCGGCTATCAGCAGGTGGCCAATGCGGAGTCCCGGGCGAAATTCGAAAAAGCCTGGAATGTCAAATCGCTTCCGGACAAGCCCGGCATGATGATGCCGACGATGATGAAAAACCTGGCCACAGGAAAGGTCAAAGCCTTTTATGTGTTCGGTGAAAACCTGGCCAATACCGAACCGGATATTCATCATGTCGAACGTGAATTGCAATCCGCGGAGTTCCTTGTTTGCCAGGATATTTTCCCGACAGAAACAACTCGCTTTGCTCATGTTATTTTTCCTGCTGCAGCTTGGAGCGAAAACGATGGAACCTTTACCAGTTCCGAACGCCGTGTCAATAGGGTGCGAACAGCCAGTGTTCCTCCGGGCGACGCCAAACCCAACTGGTGGATCTTCAAGGAACTGGCCAAACGATTCGGACATGAATGGACATCCAACAGCGCTCAGGAAATCTGGGACAACGAAATATCCGTACTGGCTCCCTCCATGGCGGGAATCAAATACGCCCGTCTGGAAAATGACGGTCTTCAGTGGCCATGTCCCAGCGAAGATCATCCGGGCACCCCGACGTTGCACAAAGGCGGAAAATTCACCCGTGGTCTGGGTATGTTCAAAGCAATAGATTACATACCGCCTGCGGAAGTTCCGGATAAGGAATATCCGATGGTGCTTTCTACCGGCCGTCGCCTGTATCATTATCATACCAGGACACAGACCGGCCGCTGCGACGGTATTAACGATATTCTTGGCGAGGAGACAGCCGATATCTCTCCAACCGATGCCGAAGCCAAGGGCATCGAACATGGAGAAAAAATTCTGGTAAAATCCCGTCGCGGCAAAGTTGTTGTGAAAGCCCGGGTAACAAAGGAAGTTCCGCAAGGGCTGGTCTGGATGGCCTTCCATTTCCGCGAGGGGTGTGCTAACTGGCTGACCAATCCGGTTTACGACCCGATGACACAGACAGCCGAATACAAAGCCTGCGCGGTAAAAATTGAGAAACTGAAATAAAAAGAAATCAAAGTGTCCCGCTTTCAAAGCGGGACACTTTTTCTGTGTTTGATCATTGTCTGCAAAATAACATCTGAGTGACCTGTTAAAAACCAACCCGGAAAAAAAGTATATTATGTTTTTGTTGACATAATGCTATTTTTAGTATAAAGTCCATTCGTGTTTACATCAGAAACCGGGGACATGTTGTTGATGAGAAAATTAAACTTAAAATGGATGTCGGTGTTTCTTCCTATTATGGTAATTGCGGCGACGGGTTCCATCTTTTCGCCAGGCAGCGCTGCTGCCAATGAAAAGATCAATGCGGCAGTTGTCGCCGGATTCATCCAGCCATTCCAGGAAATTGCCGCGGCATTTGAAGAGAAAACAGGTGTAAAAATTGAGGTAACTTTTACATCGGCAGGTAGAATCTATGGTCAGATTATCAACGGCGCGCCCTATGATATTTTCCTGTCCGCCGATACAGAGAGACCCGATCTCCTTCATTCCAAGGCGCTTTCTGACAAACCTTTTATTTATGCGCGGGGAGAGGTCATTCTCTGGTCTTCGAACAAGAATTTCTGCGCCTCTGACAATTGGCGCGATGCGCTCAGGCAAAATGACGTGAAAAAAATTGCTATCGCCACTCCTGAGACAGCAGTACACGGAGAAAAAGCTAAAAAGGTTCTTCAGGATGTCGGTCTCTGGAATTTCTTAACGCCAAGACTCGTTTACGCTCCGGATTTGGCACAGGTGTTTCAGTATGCTGCGGAAGGCGCTGTAGATGCCGCTTTTTGTTCTCATGTTCATTCGTATTCCGAAAAAGGGTCCAAAGGGTGTTATTATAAAATTAAGGAAGCCTCCGATGTCGTTTATTCGGCATGCGTTTTAAAGTGTGCAAAAAATCTCGAACTTGCCAATCGTTTTGCCATTTTTTTGAATTCCCCGGAAGCCGAAAAGATTAAAAAGAAATATGGCTATAAGCAGACATCAGGGAAAAACTGAGGAAAGCAAAATAATTAAATGGAGTAAAATAGTATAAGGATACATCAATGATTTTAGATCAAGCCAAAAAACGACTTCTGGAAACCATAGACAAACTTGATATTCAGGACAAAGAAATTACCATTACCTGTAAGACGCTGACGCCCGAAGAAGCTATCGGCAATCCGCTTCATGACGATTATCCCATTCAATTGGGTAAAGAGAGAATGATAGAGGCTGATTTTATGGGCAAAAAGGGGCAGGCGTTTTCTGATTCCTATTTTAACTACAAGGGAACCATCGGGGATATTCTCGCTCTGGATCTCGAAACCAACGCCAGGCGCGCCATTTTTATTTCATCTTTAAACGCGATTATGGCGTATTTGGGGGAAATACCCGAAGCAATTCACTGCAAGGATGATGATTTAATGAGATGCGCCGATCATTTTTTTGATTTTGTAAAGAATCAGTTTGTTGAGACAGAAAATATACTCCTTGTTGGTTTGCAGCCGCGCCTTTTGGAGCAATTGACAGCTCTGAAAAGTGTCAGGGTCTGCGATCTCAACCCGGATAATATCGGGAAGCCCAAATGTGGTGTTGTTGTCGATGGGCCGGAGCGTTTTTCTGAAAACGCAAAATGGGCAGAGACGATTTTTGCGACGGGAAGCACGGTTGTGAATGGAACGATAGACGAAATAGTCAATGCAAATCGGGAAACCTGTTTTTATGGCGTGACGATTACCGGCGTTGCTCATTTGCTGGGGCTTAAGCATTTTTGTTTCATGACCAAAGCATTGTAAATATTAATAAAAAAGATAAGGAGTTTGCTATTATGAAATATTTCAAGATTGTCGCGATATGTGTTCTGGTTTTTTTAATGACTTCGTTGACCGCTTTTGGCGAGCAGAAGGCTCCCGTTGCCGCCGGAGAAAAAATTTCCGTTGCGGTGGCGGCAAACTTTATTTCAGCCTTCAAAGAAATTGCAGCGGGTTTTGAAGCGAAAACAAAAATCAAAGTTGAAGGCACTTTTTCTTCGTCCGGAAACCTTTACAGTCAGATCATTAACGGCGCGCCTTATGATTTATTTTTATCCGCCGATGAGGAAAGACCGGCCAAACTCAACAAAGACGGCCTGGCGGATACTCCTCTGATTTACGCCAAAGGACAGGTGATTTTATGGTCGGCCAATAAGGATTTTTGTAAGGCAAAAGCCTGGCAGAATGCCCTGAAGAATGACAAGATTAAAAAAATTGCCATAGCCAATACGCAGACAGCGCCCTACGGGACATCGGCAATGAAGGCATTGGAGAAAGTCGGAATGTGGACAGAACTGCAAAACAAATTGGTGGTCGCACAAACGATTGCGCAATCGTTTCAATACGCATCGACGGAGTCGGTTGACGCCGGCTTCTGTGCTCTGTCGGCTACAGCCAGCCCTGAAGGGGGGAAAGGCTGTTTCTATGTTATCAATGAAGCGCCGGAGGTTATTCAGTCGGCTTGTATTTTGAAAAGAACAACAAACCGCGCCGCGGTGAAAAAGTTTGTAGAATTTTTAAGTTCTCCCGCGGCACAGGAAATAAAAATTAAGTATGGTTATCGTTAAGTGGATTATCTTGCACTTTATGTAACCTTAAAACTGGCGCTGGTAACAACTGTTGTTTTGATGGTTATTGCCGCGCCTATAGCTTATGCGCTGTCGTATTATCGTTTCGCGGGGAAATCTTTTTTGGAGGCGCTGATTTATCTGCCGATGGCGCTGCCTCCCACCGTGATCGGATTTTATCTGATTATCATCATGGGACCGAAAGGCTTTATCGGCAAGATTTGGCAGATGCTTACCGGCGGGTCGTTGCTTTTTACGTTTATCGGAATAACGATGGCTTCCATTATTTACAGCATTCCCTTTGCCGTTCAGCCGATGAAAGCCGCGTTTTCCAAGATAGACCGCCGTCTGCTGGAATCGGCTTATGTCCTCGGTTTGTCCAGGAAAGCGACATTTTTCCGGGTGATTATTCCCAATTCGGTCAGCGGTATTGCCGCCGCTGCTATTCTGGTTTTTTTACATTCCATCGGCGCATTCGGTGTTCTGCTGATGGTCGGCGGCAGTATCCCCGGTGAAACCAAAGTTGCTTCCATTGCCATTTATGAAGCCGTGGAAATGATGAATTACCAGGCGGCCGGAATGATCGCGCTAAGTTTCATTCCCATCAGCTATGCCTTTTTATTATTAATTAATAAACTCGATGAGAGAACCCGTACATGAGTATTGCCGTTTCATTGAAGAAGAAATTGAAATATTTTGATATAGACATTTCATTCTCCTGTGCGAAGAAAAACATGGTGGTGATGATCGGCCCGTCCGGCGGCGGCAAAACAACCATCATCCGTATGCTGGCCGGTCTGGAAAAACCCCAAGAAGGGAAAGTTGTTTCCGGCGATGATGTCTGGTTTGATTCCCTGCGCCGCATTAATGTTCCTCCCCAGAAACGGCGCCTGGGTTATGTTTTTCAGGATTACAATCTTTTTCCGCATTTGAATTTGTATGAGAACGCGACGTTTGCCGCTGTGAATAAAAAGGAAGTGGACGAGCTTTTTGAACTTTTTAAAATCGCTCATCTGAAAAAGCGCAAACCGCAGATGGTTTCCGGCGGAGAACGGCAGCGTTGCGCGATCTGTCAGGCGCTGGCCAGGCATCCCCGCATCCTGCTGCTGGATGAACCGTTCTCTGCGCTGGATGCCATCACACGCCGCGGCCTGCGCGAAGAATTGAAGAATCTGAAGGGCAAAATGTCCTTCCCGATAATTTATGTAACGCATGATATCGCAGAAGCCTTGTATCTGGCGGATGAACTGCTGCCGGTAGTTGAAGGCAAAAATGACAATCAATGGTTGCAGCGGATGATGACCCGGGAACCTTCGTCGGAAGTCGCTCTGCGCGCGGCTCGCGAGCCAAGATTGACATTGGTGTATTGATCTTAAAGCCCTCCTTTCTTAAAGGAGGGTTAGGGAGGATTTTTAAATCCCCCTCAATCTCCCTTTTAAAAAGGGGGACATTGCGATTTATAATTATGAAGGAGCAACATTATTTATGAACATCTGTACCTATTCCTATGAAGAGTATCTCCATCTGGTTAAATCCTTTCACGGAACCTTGGCGCCCGGCCTGTTGATCGGCGGTTTTATTGTTGACCTGGCGATGAAAAATCTGCCCGAGGGAGAATTATTTGACGCCGTCTGCGAGACACCGGTTTGTCTGCCCGACGCCGTGCAGATTCTGACTCCATGTACCATTGGCAACGGCTGGCTTTCCATCATCAACTTCGGCCGCTTTGCCGTTACCCTTTATGAAAAGTACAGCGGGAAAGGTGTTCGGGTTTATCTGGATACAAAAAAACTTGACGTCTGGCCGGAAGTGCGTGATTGGTATCTGAAAAAGAAAAAAAAGAATGAACAGGATTCCGATCTTCTGCTGGCACAGATCAAAGAAGCCGGGCATCAACTGTTGAGCGTACAGATGGTGCAGGTCGAACCTGAAAAAGTCCGACGCAAGAAAATGGGGCCGGTGGGCATTTGCCCTGACTGTGGCGAAGCCTATCCGTCAAAACACGGGGAGAAATGCCTTAATTGCCAGGGAGAGACGCCTTATAGCGATATGGTTTTAGTGAACGCAAAGAAATAAAAATGTTGAAAGTTCTGATTCATAACTGCACAGGAAAAGTATTTTTATTCCTTCCTTTTCTAAAGGAGGGTTAGGGAGGATTTTAAAATTCCCCTGAATTCCCCTTCAGAAAAGGGGGACTTTAATTGGTGAAATGAAACCCACATGACGGCACGCCGTCACATAAGGAGGATAAAAATCCCCCCTCACCCCCTTTAGAAAAGGGGGGAACTCAAGCCCTGCCCTCTTTGCCCAAGAGGGGAACTTTCCTCTTTAGAAAAGGGGGATTTGAGGGGGATTTGATGAGGAACTTCCCCCTTTAGAAAAAGGGGGATGGAGGGGGATTTGATGAGGATAGTTTTTAAATAACAATATAAACAATAACTTAGATGTGCATTTTCAGAGGAAATAAGGTAACTATGCTTAAAACAGGAATTATTTTAAAACGTCTTTACGAACAACTAAAATCATCAGCGGAAGACCGAAAGGTGGCCGATTTGCGCATCGGTTTGAGTTACGTGGGAATAAAACTCGATAACGGAGCCGCGGGACTCGCTGCCGTGTTGCCGGAAAGCGCTGTCCGCGGGTGCACGGTTTTAAAAGAAGCGGGTACGTATGTCGGATTGCCTGTGGTTGAGGCGCTCAAATATCTGGTTGAAGGAAAAAATGCTTTGCGCAGGGCTGTTGGTGTAGCCACGGCCAACGCGCTTGTTTTGCCCAAGAAAGGGGATAATGATGACCGTGAGGCGACCACTTACCTGAATCTTCAACCCGAAGAAAAAGTAGCTATGGTCGGGCTTTTCGCTCCGCTGGTCGAGCGCATTCGCTCCACCGGCGCGACATTGACCATTGTTGAAAGGAATCCCGAACGTCTGGATTTGCTTTCCCCGGAGGACAAAGAAAAGGCGCTGAAAAATTGTGATGTTGCGATTATTACTGCAACCACACTTTTGAACAATACTTTTGAAGAAACGATAGATTTGTTGGGTGCGCCGCGATCGGTGGTCTTAATGGGACCTTCCACGCCGCTTGTTCCTGAAATATTCAACGATACCCCTATAACCCATCTGGGCGGAGCAATTGTAGCCGATTCCGCAAAAGTCTTGCAGGTTATTTCCGAAGGTGGCGGCACGCCGGCGCTTCGACCCTATCTTCGTTTTGTAAATCTGATTAATAAGTAGTCAGATGACTAATCTTTCCCTGCAACTGTAAATATATCCGCCGCTGTCTTTAATATATCCGAGTGTTGTTACATTGTGTTGCTGCGCCAGCTTCACAGCAGCTGTGGTAGGAGTAGATTTTGAAACTAAAACCGGAACGCCCATCCGGATAATTTTCGTCATTATTTCAGAAGAAATTCTGCCCGATACGAAAACAATTCCCTGACCGAACAAATTCAATTTATTTTCTTTCAGCATCAGTCCTGTAATCTTGTCAAAACAATTATGCCTGCCGATATCTTCGACAAGAATTTCGTAATCGGAAGTATGAAACAATACGCTGTGTACTCCGCCAATCCTGGCAAATATGTCCGATCTGGTGATAAAATTGTTCATTAAATCCAAAATAGTGTTAATCGAATAAGTTGCACTGCTTTCCACTGATTTGTACTGACTTTGTTTGAGCGGGTTAATATAAGTGTAGCATTTGCCGCAGCCGGAGGTAATGCTTTTTAAGCTTTCCTGCCGGTCAATTATGACCCCGGCTTTAAGATTGATAATAACAGCCGGCATCTTTTCATTGAAATAGATGTTTTCGATATCCGAATAGGAATTAATGACTCCTTCATTATAGAGAAAACCCAATGCCAGTTCTTCCTGGTATTGGTTCAGACAAAGAACCGAGACAAGTTCCATTCCGTTGACAACGACTTTCAGCGAAATTTCCGCAATCACTTTTTTACTGGTATCGGAAACCCGGCAACTATTTTTGTCTCTGATGATTTCGCTTACATTTAATTCTTCGTAAATTGTCTCTTCCAAAGTAAAAACCTTTCATTTTAATTTGTAATATTTTACCACAAAACAGTCCTTTTCTTATTACACTTTCAAACAATATTTGTCCATATTAACACGATTAGCTTAAAGAACATTCATACAAGACTAAAATGACTATATTTTTGGATTATGTCAAAAATGACATAAATAATTGAAATAATTGATATTTTTAATACAAAAAAGTTGACATTGGATTTCAGAAAAGCTATATCTACTCAAACTTTGACTATCGGTCATATAAGGAAAGTCAGGTTTTACCGTTTGGATTTTAAAAATTCAAAAAAAACAAACGAATAAAGTGTAAATTTTGAGGAAAGGAGAATAAAACCGATGAACGTCAGCCGAAGAGGTTTCTTGAAGATTTCCGGCGCCATTGCGGCAGTCAGTGGTTTGGGCATTAGTCTTAAGTCCATATCAGCGCACGCCAAGGAACTGAAAATCAAATACGCTAAAGAAACCACCACTGTTTGTCCGTATTGTTCTGTCGGATGCAGTATTATTGTATCCGTACGCGACGGCAAGGTGATTAACACAGAAGGTAATCCCGATAGCCCCATCAATAGAGGCGCTCTATGCAGCAAGGGCGGTTCAATCTATCAGATGGTTAATAATAAAAATCGTTTGGGCAAGCCGCTTTACCGTGCACCATTCGCCAGGGAATGGAAAGAAGTGGAATGGGAGTGGGCTTTGAACAAGATTGCGGAGAATGTCAAAAAAAGCCGCGATAAAAGCTTTAAAAAAATAAACGCCAAGGGCGAAGTCGTCAACCGCTGTGAAGGAATTGCTTCCGTCGGCAGCGCGGCAATGGACAACGAAGAATGCTTCACGTACCAAAAATTCTTAAGGGGGTTGGGTCTGGTTTATATTGAACATCAGGCCCGTATTTGACACAGCCCGACTGTGGCGGCTCTGGGAGAGTCGTTCGGACGCGGCGCAATGACTAATCACTGGATTGATTTTAAAAACGCTGATGTGTTTTTAATCATGGGAAGCAATCCCGCTTCCAATCATCCCGTCTCATTTAAATGGATTCAGGAAGCAGTGGACAAGCGCGGAGCGAAAATCATCTGTGTTGATCCGCGCTTCACACAATCGGCTGCGAAAGCTCACCTTTATGCACCTCTTCGTTCAGGAACCGATATCGCTTTCCTGGGCGGCATGATCAAATACATTCTGGATAACAGACTTTATTTTGCGGAGTATGTTAAAAATTACACCAATGCTTCTTTTCTGGTCAATCCGGCCTTCAAACTTCCGGGACAAAATGGCGGTGTTTTCTCCGGTCTGAAAGACGGTAAATATGAAAAGGATACCTGGTCCTATCAGAAAGGTCCCGATGAGGTGATTAAAAAAGATCCTACATTGTCGGATCCAAATTGTGTTTTCCAGCTCCTTAAAAAACACTACTCCCGCTATAACCTGGATGTGGTTTCCAAGATTACCGGGACTCCCAAAGAAAAGCTTGTGGAAGTATATAAGCTGTACGCTTCAACCGGCAAACCCAATAAGGCGGGCGTTGAACTCTACGCCATGGGCTGGACCCAACACACAGTCGGCGTGCAGAACATCAGAACAATGTGCATTATCCAGTTGCTTTTGGGCAATATGGGTATCGCCGGCGGCGGCGTTGCGGCAATGCGAGGCGAGGGTAATGTCCAGGGGTCAACCGACTATGCCCTGCTCTTCCATATCTGGCCGGGTTATCTTAGCACACCGACAGGCTCGCTGAAGGACCTGGCAACTTATAACGAAAAACAAACACCGAAAACAAAAGAAAAAGATTCTCTCAACTGGTGGAAAAACAAACCCAAGTATATGGCCAGTTTCCTGCGCTCCATGTACGGGACCAATATGACTTTGGACGAGGCCTATAACGCGCTGCCCAAGGTTGATGACGGCGCCAACTATTCCTGGCTGGTTCTGTTCGATCAAATGTATAAAGAAAAATTTACCGGCCTTTTCGCTTGGGGAATGAATCCGGCCTGCTCCGGCGCTCACTCCAATAAGGTTCGTCAGGCGCTCGGCAAGCTCGAATGGATGGTCAATGTTAATTTGTATGACAACGAAACAGGTTCCTTCTGGCGCGGTCCGGGCATGGATCCCGCAAAAATCAAAACGGAAGTCTTCATGCTGCCCTGTGCGGCTTCTATTGAAAAGGAAGGAAGTATTTCCAATTCCGGACGCATGATGCAGTGGCGCTACAAGGCTGTAAATCCCGTAGGAGAGGCTAAACCGGACGGCGACATCATGAGTGAACTTTTCTTTAAAATCAGAGATCTTTACTTGAAGCATGGCGGCCCAAACGCGGCAGCAATCACGAGCCTCACCTGGCCCTACGGCAAGCATGTCGGTAAAGAATTTCACTATGAACCGCGTAAAGTGGCAGCGGAAATCAACGGTTTCTTCCTCGAAGACAAAACCATTGAGAATCCCACCAAGAAAGGCGAGTTCAAGACATTTAAGAAAGGTGACCTGGTTCCCACTTTTGCCTGGCTGCAGGATGACGGTTCCACTTCATCCGGCTGCTGGGTCTATTGCGGTTCGGTCGATAAGGAAAAAGGAATTCTGTCTATGCGTCGAGGACAGGCCGATCCGACAGGTCTGGGACTTTATCCGGAATGGTGCTGGACTTGGCCGGTAAACCGTCGCATCATTTACAACGGCGCTTCGGTTGATACAAACGGCAAGCCCTGGGATCCCAGCCGTGCTGTTATTACGTGGGACGCTAAAGAGCAAAAATGGAAAGGCGATGTTCCCGATGGAGCAGGCAATCCCGGCAAGGGACGTCCGCCATTCATCATGAAACCGGACGGCGTGGCAAGCCTCTTTGGTCCCGGTTTGGCTGATGGTCCTTTCCCCGAGCATTACGAACCACTGGAATGCCCGGTCGAGAAGAACCTGATGTCGCCGCAGAAAAATAATCCGGCTATCAAACGATTCGATAAGAAGGGCGTCGGCTCCGATTTGGATGCATATTCCGGTGTCGGAACCTGCGATCCCCGCTTCCCGTTTATTTGTTCGACCTACCGGGTCAGCGAACATTGGCAGACGGGTGTTCTAACACGCTGGTGTCCATGGCTGGCGGAAATGCAGCCTGGAATGTTTGTAGAAATGAGTGAGGAACTTGCCAAGATGAGAGGTATTAAGACCGGTGATAAATGTACGGTAAGTTCCGCACGCGGCGAAGTGGTGTGTACTGCCATTGTAACTCCCCGCTTCAAGCCTTTTAATATTGACGGTAATGAAATCCATGAAATCGGTATCCCCTGGCATTTCGGTTGGATTACAACCAAAGACCGGTCATACAATCCCGGTGACAAAAAAGCTGAGGTATTCACCACTGGCGATGCGGCTAATCTTTTAACACCGACCATCGGTGATGCCAATACCATGATACCGGAGAGCAAAGCTTTCATGGCTAATGTTGTAAAGGGGGTGAAGTAATATGTCAGAAAAAATTAAATTATACGATGCTTCTAAATGTACAGCCTGCCGAGGATGTCAGCTGGCCTGTAAGCAGTGGAATGGGCTGAAAGCCGGTCAGACGGAACATACCGGTACGTATCAGAATCCGCCTTCTTTGCAGCCGAACACCTATATGATTATTCACTTTCAGGATTATGTAAAGCCTGAAGGTGGGGTCAAATGGTTGTTCCGTAAGGAAGCCTGCATGCATTGTACAACCGCAGCCTGTGTGGCGGTTTGCCCCAGCGGCGCTCTTTATTACAATAAGGAATTCGGCACCGTTGGTATGGATAGAGAAAAATGCATCGGTTGCAAGGAATGTGTTGCCGCTTGTCCGTTTGGAGTTCCCCAATACGACAAAAAAACCGAAAAGGTTTATAAATGCGACATGTGTGAAAGCCGGATTAGCAACAATCTGACACCGGCCTGCGTTAAGGCCTGTCCCACCGGTGCCCTGAAATGGGTGGATAAGGAGGAGGCGATAAAAATCGCGGAAGCCCGGGTACAGAAGTTGGGCGGCGACGCGAATGTGTACGGCGATAAATTTGTCGGCGGTACTCATCTGATGTATGTGCTTCCGGAAAAACCGGAAGTTTACGAAGGAATCCATAAAGATCCCAAGGTTTCCTTCTCCGTTACTGTCTGGAAGAGCTGGCTCAAGCCCTTAAGCCTGTTGGCGGCAGGCGGTGTGATCGGTGGTTCGTTGCTTCATTACTTTATCCACGGGCCGCACAGACCGCACCCGGAACACTATAGTCAAAA
>MAEO01000005.1 GCA_001683985.1 Smithella sp. M82
GTTCTTTGCCTTGGTCAAAGAATATCGTGCCGATTCTTCTTCGTTTTCGATACAGTATATTCGGGAGAAGAAAACTAGAAGTATTGAAAAAAGTATTGAAAAAAGCATTTTAAAAGAACTATCCATAGAAAAGAAACTCATCGAAGACAAGGATGTTCCTATTCGGTCATACAATTACAGTTACATCAAGGATCGATTGGAAACAGGCTACAAGCAGGAAGTTTCTTTACCGACGATTATTGATCGGGCCAAGAGAAACGGCTTTTATCTCAAGAAACCCCGGCGAAGCGTTCATGATCAAGAAGTGTTGACTCACTATGCAGGAGAGCTTATCCAGCATGACTCATCACATCATTTATGGGCGCCAAAAGCCGGTGAGAAATGGCATCTCATTACCTCTCTTGATGACTTTAGCCGCTATATCCTTTACGCTCAACTGCTCAAAAGAGAAACATCCTGGGCACACATTCTCTCATTAGAATCGTTGATGCTGAAATATGGGATCCCGTTTTCTTATTATGTGGATTCACATTCTATCTTTCGGTTTGTCCAGGGCAGAGATTCCGTCTGGAGAAGACACAACATCTTGACAGATGAGACAAATCCGCAATGGAAACAAGTCTTAAACGATTGCCATGTCAAAACGATCTACGCCCTTTCTCCGCAGGCGAAAGGCAAAATCGAACGTCCTTATCAGTGGCTCCAAGACAGGCTTGTCCGAACTTGTGTTAGAGCAGATGTCTCCGATATCCGGCAGGCTCAGAAACTTTTCGGACAGGAAATCCACCAATACAATTACCGCCGAGTACATTCAACCACAAAGGAGATTCCCTCTATCCGGTTACAAAATGCGATCAGGAACGGAACGTCTCTTTTCAGAAGCTTTAACGTCCGGTCACCTTATCAATCCACCAAAGACATCTTCTGCCTAAGACTCGACAGAACCGTCGATGCTTATCGGAAAATATCGATCAATACGATGACCTTTAAAGTCAACAAAGCAAATCCGTATGAAAAAGTTAACGTCCGCATTTATCTCATGGATAACGGTCTTGCGGAACTTCGTTTCTGGTGTCATGAACAGCTTGTCGATGTGCAGAGAGCCAAGCAACCAGACCTGAATTTATCGATGATATAGCATGCCGGCATGTGGGCACTTTCTTAGGATGTTATCCACAGTCATCTCTCCGTGGCCTTACTTGAGCATGGCGGCGAGATGACTGTGGATAACATCCGGTGGCGGAAGCAGATTAAACGGTGAAAAGTAAACATGCTTATTGGCTTATGACAACGGTTCACTTTTAATTCTTAAAGAGTTCACTTTTAAATTTTAGCCAACAGGAAATTTTGGCCGAAAAATGTGTTGTGTGAAGTGTAATTATTACGGATTGAATTCCCACATATTTAATGAGAACGGAGATGTATTTGTTTCGAGAGAGAAATTAGCTTCCGTTTTTTTTGAAGGAAAGGGTCAGTTATTTTGTTTGAAGGGGAGAAAAAAGTGGTTACATAATTTTATAGTAAACAAAAAATCAGGAGGATAAAGATGGCTTACAATAATATTACCGTTGAAACAAAAGATTTTGTAACTGTAGTCACACTAAATCGTCCGCCTATGAATTCCGTAAATCTTGGCATTCGCGAAGAACTAAATCAGTTAGTAACCGAAGTGCAGTCAAGCAAGGATACCCGGGTTGTCATCGTGACCGGTTCCGGAGAAAAGGCCTTTTGTGCGGGAATGGATGTTACCGACGTTGCGAATATTGACAAGGGGCCCAAGGGCATTGATGTTTGCAATAAAGTAGAACGCTCTCTTAAACCCTTTATAGCCGTGATCAATGGCCATGCTCTTGGTGGTGGATGCGAACTGGCCATGGCCTGTCATCTTCGCTTTATGACAGATAGCCCCAAAGCTCAGACCGGATGTCCGGAATTGAACCTGGGACTTACCCCCTGTTGGGGTGCTATACAGAGAATGCCCCGGATAATCGGCAAATCCAAAGCCCTGGATTTCATTTTCTTCAGCAAGAAAATCAGCGGCGCCGAAGCTCTGGCGATCGGCCTTGTTGATAAAGTTTGCCCTGCCGCTGATTTAATGAAAGAAGCTATGGATTACGCGATTGCTCTCTGCAGGAGACCTCCTCTTGCTGTAAGCGCAGTGCTTGAAGGAATGGCTGTCGGTCTGGAAAAAGGCATTGATGCAGGTCTGGAAACTGACAGAAAATGGATTGAGAGACTCAAGGTCAGCAAGGATACGGTGGAAGGCATGACCGCTTTCTTTGAAAAACGCGAACCGAAATTCATAGACGAATAAGATTGATAACTGGTGTAAAAAAACCTAATCCAAGCCCCCGTTTCAATTTTGAGAAGACGGGGTTTGGATTAGCTACTATATCATAAACATCGCCAGCGTTTCGGCGATGCACGCCGGTTTGTCCTGTCCTTCGATTTCAATAGTGTGGGTTGTGGTTACGAGAAGTCGTCCTGGATTTTTTTCTTCTACACCGGAAATAACCATTTTGGAGCGCGCTCTAGATCCCGTAGAGACCGGAGCGATGAAACGCACCTTGTTCAGTCCGTAATTGAGAACCATTTTCATACCTTCCGGCAGATATTTGCCGGAGCTGCTGAAAAGCGGAGTCAGGGAAAGTATTAAAAATCCGTGAGCAATGGTTCCGCCGAAGGGCCCTTTCTTGGCCTGTTCCACATCGACGTGTATCCACTGATGGTCATCCGTAGCATCGGCGAAACGGTTTACTCTTTCCTGATCAATTAACACCCAGTCGCTTTTGCCGTTGTCTTGACCGATCATTATCTTTAGTTTTTCCACAGGTACCATTTCAAACATTTTTTGAGTTTCCTTTTCGGTTATGAAGGTAATATCTGTTAAGATTCGTTTTCCACGAAGCTCTTCTTGCGTAATTTTATAGGCTTCATTTGTTTGTTACGCATGCGCAGATTGAGCATTTCCACGCCTACGGAAAACGCCATGGCAAAGTATATGTATCCCTTGGGAACATGCACATCAAATCCTTCGGCTACCAGCGTTACTCCCACCAGAAGAAGAAAAGATAGAGCAAGTATTTTTATTGTCGGATGAGAATCAACGAAGTTGCTTATAGGTTTGGCTGCAAATAACATTACTCCCACGGCGCAGACAATGGCAATTGCCATGATCGAAATATCCTGAGCCAGCCCTACGGCGGTAATTACGGAGTCAAGAGAGAATACGATATCCAGAAGAGCGATCTGAAAAAGAACCGCTATAACACTTGATGAAATGAGCTTTGGATTTTCTTCACGATCTCCTTCAAGACTGCCGTGAATTTCGTGAGTGGCTTTAGCCAAAAGAAAAAGACCTCCACCTATTAGAATAATGTCCCGTCCTGAAATTTCCTGACCGAAAATGGTAAACCAGGGGGTGGTCAGTTTGATAACCCAGAAGATGGAAAACAAAAGAAGAAGTCTTGTCAGCATAGCCAGAATCAAGCCGGTGCTGCGCGCAAAGTTTTGTTTATTCCTGGGCAGTTTACTGACAAGGATGGAAATAAAAATAATGTTATCAATACCCAGAACGATTTCCAGAGCTGTCAGGGTTGCCAGGGCAATCCATGCCTCCGGATTGGTCAACCAAGCAAACATAAAAAATTCTCCCTGTAGACAAGTTGTTTAATATTCTATTCCGGCGCGGTCTTTGATGCCGGCGTTGTAATGATGTTTAATCTCCTGAACTTCGCTGACGGTGTCAGCGAGCTTGATGATTTCCTTGGGAGCGTAACGGCCGGTTAAAACAAGGTTGAGTGCAGTCGGTTTGTTTTTGATAAGTTCTATTACTTCCTTTAGTTTAATGAGTTTAAAGTCCATAGCAACGTTAATTTCGTCGAGAATAACCATATCGTACTTACCGCTCATGATTGCTTTTCTGGCGGTATCCAATCCTTTTTGCGCCAGTTCGATATCAATGGCCGCGGCTTTACCACGCATAACAAAGCTGTCAAGGCCGGATTTGCGGATAGTTAAATTAGGAAGATATTTTTCTGCGGCAATGAATTCGCCGTATTCTCTTCCTTTCATAAATTGCAGGATAAAAACTTTGTAACCTTGTCCAACAGCGCGCAGAGCCTGACCAAACGCAGATGTTGTTTTACCCTTGCCGTTTCCTGTGATAACTATTATCAAACCCTTTGTTGTTTTGACGGGGATTTTTTTCACTGATAAAGATTTTTTCTTTATGGCAGTTTTGGATACAGATGCTTTTTTGCTTTTTGCAGTTTTCATTTTTCATTCTCCTTTTTAAAAAATCTTTGAGCGATTTCTTCCGCCACAGAATAAGGATCGGCTTTTCTGTTTTTTATTTTTTCGGCAAATTTTTCCAGTTCACCTCCGGCGGCGAGCGATTTTATAACCGGTTCCAACAGGCAGGCATGCAGAGTGTCGTTGATTTCCGCCATTGCTTTGCGATGCATTCTTTCGGTAAGTTTACCGCTTTGCTGCAGATAAATGTGATGCTCCTCGATTTTTTTTGAGAGTTTAACAATATTTTCGGTAAAAGTCTCCGGTTTAAAAGCATCGCCAACCATTACAACAGGCGGTTTCCACCCCTCAGCAGATTTAGAAGATAAATTCAACATCGAAGTCAATTCCATCTGCAATTGTTTTGCGCCGGCGCGATTGGCTTTGTTGATGACGAAAATATCAGCTATTTCCATTAATCCCGCTTTCATTGTTTGAACTTCATCGCCCATGCCCGGAACCAAAATAACCAAAACGCTGTGCGCGTGATTAATGATATCGATTTCCTGCTGGCCGATGCCGACGGTCTCCACAATAACAATATCTTTGCCCATCGCCTCCATAATATGGATGGCATCGCCTGCAGCCTGAGACAATCCTCCCAGCGCGCCGCGGGTGGCCAGCGACCGGACAAAAACTCCGCGATCTTCGGCATGGCTTTGCATGCGGATTCTATCGCCTAATATCGCGCCGCCGGTAAAAGGGCTGGTCGGATCTACAGCCAGCACACCTATGGTTTTGTTGCTTTTTCTAAGTTCGGTAATCAATGCATCCGTCAGTGTGCTCTTGCCCGCACCGGGCGCTCCGGTTATCCCGATAATGAAAGATTTACCGGTATGGGAGTAAAGTCTTTTGATTTTGGCACGGGCTTCCGGAATTTTATCTTCTATATCTCTGATAAGACGGGAGGCAGAACGGACATCACCTGCGCAAATTTTTTTTATGATAGAATCCATTGGCAATTCATTTTATAAAACATTTAAAGTAGTTTGTAAGTGAAAAGTTGTCATATCGACTAAAGGGGAATATCTTATTTTTTAACAATTATCAAGATTTCTCGCGGGGTAAGATCCCGCGTACCAGAAATGCTCCGGGCAAGTTGCGGGACTTCGAAATGACATCATATTGTTAAAGAGGCTATAGAAACTCCGCACTAGTGGGGTTTATATTTTTCTTAATCCATTCCACAATGGAATCGAGGGAAGAACCCGGAGTAAAAATCGCTTTAATACCGGAATCGTAAAGCATGGTAAAATCCTGTTCGGGAATTATTCCTCCACCGATTACTGTAATATCATCGGCATCTTTTTCTCGTAAAAGTTCCACAACACGCGGGAAGAGTATGCGGTGAGCGCCGGAAAGACAACTTAATCCCACTAAATCAACATCTTCCTGAATAGCTGCCGCAGCAATTTGTTCCGGTGTTTGATGGCATCCGGTATAAACAACTTCGAATCCGGCATCGCGGAAACAACGGGCAAGGACACGGGCACCACGATCATGACCATCCAATCCCGGTTTGGCAACCATCACACGAATTTTTCTTTCCGGCATATATTTCTCCTCATATGTCATTACCCGGCTCGACCGGGTAATCCAGTTTTTTGTTTATAAATAATCCTTAATATTCTTAAATGTAGGGCGCGTTTGTTGAACGCGCCGCGTACCGGATTGTTCGGGCATTGTGATCTTTAGGTTAGAACAATCCCTACATCATTTTTAATATAATCCCGGGTCTTTGTATTCTCCGTAAACTTCCCGGTAGACGTCACATATTTCCTGCAGTGTAGCCAGATTCTTTACCGCATCAATGCAGCAAGGCATGACATTATCTCCTTTTTTGCAGGCGCCTCTGATATCGTCGAGTGATTTTTTTACGGCTTTGTTATCGCGTTTGCGGCGGACATCCTTAAGCCTTTTAATTTGCTCTTCGCTCACCTTTTCGTCAATATCAACAAGCGGAAGCGGATGTGTGGAATTGGTTGCGTATTTGTTAACCCCCACCATGGTCTTCTCGCCGGCATCCAACTGCTGCTGAAACCTGTAGGCAGCTTCGGATATTTCCATCTGCGGAAAACCTTTTTCTATGGCGGCAATCATTCCGCCCAGATCATCAATTTTATGAATGTAATCCCAGGCGGCTTCTTCGATCTCATTGGTCAGAGCTTCAATGAAATATGAACCACCCAGAGGATCTATGGTATTGGCCACACCTGTTTCTTCGGCTAAAATCTGCTGTGTACGCAGAGCGATTTCTACGGCATGCTCGGACGGCAGACAGAGAACTTCATCCAGCGAATTAGTGTGCAACGATTGTGTGCCGCCGAGTACAGCCGCCAGAGCTTCCACGGTTGTGCGGATAACATTATTATACGGCTGTTGAGCAGTCAACGAACATCCGGCCGTTTGCGTGTGAAAGCGCAGCCACAGGGAACGGGGATCTTTGGCATGAAAACGGTCCCGCATAATCTTTGCCCACATACGGCGTGCCGCCCGCATTTTACAGATCTCTTCAAAGAAATCGATATGCGAATTGAAGAAGAAAGACAGCCGCGGTGCAAATTCATCAACGTTCAGACCCTTGCGGCGGATCACGTCTTCCACGTATTCTATGCCGTCGCGGAGAGTGAAAGCCAGTTCCTGTATGGCGGTCGAACCCGCTTCCCGAATATGATAACCGCTGACGCTGATGGTGTTCCAACGCGGAACGGATTTTGTGCAGAATTCAACGGTGTCGCTGATCAGTTTTACCGAAGGCTCCGGCGGACACATGAATGTTTTCTGAGCAATAAATTCCTTGAGCATATCATTCTGAATGGTGCCGCCTATTTTGCTCAACGGTACGCCCTTAATATCCGCCGCCGCGCAATACATTGCCAGTAAAACTGTTGCCGGAGGATTAATGGTCATGGAAGTGGTAACTTCATCCATCGGTATGCCTTCCATAAGAGCCAAAAAATCTTCCAGTGTGTCTATGGCAACTCCGCACTTGCCCACTTCGCCCAGCGCTTTGGGCGAGTCGCTGTCATAACCCATCAGTGTCGGAAAATCAAAAGCCGTGCTTAATCCGGTCTGCCCCTCTCGCAAAAGCATCTGCCAACGATTATTGGTATCCTGGGCGCTGCCCATGCCGGAAAACATGCGAAATGTCCAGTAACGCCCGCGATATCCGGTAACCTGATTCCCGCGCAGATAGGGGAATTCCCCGGGAACACCGATTTCTTCCGCAAAATTAATATCCTTAATATCTTCCGGAGTATATAACCTTCTGATTTCTTTATCCGAAACGGTGGTGAATCGTGCTTTCTGATCAGGATTGTTTTTCAGCGACTTCTGAACGTTATCTTCCCATTTCCTGCTTAGTTTTAAAGAAGCTTCTTGCATTTCTCTCGAGAAATACACAGTGAACCCTCCTAATGTTATTGCTCGGAATAATTAAGAATAAATGTAAACAAACTCTAAAAGGCACTAACTCAAATTTTTTGTTTTTGTCAAGATATATTCAAGCGTGCAAGAATTCATAAGATGCTGAGGTTGCCGGATAATTAAAGATGTAATTGGTACAATATCTTCTAAAAAATGATAGAGTAGAAAAGAAAAAGTATATTGAGAGTTACATTGTACTTAATACTTTTAGCAAAGTATGCTATTTATAACACAAGAAATTACTAAATAATCAATAAAAAGGCGCTAGAGTTATGACAAGAAAAATATCAAGGTTATTCATGCTTATATTTTTGCTATTAACGGCAGAAATCGTTAGTGCATCTGAAATTGGTCCGCCACAAGTTGGGGGTGTTTTGCCGGAAATTGAATTGTTGAAACCCGATAACCCTGTTGAATTGAAATATCTTGGATTGTCCGGTGGTGGATTTTTTAAGATCAATCAGATAAAAGCTGATGTTGCAATAATAGAAATATTCAGTATGTATTGTCCATACTGTCAGGGCGAAGCTCCCCATATTAACAATCTTTTTGCGTTGATTGAAAACAATCCGGCTTATAAAAATAAAATAAAAATTATCGGCATAGGTATAAACAATTCTATTTTTGAGACCAATATATTCAAAAAGAAGTATAAGATAAAATTTCCCTTGATTCCTGATGGAGATTTTAAGCTGCATAAAATTATAGGAGAAGTAAGAACTCCTTATTTTATTGTCGTGAAATTAAAAGGTGCAAAAACAGAGGTTATTTATTCAAAGTTAGGAGCATTGGGAGATAACAAGGTTTTTATTGAGCAAATAGTAAAGTCATCAGGATTAAAATAGGAGTATACAATGAAAAAAAAGATAATATCGGCATCTATACTAATCTGTTTTTTTACTGCCAGTGCCTACGCTTTATCGGAGGCGTATAAAAATAATATTTACAATCCGGGAGAATTAAAACCTATTGACAGCGTATTAAAAGTTAAGGTGGGGCAGGTTGCTCCTGATTTTACGCTAAAAGCTGTGAGCAGGAAAATAATTTCTCTTAAGGATTATTATGGAAAGAAAAATATTGTGATTTCTTTTGTACCCGCGGCATGGACACCGGTATGTTCCGACCAGTGGCCGGGCTATAATATAGTCAAGGATATATTCGACAACTACGATAGTATTTTGCTGGGAATTACCGTTGATAATATTCCTACGCTTTATTCCTGGACAAATCAGATGGGAAAATTGTGGTTTGAAGTTTTGTCCGATTTTTGGCCGCATGGCGCTGTGGCAGAAAAATTCGGTGTATTGCGATCTGATGGTGTTGCAGAGAGAGCACTTTTCGTAATCGACAAAAAAGGCATCATTCGTTACATTGATGTTCATAATATAAACCAGCGTCCACCTTTGGAAGAACTTATTCGGGAGTTGGAAAAATTGGATTAATTAATAGAAGTCAGTGCAATAATCAAAATAAATATCATCTTCGAATTTTTCTTGACACACTGCCGATATTATTTTATCAGCATCCTGAAAAATAGGGGTGATTGTGAAATATATTAGCGGTAATTTTCTAAAATAAACGGTCGAACCCTGAAAAAGATTCAAGTATCAGAATAATTGCCCATAACACTTTACATTTGAAAAAATTCAAATTTACATTAGGTTATATTGAAAGAGAATGTTAATAAAATTATGACAAGTGATTTGAACATAGAAGAAAAAAGAAAGAAAGAAAAAGAAAATCGAAAAAATACAATTTTGAAAGCAGCGCGAAAGCTTTTCTTCGAGCGTGGCTTTAAATCCGTAACTGTCGATGATATTGCCGCTAAATCTGAAGTAAGCAAAGGGTCCATTTATCTTTGTTTTGAGAGTAAAGAAGAAATATATGCTCAAATTTTAATTGGTGATAATCAGGCACTTTATAAGAGAGTAAAAAACTTCGTGGCTACAGAAGCAACGGCTTCGCAATTGTTGCTGGAATATGCAAGAATTTATGTTAATTTCTTCCTGGATGATACTGAACTCTTCAGAATACTCATGACTTTTATGTTGCAGACGGGCCAGATGAATCTGACGGAAAAACAAAATGCAGAACTTATTTGGTCAACTAATCAAAATATTAATGTTATTTCCGAGATTATTCAAAAAGGCATTTCTTCCGGTGAATTTTCTCCAATCGAGAACATTTGGAGAATGCAAAATGCAATTTGGGGGATGTTGAATGGCATTATTTCACTTTATGTTTTTACTGGTAATCCGATAAAACGAATGGAAAGGATCCATTCTACTGTCAAGGAAAGTATAAGTATTATTATTAAAGGCTTAAAGGCTTAAATTTTTTTAATGGCTGATTATTAAGTTTCTTGAAAGTAAAACCCAATTTTTCTTTTTAAAATCAAAATACTTATAATTTCAAATTATTTTCTATCGTTATCAGTCAACTTCTGAAAATCTTTATCCGCCGTGTGTAAGAGATTTTCCACATCACTTTCCAATTTATCGAAACGATCTATTATTTTTCGGGCCAGAGGTGTCAGCTGTAAAGATTTTTCCTTTGCGCCGGTTTCGACCAACTTCATTCCCATTCGTTCTTCAGAGGCTTTCAGTCTACCCCATGCTGCGCGATAAGACATCCCCAGTTTTTTAGCGGCGGCATTGAGACTGTGTTGTTCATCTATAGCTTTAAGAATGTTATCACGGCCCTTGCCGAAAATAACCTTGCCGTTTTTTTCAATCCAGACTTTACACTTAATTTCCATGGAGTATCTCCTCTATTTAATTGAATTTTTTTATTTTAAAAAAATTCAATTAAATGTCAACAAAATTCATCGGCCAGATTTTTTTACGATGATAATTCTGACTGATCATCATTGGTTTTTTTATTCTACTACTGTGTATATATATGTTTTATATAACATATTGACTTATTTGTGACTTTCGGTCAGTATGTGCCAAGTTTGACATATACCAAAAAAAGACAGAGGTATTGGGGAGGATTTTTATGCGAATAACAAGAAGAGGTTTTTTAACTCTGTCCGGCGCCGTCGGAGGCGGGATTGCGCTATCCGGCTTGGGGCTTAATCTTAAACCGACAAAGGCATACGCGGACGAGTTAGGCAAGATGAACCGTGTGAAGGCTGCAAAACAGACAATAACGACTTGTTGCTATTGCTCGGTTGGTTGCGGCCTGATCTGCAGTACAGACAAAGCAACAGGAAAGATCATTAACATTGAAGGCGACGCCGATCATCCTGTCAATGAGGGGTCGCTTTGCGCCAAGGGCGCGGGTTTCTTCGATCTGACCGAAGCTAACAAACACCGGCTGACAAAGGTTCTCTATCGTAAACCTTATGGAACAGAGTGGGAAGAAAAGGACTGGGATTTCGCTATTTCCCGCATTGCCCGTCTGATCAAGGATACACGTGACAAAGATTTTGTAACAAAGAACGCCAAGGGTGAAGTGGTCAATCGTTGCGAGACAATCGGTCACTATGGCAGTTCCAATGTGGACAACGAGGAATGCTGGCTGATTACGGTCATGGCGCGTGCTCTGGGGATTGTCTATATCGACCACCAGGCCAGGGTCTGACACAGTCCATCTGTAGCGGCTCTGGGAGAGTCGTTCGGACGCGGTTCGATGACGAACCACTACATTGATTTAAAAAATGCTGATGTTATTCTGATTATGGGCAGCAATGCTGCCGAGCATCACCCCATCGCCTTCAAGTGGATTATGAGGGCAAAGGAAAAGGGAGCAACAATTATCCATGTTGATCCCCGTTATACACGTACCTCCGCACGCTGCGATTTTCATGTGCCGCTTCGTTCCGGTACGGATATCGCTTTCCTGGGTGGTATGATCAAGTATATTCTGGAAAACAACAAATACTTCAAAGATTACGTAGTCAATTACACCAACGCGTCATTTATTGTAAACAAAGACTTCTCTTTTAATGACGGTCTTTTCTCCGGCTACGATGCGCAGAAAAGAAAGTATGAAAAAGACACATGGACATTTGATAAGAATGAAAGCGGTATTCCCAAGCGGGATATGACCCTTTCTGATCCCCGCTGTGTTCTTCAAATGATGAAAAAGCACTACTCCCGTTACACGTTGGATAAGGTTTCCAGCATTACCGGTGTTTCCAAAGAAAACCTGCTGAAAGTTTATCAGGCCTACAGCGCCACCGGCCGTCCGGACAAAGCAGGGACGGAATGTTACGCGCTGGGCTGGACACACCATACTGTCGGAAGCCAGAACATTCGGGCCATGTCGATTATTCAATTGCTGCTGGGCAATATGGGTATCGCAGGCGGCGGCATCAACGCTCTGCGCGGCGAACCCAACGTTCAGGGTTCTACAGACCATGCGATTCTTTACAATGTTCTTCCCGGCTATTTGAAAACGCCTTCCGGGTCATTGGATACGCTGGAACATTATTTGAAAAAATATACGCCGGAATCCAAGGATCCCCAGTCGGCCAACTACTATACGAATTATCCCAAATTCTTTGTCAGCTTCCTGAAATCCCTTTGGGACAAAAAGGCAACCAAGGACAATGAATTCTGTTATCACTGGCTGCCCAAGATGGACGACGGGAAAGCTTATTCCACCATGCACATGTTCGACAAGATGTACGAGGGCAAGATCAAGGGATTCTTTTGCATTGGCGCGGATCCGGCCGTCAGCACGCCGAATTCCAACAAGGTCCGCAAAGCGCTCCAGAATCTGGACTGGCTGATTGGCGAAAATATCTTTGACAACGAAACCTATCAGTTCTGGAGAGGGCCCGGCGTCGATCCCGCAAAGATCAAGACGGAATGCTTCCTGCTTCCCGCTTCTGCGAGCATGGAAAAGGAAGGGTCGCAGAGCAACTCCGGCCGCTGGGTTCAGTGGAAATACAAGGCCGCCGAGGCGCCCGGTGACGCCATTCCTGTGGGTGAAATAGAAATCAAGATTATGAATGCGGTTAAAAAACTCTATGCCAAAGAGGGCGGCGCATGTCCTGAACCGATTGTGAACCTCTATTGGGATTACCTGAATGACAAAGGACGCTTTGATGTTATCAAAGTAGCCAAACGGATCAACGGTGTCTTCCTGGAAGATACGGTTATCGAAGATAAGGCCAAAGGGACGACGACATTGTTTAAGAAAGGCCAGTGTGTTCCGACCTTCGGTAATCTTCAGGCGGATGGCAAGACAGCATGCGGCAACTGGGTTATATCCGGCAGCTACACCGCCGATGGCATCAACAAGATGCAATCCAGGGGTAAGGAAGACCCGACAGGCCTTGGCCTTTTCCCCAATTGGGCTTTTGCCTGGCCGGTCAATCGCCGCATCCTTTACAATCGAGCTTCCTGCAATGTTCACGGCAAGCCCTACAACCCCCAACGCAACATTCTGGAATGGAAGGGCGATAAATGGGTGGGCGATGTGCCCGACGGGCCCTGGCCGCCCATGGCAGATAAGGCCAAAGGCAAGTATCCCTTCATCATGCAGAAAGATGGTCTGGGCGCTTTGTTTGGACCCGGCATGGCCGAAGGTCCTTTCCCCGAGCATTATGAACCGCTGGAAAGCCCGCTGACGAAGAACCCGATGTCTTCGCAACTTAACAATCCGGCTATCGAAATCTTCAAAGGCGAGATGGATAAAGTTGCCGGCGCCAGCGAGAAGTTCCCCTATGTCTGCACCACGTACTCCTGCACCGAGCACTGGTGCTCCGGCGCTCTAACTCGTTGGCAGGCATGGCTTCTGGAAATGCAGCCGGAATTGTATGTGGAAATAGGTGATAAACTGGCTGAAGAAAAAGGTATTAAAAACGGTGACCGAGTCAAGGTTTCCTCAATTCGTGGTGAAGCGCCCTGCGTGGCCATGGTGACCAAACGCTTCAAACCGTTTACGATTGAAGGGAAAACAGTGCATCAGGTCGGCATGCCCTTCAATTACGGCTGGCTCTTTCCCGAAAACAGCAGCAGTGACAGCACGAATGTATTAACCCCAACCGTTGGTGACGCGAACACCTTCTGCCCCGAGTACAAGGCGTTCATGGTCAACGTAGAAAAGTCTTGAGGAGAATAGACTATGAATGGAAATGAACTCGTAAAATTGATTGATACAACCCTGTGCACCGCCTGTCGCGGTTGCCAGGTGGCCTGCAAACAGTGGAATGAAATGCCCGGTTTAAGAACAAAGCAAACCGGCACGTACCAGAATCCGCCCGATTTGCAGTGGAATACATGGACGCTGATCCGTTTTCAGGAATATGAAGATAAGGATGGGAACTTCCAGTGGATTTTCCGTAAAGACGGTTGCATGCACTGCACGGATGCTTCCTGCGTAAAAGTTTGCCCCAGCGGCGCTCTGTATTATACGGACATTAAGACGGTTGGTGTTCATCGTGACAAATGCATCGGGTGCAAAGAATGCATCGCGGCCTGTCCGTTTGATATTCCACGTTATAACAAGGAAACGGAAAAAGTTACCAAATGCGATCTTTGCTATTCGAGAATTAAGGAAAACCTTCCGCCCGCGTGTGTCAAGGCCTGTCCGACGGGCGCTTTGTCCATTGGCCCGAAAGACGAGATGATTAAAAAAGCCTACGCGAAGGTTGAAAAACTGGGCGGCGACGCGAATGTGTACGGCGATAAATTTGTCGGTGGAACGCATGTTATTTATGTGCTCCAGTTTAAACCGGAAGTTTATGATGAACTGCCGGTTGATCCCAAAGTATCGAAGTCGATATTTGTGTGGAAAGATGTTTTGAAGCCGTTGAGTCTAGTTGCCGCGGGCGGTGTGATCGGTGGTTCGTTGCTTCATTACTTTATCCACGGGCCGCACAGACCGCACCCGGAACACTATAGTCAAAA
>MAEO01000044.1 GCA_001683985.1 Smithella sp. M82
CGGTCTAAAGCATGCCGGACAACAAAGTGACTCCCCCGGCGGGAGCCGGCTAATTCCACATAATTTGGATTGATCAACTATCCATTTTGGGTAAAGAAATTTTAAAAAACTGAACGCCTTCTTCCCTTAAATTTTCTTCTTCTTGCGGCGTACTGGTGCCTTTGATATTTCGTTTTTCTTCATCCCCATAATGTATTTTTAAGGCAGTTTCGGCAAATTTATTACCCACATCTTCGAAACTATTATCAATATATTGTTGTAATATTTTTAGGGAATTAGCCGGAGAAAGACCCTTTTCCTGAGTCTTATTTGCTCCCCGTGAATCTTTTCCGAGAATTGTAATTGAAGAAGGAACAACTTCAATATCCGAGCTATTACACACTGGACAAAAAATCAGGTTTTGTGAATTTTGTGAAATCCAGGCTTGCCGATCCTTAAACCAGCCTTCGAATGTGTGTCCCTTTTCACATTTTAAATCGTAAATAATCACCAAACTATATCCTTTGTATAATAATTTATATATTTATAACATGCCCTTAAATAAAATACAATTATATATAAAATGATTTTTGGCAAAAGAATATAGAATTCAGCTATTAATCTCTAAGTATGAATTACAACTGAATCACGGGTATGAGACACAAGTTTCAGAACCTTTTGTTTATGAAATTTGAGTCTCCTTACCCTAGGCTTGCGCTTAAGATAGCTCAACTAACCAATTTCGCCACGCTTAGCTTGCATAATTGGAGTTTCGCAATAAAAAAAGCGCAATAAAAAAAGTGGACAATTGGAAAGAAATTTTATATCTTCCGTGCCGTGTCGGGATGTGGCCCAGTTTGGTAGGGCACTGCGTTCGGGACGCAGGAGTCGCGCGTTCAAATCGCGCCATCCCGACCATTTTCTTTTTAACTCTATTGCCAACAGCTAACAACCTAAATACCATAAAATGGCACTATAGCGTCGCTATAGGCTTATTGGAATCAGTAAATTAATGAGAGATTAGTTTCCAAAGACAAAGTGCGTTAAACTCACAAGTTGTGATAAGACTCAACCTTCAAAAGTAAAACGTATTAAAGTTTGCGAGTCTGATGATCTATTTCCAATATATCAGAATTGGGAAATATTTCGCATAGTTGAAGACAATCTGCCATTGATTACAGACTGTTCTGCTGCTTAATATATTTATTAACCGACAACGGATGCAAGTTTGAAGATCGGCAGATACATCGCTATAATCATACTGCCAACAATTCCCCCTAGGAAAACTATCATTACCGGCTCTAAAAGAGCCGTCATTGAATCCACCGCAACATCAATTTCTTCGTCGTAAAAATTGGCAATTTTACTAAGCATAGAATCAAGAGCGCCTGTGGCTTCTCCTACGGAAATCATCTGTATGACCATGGGTGGAAAAAGTTCCGTTTCCGCCAATGGTTCAGCTATGGAACGGCCTTCACTGATACCTTGGCGTGTTTTCATTAAAGCATTTTCGACAACTTTATTGCCGGAAGTTTTACTGACAATGCTTAATCCTTCCAAAATAGGAACACCGGAAGTCATCATTGTCGAGAGTGTTCGCGAAAATTTGGCCACAGCAACTTTTTTTAACAATATCCCGAATATCGGCAGTTTAAGTAACATGGAATCGACAGCAAGGCGGCCTTTTTCCGTTTTATAAAATCTCAAAAAGATCATATAAAATACAACACATAAAGCTAGCATGTATATAAAATAATGCTGGGTAAATTCACTTGCAGTAATTAAGAATTGAGTAGGACCTGGTAATTGCCCGCCCATCCCTTCAAACATTTTCTTGAATACAGGAATAACCTTAAGAAGTAATAAAGTAACTACAGAAATAGCTATAACCAAAACAGCTATGGGATAAGTCATTGCACCCTTAACTCGACGCTTTAATCTTAAAGCCTTTTCCATATAATTGGAAAGACGTTCCAAGATAACATCCAGCATACCGCCTGCTTCACCGGCGGCAATTAAATTCACAAAAAGCTCATCAAATATTTGTGGGTATTTTCTTAAAGCGTTGGTCAGACTGGTTCCCCCTTCTATATCCTCTTTTATTGACCGGATAATTTTAGCAAAGTTCTTATTTTGCTCTTGTTGAGCCAAAAGGTCCAGACACTGAATAAGCGGCAGCCCGGCATTGATCATCGTAGAAAAAACCCGGCAAAAGACAACGACACTTTTTTCTTTTACCTTCCCTTTTAAAAAGGGTAAGTACTCGGAAATATCTTTAGGTTTTAACTTTACTTCAATGGATTTATATCCCTGCCGGCGTAACAATCCACGAACGGCCATCTCATCGGCAGCTTCCATCTCTCCCTTTTTTACTTCATTCTTTTTTGTTATACCTTCCCAAATAAAAATCGGCATATTTTAAAATCCTTTTCTTACATTGGAATGACTATAATATTTTATTAGTGTAAAATAATTTCCATATAAATTCAACTAGTTAAATTAGAAAATTTAATGGGAACAGTTAATTGTTTATTTCTTAATTTCCATTTTTCGGTGACGCTGACAAAATATCTCATACAGGATAATACCGGAAGCTACAGCAACATTTAATGAATCAAAGTTTCCAGCCATGGGAATTGTCAGTAAAAAATCACATTTTTTTCTCACCAGGGGTCTGATACCTTTGGCTTCCCCTCCTAGTACCAGAACTACAGAACAATTAAAGTCCATCTCCTGTAAATTACCTCCACCACGAGTTTCCGCTCCAAAAACCCAAAACCCTTTATCTTTCAGGTAATCTATAGTTTGCGATATATTAACAACTTTGGCAATAGGTATTTGCGTAACACTTCCCGCGGAAGCTTTATTAACAACCGCCGTAACCGAAGCCGCTCTGTCTTCAGGAATAATTACACCGTTCGCACCCAAACAATGAGCAGTGCGAATTATTGACCCCAGATTATGGGGATCAATGATACTGTCAAGAACTAAGACTAAGTCAAAATTAAAAGATTGATTACGGTTTCTTATTATTTCATCCAGATCAGCATAAATAAAATTCCGGCACAGGCCTATAACTCCCTGATGATCAGAAGTCCCTGCCAATTCATCCAAATATTTTCGCTGATTAAATTCAACTGGAATTACTTTTTGTCCGGCTAATTCTATTATTTCTTTTATGGAAGATCCACCTCGGCCGGAAGCAATGATAATTTTTCTTAGCCGGCCTTTCTGCTGTTGAAGGAGGGTATTAATGGAATTTATACCGTAAACTACCTCCATTTTCTGTTTCCCATTTTCGTGACTTAATTATCTTGTTGTTAAACCACCAGCAATTTCGTGAACAATTTGCCTGCAAGCTTCCAGAGGTTTGGGGGCCGTGCTAATCGGTCTTCCCACAACAATATAATCGGCACCTCTTTTTATAGCTTCATAGGCGCTGAGAGTTCTTTTTTGATCGTCTTTTGCTGTTGAGCCGACACTGCGTATACCCGGAGTTACGATTATAAATTTATCATCAAAATTCGAGCGCAAAAGTTCAATATCCTGTGCTGAAGCTACGACACCAGACACTCCTGCATTTTTTGCTAACCTGGCCAAATGAATGACTTGTTCACCGGTTGTCCCTGAAAAACCAATTTCTGCCAGATCAGCATCATTCAAACTGGTAAGCACCGTAACCGCCAAAATAATTGGTCGAGTAGCGGTTATTTTATCAGCACAAGCCCGGGCGGCGGCAACTGCTTCCTTAATCATCTGTTTGCCACCTGAGGCATGCACATTAAACATGTCAACATTCAATCTAACGGCGGCCTGGGCAGCACGGGCAACTGTATTGGGAATATCATGAAATTTCAGATCTAAAAATACCTTCTGGCCTCTTTCTTTGATACTTTCAATTATTTTTGGTCCGACAGAAGTAAACAATTCCTTGCCGACTTTAAACATACCGACATGTCCGGAGAGAAGCTTTATCCAGGATAAAGCTTCCTTATAATTGTCAGCATCAAGAGCAAAGATTAATTTATTCCTTGCCGACTCAATCAACGTATTCCTCATCACCGATGAACTCAGAACTATCCGGAATCGGTTTGAAATCTTCCTGCGTTCCGTTTAAATATTCAGGATTGGCATAAACGACCTTGCCCGCAGCAATTTCGCGTAAAGCCAACACAATCTCTCTGTTTTTACTGGCCACCAATGGTGTTGCTCCTTTCAACAATTGATGCGCGCGCTTTGACGCCAGTGAAACAAGCCCAAATCTGGTTTTGGCAGCAAGTAAAGAATCTTCTATTGTAATCCTAGCCATTAATCCAAAATCTCCTTAAAATATATTATTTTTCTTGATAAACTTTTTAATTTCACTTCGCAACCTTCTTCTTTTACATTTTTCAGCTTTATAAATAGAAATCAATTGATCTGCTGCTGTTTCTAAATCCTTGTTAAAAATTATATAATCATACCATGAAATTTCTTTTAATTCGCTTTCGGCCTGATCGAATCGATCTTTGATAACTTTACCGGTTTCGCATCCTCGTCCTTCCAGGCGTCTTAAAAGTTCATCCCGGGACGGGGGAAGCACAAAAACATAAACACCCCCCCTAAACTTTTGTTTTATATTCTTTGCCCCTCGTGGTTCGATATCCAGCAGCAAATCCTGACCGTTATGAAGAATTGATTCCATTATTTTCCTGGAAGATCCGTATAAATTGCCGTAATTCTCCACCCATTCGACAAACTCACCCTGATCAATACGAGACTGAAATTCCTGACGAGAAATAAAATGGTAATCTTTTCCGTTTACTTCATTGGGGCGTGGAGGCCTGGATGTATAGGAAACCGAAAATTTAATTTCCGGACAGGCCTGCAGCAACTTTTGGCAGATAGTGCTTTTCCCTGTCCCCGATGGTGCAGAAACAACTATAAATAATCCTCTTGTCATAATACTTACTCAATATTTTGCGCTTGCTCACGCAATTTACCTAATTCACTTTTAACTTCAATCACTTGACGAGTTATCTCCACATCGCTGACTTTTGAACCAATCGTATTAATTTCACGATTCATTTCCTGCAACAAGAAATCAATTTTCCTTCCTTCTATTCCATCACTTAACAAAAATTCCTCAAACTGGCTGATGTGACTATGCATCCGCACGATTTCCTCCGTAATATCACTTCTTTCAGCCATAATTGCGACTTCCTGAACCAGACGGGATTCATCCAGTTCCAATCCTTCGGTTAATTCCTTAATTCTTTCAGAAAGACGTTTTTGATACTCAACAACTACTTGCGGCGCACGCAAATTAATAGTTTGCAGGATTCCTTTAATGCTCTTCAGCCTCATATCCATATCCTGATACAAGATCAATCCTTCTTCCTGCCGCATATTACCTAACATAGTCAACGACTCCAAAAACATTTTTTCCACATGACTCAAAAAGCCCGGACTCAATTGAGTTTCGGCAGGTGGAGTAAAAATATCACGAAAGTCGGCTATAGTCTTTAACGTAATTGGAGATTTCAGATTAAATTCTGCTTTAAGTTTTTTTAAAACATCAAAATAATTACGGGCAATTTCCATATTCAAATTCAGCGGGAGAATATCGGTGTTCTCTCCGTTCAGCCGTATTGATACTTCGATACGCCCTCGTTTGAATCGTTCACTAATTTTCTTTTTAAAATCCATTTCCAAAGAGAAAAGCGCTGAAGGCATCCGCAGTATTATCTCGAGAAAACGATGATTTACAGATTTAGCCTCTACAACGATATTTCTTCCGTCTTGGACTGTTTCCATCCGGCCATAACCGGTCATGCTTTTTATCATTTATACCCCGTATATCAACTTAATGAACTTTGCGTGTTCTTTATAACTGTTGCTGCATTTTTAACTGCAACAAATATCTGGACCTGATTTTATCAAGCATCAAAAGTTGTTTCTCATCCGCATAATCGGGATATGTCCAAGGCAGCGGACAAAACTTCTTTCCCTGATAAACAAGCGTCAAGTCTGCATAAATCCCATCCCTCAGGTATGGACGATGAGTGTATGCCTTGCCGGTAGCCAATATCAAATGTGCTTTGGATATATAACCGGGATCAATATTTACCTGCCGTTGTAAATTCAATGCAGTTTTATTCTCAATCTCATTTGTTGCCAGTTTAATGTCGGGCAAGTTCTCCGGCCTTATCAATTCTTCCATAGACAAATAGCGCCGCACAAGACTATGGCCCATTTCGACGCTATAATAATCCGTATAATCAAACAACATTTCTTCGCTTATGAAATCCGGCTGTCCATAAGCAGAAGATAAAATTTCTATCGTATCATTCAACAGTGTTGTTTCTTTAGCAAAAATGCTGAAGAACAACTTTACCGGTTCCATCGGATTCGGCTTGCTCATAATACTTCTAATAATTCTCTCTGCGAAACAGTGGCCGTACCGATTTTCCCTACCACAATACCCGCGGCTAAGTTAGCCAAACATGTTGCTTCCTTAATATCGGCGCGCGCAGCCAGGCCTAAAGCAAGCATACCGATAACCGTATCGCCTGCACCGGTCACATCATAAACTTCCTTGGCCTGAGCAGGAAAATAAGTGTGAACAATTTCCCTGCCGTTTTCAAAAAGACTCATGCCTTCTTCCCCGCGTGTAATGAGCATGGTTTGGAAAGCATACTTTCTTAAAAGAGTTTCGCTTAATCGCTGAAGATCATCGGAATTTGTTATTTCCATGCCGGCAGCACGCTGAGCCTCATAATGGTTGGGAGTGATCACATGTACACCTTTGTATATGGAAAAATTGTTTTGTTTCGGATCAACACAAATGATTATATTCAAATCTGCCGTTATCTTTTTTATTCCCTCAATAAGTTCTCTGGACACAACTCCTTTGTTATAATCGGAAATAACGACAGCTCCGATTTTCTTGCGCAAAGATTCAACATATTCCAGGATTTTATCGATACTGGTTTGAGGAATAGGTTTTCTATTTTCCTTATCAAAACGCACCATTTGTTGACCATGTGCAACAATCCTCGTCTTTAAAGTAGTTGGCCGTCTTCTTTCCACAACTATTCCTTTTGTTTCAATCTTTCTTCCACGCAACTCCGCGACTAATTTTCTTCCGATATTATCCGATCCGATAACCCCGGCAACATAAACTTTAGCGCCCATAGCATAAATGTTGTTAAGAACATTGGCGCAACCGCCCAGCATAATACTGTCTTTTTGGACATCAACTACAGGCACGGGCGCTTCGGGAGAAATTCGGGAAACATTTCCCCAGATGAAATGATCGACCATCACATCTCCGACCACAAGAACCCCGGCATGTGAAAAATCAGCGATAATTTCTAAAGCCCTTCTTTTTGTTAGAATTCTATGCACGCTTTGAGAAAAACTCCTCTAAAAATTACGGATATAAGTCCTGCAATTAATTCTGAAAACTAAAAAAAGCGCTTATAGCGCCCTCGTCATAAAAAGCTGCGTAATATTATTACCAAGACCTTAATTTGTCAAATGTTTTCTAAAAAATATATTTCATTATTGACTTCAATAAAATTATCAAGTAAAAGCTCATCCGTGAAATTTCAACTTTATTAAAACCAGGCATTTACAAGCAAAGCACAATAATATCTTGCTAAATAGACTATCCTGAATAAGCTATGCGACGTAAATAATTAGTCTCAGGGGTAAAGACGTTTATGATTTATTCAGTACTATTACTGACTTTAGGTTTAGTTTTAACCGCATTCATGTCCTTCTGGTCTATAGTTTTTTCAATTTTCTCAGATTCCGATAATAAAGTTCACAAAGTAGCCACTCTTTGGGCCAGGATTTTGCTTTTGATATGCAATATAAAAGTCAAAGTAATCGGCAGAGAAAATCTCTTACACGATAAACCTCAAATTTTTATGGCTAATCATCAGAGCGATTTCGATATTTTAATTGCTCTGGCTTATATATCCGTACAATTTCGTTGGATCGTCAAGAAAGAATTACTCAGCATTCCTATATTCGGCGCGGTATTGAAAAGTGCAGGATACATTGGAATAGACCGGAAAAATTTAAAAGAAGCATTGAAAAACATCGATAAAGCCGTTTTGCAAATATGGAAAGGAAAATCAATTATGACCTTTCCGGAGGACACAAAAAGTCGTAAGGGCGAAATCAAACCTTTTAAAAAGGGAGCTTTTTATCTTGCCATTGAGTCAGGCGCACCTATTGTACCTGTTTCTATAATCGGCAGTGACGGAATTATGCCACAAAAATCGCTGAAAATATTTCCCTGCCAAATAAAACTGATCATCGGCAAACCAATAGAAACAAAAAATTTTAATATTGAAAACCGTCAGGAGTTGATAGAAAAGGTCAGGAATACTATCATTAAGAATTATAATTACCGGCAAAACACGGAAAATTTAACAGCTCAAACCCTGGGAAGTGAGGCTACTTGAACCTTTCAACCGTTATAATTCTGGGAATCGTTCAGGGATTAACCGAACTTTTCCCTGTAAGCAGTTCCGCCCATCTGGTTATCCTTCAGAGTTTCCTGCCGGATTTCCATCAACCGGGTGTTGCGTTTGATGCCATACTTCACCTGGGAACACTGTTTGCCGTCGTATTCTATTTCCGTCTTGATATACACAACATGTTCAGGGCTCTTTTGCCGCAACGAGACACGACACTTTTTGCCCAAAAGGAAAATCTCCACTTAAGAAGAATCATCATCTTTTTGATTATCGGTACCATACCCGCTGCCTTTTTCGGTCTGCTATTCAAAGACTATATTCACAGTATCTTTGAATCCGCTCACGCAGCCGCATTTTTTTTAATCATCACAGGACTTTTATTGTTTTTCTCCGATAAAGTCAAAAATGCTCGGCGCGATGAAAAAGATATGAATCTTGCCGACAGCATTTTTATCGGACTGGCCCAGGCTGTTGCTCTGTTGCCGGGCATTTCCCGTTCCGGCGCTACCATAACCATCGGTATTTTCCGCAGGTTGAACCGCACTTCAGCGGCACGTTTTTCCTTTCTGCTTTCTCTACCGGCCGTCAGCGGGGCTGTAATATTAGAATCCGGCTATTTCAAACAAATTCCGTCTTCGGAAATTTGGCTTTACTTTGTCGGTTTTATTTGCTCCATGACAGCCGGTTTCATATCCCTTAAGCTCTTTTTTCTTGTGATCCGCGAAGCGCGTTTAAAATTCTTTGCCTATTATTGCTGGTCATTAGGATTGCTTACTCTGCTTTTTCTTAATAGATAACAGAAGAACCCTATCACAATGATTTCCGGAAAGCCGGCGAATACACTTTACAACTTCTTGCTTTAAACGAAAATGTGTCAAGCAATAATAATTACGAGCAGCCGCTGCCCCATCATGAAAAACACCGATAATTTTAAAATTTTAAATAATACCTATGGCCATCAGCTTGGCGATAAAGTATGGAGGAACATAGCCAATGCCTTACGTGCGGAAGACACTATAGCGCATTTCTTGTCAAATCTCCTTTTTTCTGGAATAATTCTTGATGTTGACAAATTATTATTTTAAAGTAAAAAAACAAAAATATGGAAGAAAAAATAACCGACCAACAAAAGCATAATAAAAGAATCCGGGAGATTAAAGGAGTGATTTGTCTTTCCCTGGCTTTATTTTTACTTTTGTGTCTCGTTTCTTACCGTCCGCAAGATCCTTCATTTACCCACTTTGTTGTCAGC
This sequence comes from Smithella sp. M82, assembly GCA_001683985.1. Classification (GTDB taxonomy): domain Bacteria; phylum Desulfobacterota; class Syntrophia; order Syntrophales; family Smithellaceae; genus Smithella. The sequence goes on from MAEO01000044.1 coordinate 9,706, forward strand.
GGCAAATCAACGCATAACTTCACAGGTAAAGTCGGATCTTACGCTGCCGATTCCCTGATTCGTCTTTTAGGAATTTCCTCATTTGTTTTTCCGTTCATTCTTCTGGCATGCAGTTTTAAATACTTTTTGCGGCCGGCATTTATTATTAACACCAAAAGAATCGTAGGATTTGTATTTTTTATCCTATCCTTTTCAGGACTTGCAGCTCTTCTTTTTCCCGGGAGCATAACCGTTTACAGGGAATCGCTGAAGAACGGTATCGGCGGCTTAATAGGTGTTTCCATTGTTGACTTTCTCCGCATATCTTTCAACGTTGCGGGAACTTATATCGTCTTGATTCTGACTTTTGTAATAGCGCTGACTTTTATGATTGAATTTTCCATTATGTCTGTAACGGAAAAAATCTCACAATTTACTGTAGCGCTGTATAATCTCTGCAAAAGCCGCATTTCATCTTTTGTCGGTTATATTCACAATAGTGTAAAAACAGAAAAAAAACCTCAACCGACGATAATCGAAGATACTCCGCCGGTTGTTAAAAAAATTAATTTCAAAAAAATCGAACAAACCAATTTAAATTTTGGAAAGACCGGCGCTGATGAAAAATTCCAGATGCCTCCGCTTACCTTGCTGGAAGAAGTTCAACATAAGGATGTCCGGGTAAAACGCGACGCTTTGGTAACCAATTCCCGTATTCTGGAAAAGAAATTATCCGATTTCGGTGTCAACGGTCGCGTTGTGGAAGTTATGCCGGGACCTGTCATTACAATGTATGAGCTGGAACCGGCGCCTGGCGTCAAGATCAACAAAATAGTCAATCTCTCCGATGATCTGGCTTTAGCGCTAATGGCGCCAAGTATCCGCATTCTGGCTCCTATTCCCGGAAAATCTGTCATCGGCATTGAAATACCCAATCTTAAGAGAGAGCAGGTTTTTCTCAAAGAAGTCATCGCCAACGATGCTTTTCTGGAATCATCTTTCCGTCTGCCGATTGCACTTGGTGTTAATTTTGTGGGCACACCCGTGGTCGCCGATCTGACAAGAATGCCCCATTTGCTTATTGCCGGCACTACCGGTTCGGGAAAAAGTGTCGCTCTCAATGCCATGATTTGCAGTATTCTCTTTAAAGCTCATCCGGATGATGTGAAATTCCTCATGATCGATCCCAAAAGACTTGAACTTTCCTCATACGAAGGCATTCCGCATCTGATTCATCCCGTTGTTGTCGATCCGAAAAAAGCTTCACAGGTTCTGCGCTGGACAGTGGAAGAAATGGAAAGACGCTATCGGATACTCAACGATCTCAAGGCAAAAAGCATTGATGCTTATAACGAACTGCTTTTAAAAGGCCTGAAAAGTAAAACTGTTCTGGCGCTGCCCAAACAGGTTGATCCCGATATTGAATCCGAAAGGACAACCGATACAAATGAAAACACCGATGCTGAACAACAAATAAAACACACAAAGCTTCCTTACCTTGTCGTAGTCATCGATGAATTAGCCGACCTGATGATGGTTGCGCCGCGGGACGTGGAAGAATCACTGACACGTCTGGCGCAAATGGCGCGGGCGGCGGGAATTCACCTCATCATAGCCACGCAACGACCCTCTGTTGACGTTATCACCGGTTTGATTAAGGCCAACTTTCCCACGCGTATTTCGTTTCAGGTTTCTTCCAAAATTGACTCGCGCACGATCATTGATCAACAGGGAGCGGAAAAGCTTCTCGGCGCCGGAGATATGCTTTTCATTCCACCGGGGACATCCAGGCTTTCCCGAATTCATGGCGCCTACGTTTCGGACAAGGAAATTTCACGTATTGTTGATTTCATCAAAATGCAGGCCCAGCCTGCGTATGATTCCTCAATTGAAAAATTTGCTTTGGCCGCCGCACAAACCCAGCATGAAGGTGATGATGATTTCGATGAAAAATATGACGAAGCCGTGGCGCTGGTCGGTGAACTGGGACAAGCATCCATATCACTTGTCCAGCGCTACATGAAAATCGGTTACAACAGGGCGGCGCGCATAATTGAAAAAATGGAGGCCGAGGGAATTGTCGGTCCGTCCGACGGCGCAAAACCCAGAAAAGTTCTTATTAGAAAGCTCCCCAGTTGAAGAAATCAAATAAAGTACGCATAATTACGCTGGGCTGTCCGAAAAATCTGATTGATTCGGAAGTTATGGCAGGCCTGTTAAATCAATCCGGCTATCAGCTAACTGATGAAAATGACTACGCTGATGTTGTAATAGTCAATACGTGTGCTTTCATCAATCCCGCCAAGGAAGAAGCAATTGAAGAAATATTAACTCTGGTCGAAGAAAAAAAGAAAAATAACACACAACTTCGAATCGTTGTTGCCGGTTGTCTTGCCCAGCGTTACAGCCGGGAATTTTTCACACAAATACCGGAGGTAGATTTGTTTATCGGTACAGGGGAAGTCGGCAACATCGCCAGCCATCTGAACAAATTAAATCAGGAAAATTTCAAAAGGCAATCCGTAATCACGAAACCTGATTTTCTCATGAACTCTCAGTATCCCAGGGTATTATCTTCAAAAACTTCGAGCGTATATTTAAAAATTTCTGAAGGCTGTTCCAACCGTTGTTCTTACTGCGTTATACCTTCCCTTCGCGGACCGGCACGAAGCCGCAAACCGGATGATATCCTTCAGGAAGTCGAAATACTGGCCCAAAAAGGAATAAAAGAACTCATAATTGTAGCTCAAGATACGACAACTTACGGAAGAGATTTAAAAGGCCGACCGCACTTATCTTCTCTGTTAAACGATATGGCAAAAGCCAAAGGCATCAAGTGGATACGGCTTCTCTATACCCATCCGGCACGAGTCACCGTTGATTTGCTGGAAACCATTGCCGCCAACGAAAAAATTTGCCGCTATATTGACCTGCCCATTCAACACATTGATGATGATATTCTAAAGGCAATGAATCGTAAAGTAACCAAAACCAAAATCGAAGAAGTTATCTCCCGGATACGTCAAATAATTCCTGATGTTGCTCTGAGAACATCGCTCATTGTCGGATTTCCGGGAGAAACACCGACAAGATTCAACAGATTGCTTGATTTTATCAACGAAACAAAATTCGACCATCTCGGTGTTTTTACTTATTCACGCGAAGAAGGAACAAGCGCCGCTAAATTAAAATCTCATGTGTCCGAAAAGGAAAAAGAACGCCGTCGCGAAACAATCATGAATGAGCAGACAGCCATTTCCCTCGCCATCAACAAATCATTGATCGGATCCGTTCAGGATGTGCTCATTGAAGAAAAAATAGACCGCAGCGACTACGCTTTCACGGGCAGATGCAGCCGGCAGGCTCCGGAGATCGACGGCGTTACATACATAAAAAGATCAAGGGCGCGAATCCGCAAATTCGTAAAATGTAAAATAACCGCCGTCGATGAATATGATCTGTTTGCAGAAATCATCAATTAAATCAATCATCTTATACCTCTTTTATAACTTCTTCTGCCCGCTTTTTCCATAATTTACTTCATAATTTTATAAACATTGAACGATTTTTTTCACCATTCACTCTTTCCTCTTTCCCCTTTCCCCTTCGCTTTCCATTGCGGACATAACTCGGATGATCCCGGCTGATAATTGCGGCAAACCAATGGTCGCGTCTCGTATATCGAGCAGAGAAACACATCACCCGAACCGTACAGAAAGGGACATTCCCCTGGAACATCACCGGTCTCTGACGAAATCATTCTGTCTCCCGCCCAAACAAGATGACGGCGCTCGATCATTTCCAGAATGTCCTGCCTGTTTTCCGCACGCCAGCGGTCATAATCTTCTTCTTGAGCGTAGGCTGTAAAATCAACAAAGCAACACTTGCCACAACACAGACAGGAAAGCTGTTTTTTCATGGCTTTTCCCCCTTTGCATTTTTTTACTATATTTTTTTGAGATTTTCAATCCACACGCCCGCTTCACAGGAATAGCAATTTTCTTCTATCCAACTTTTTCGGAGTGCATGCTAAATTGGTCGCATGAAAAGATATCTCGAAAAATACATTCAGTCAGATTTGAAAAGAAAAATCGTGCTTTTGACCGGTCCGCGGCAGACAGGCAAGACAACGCTTGCCCGGATGCTGACGGCAGACTTCGATTATTTCAATTATGATAACGCCGAACAGCGGATAAGTTTACTGGAAAAGTCATGGGATCGGTCCAGAAAGCTTGTCATATTTGATGAACTCCACAAGATGAAAAACTGGAAATCATGGCTTAAAGGCATTTATGACACCGAAAAGATACCGTCTTCCCTTATTGTCACCGGCAGCGCAAAACTTGATGCTTACAAAAAGGTGGGCGAATATCGTGCCGGCTCCTTAGCCACGAAGTGGAAGATGAGGACACTCAGGAATAGAAACAGGCTGTTAAACAGCAGCGCCATTTCGAACCCTTTCATATCAGCCAGCCACCCCATAAGGATAGGCCCCATGACGAAGCCCAGGTCGCTTATGGCGCGGTATGCTCCCATGCCGACGCTGTAGTTTTCTCTGGGGATAATATCAGCGACATAGGCGACGGGAATCGGGCCGGAAATGCCGATGCCCAACCCCATGACCATGCAAGTGAGAAAAAAGAACCAGTAGGTATAGCTTTGTCCCAGCATCCATAGCGAGGCGGCGGCAATGACACATCCTGTGGTGATGACGGCCTTCCTGCTAAAGCGGTCGGCGAGACGGGCGGCGGCAAAGATGGTAAGGAATTGAACGATACTAACCACGGTAAGCGCCAACCCGATTTGTCCCTCGCTCAAGCCCAGGCGCTCAGCCCCGAGCAGGGGCAGGATCTGGTTTTGCGCCCCGTTGCGCATGAAGAAGATGCCGAAGGTTATCATGGAAATCAGGAGAAAATTGACGTCTCGCAGCAGAACCCTCAGCCCCCTTGACGGCGCAGCCGGCCGAGGGCCGGGGTTGTCAGTCCCTAACGCCGTCGCCTGAGCAGATAAAGCCGGGTGGGTTTCAGGAAGGCGCAGGTAAGCCCAGAGACTGGCAAGAAGGGAAAACAGGGCAAAGACAAAAAAGGGGGCTGCCAGCCCGAAATGCTCAGCGGTGAATCCACCCACCGTCGGACCCAGCCCGGCGCCGAGAAGCAGGCTTCCCTGATAGAAACTCATCACTCTCCCGCGATTGGCCGGCGTGCTGATATCGGCAAGCATGACATTTGCCGCCGTGGTGTACATTGCCGAACCGATACCTTGGATAAAGCGAAAACCCACAAGAACCCAGTAATGGCTCGCCAGCCCACAGCCAAGCGAGCCGGCAGCCAGTATGAGGAGACCGACAATCGAAACGAGGCGCCGCCCCAGGCCATCGGTCAGCCTCCCGGCCGGAATATCAACGATCAGTCGCGCCACGCCGAAGATGGTGATGAGCAGCCCGACCATGGTGATATTAACCCCAAAGGCGCGGGCATACTGCGGAAGTATGGGACTTACCAGCCCCATCCCCACCATCACAAACATCACCTGGATACAGAGGATGGTAAGCGTTGCGTTCTTTCGGAAAGACTCCAATTTCCTCATCACTTGTTTGTATGCCTCATTAACCGCACGTCAAACATAGGTGTGCTCTAGCGGCATATTAGGGGCACACAGTATTAGGACTCCCTGTGTGGCAGGTGATATGGCTTTCCGTCGATCGGTTATTGCGCCCATCGCTTATGGTTCCAGATCCACTGGTCAGGATATTTTTCTACGTATGACTGGATCACATCCGTATATTTTTGCGCATTTATCTCAATGTCTTTTTTCTTTGAACCGGTACGGGTCAGTTCGAGGGGAGCATCAATAACCAATGTATGTGTGATCTGATCCGGATTCCGGACCATGAACATGGGAAGGACAGGCGCGCCTGTTGAAATGGATAGTGAGATTGGGCCTGCAGCGGCCTTTGCCGGCATTCCGAAAAATGTTATATCAACTCCGCCCTCGCCTTGTTTTTGATCCCCCAGCAGAACCAGCACATGGTTGTTTTTCAACGCCTCCAGGGAAGACTTGGCAGCTTGAATCTTGGGGTTTACATATATTGTATTAAGACTAAACTCCTCTCTTAATTTTTGCAGCCGCTGCTCAACCTTTTTATCCTTCATCTTTTTGACCAACAGGTCGATATCATATCCTTCAAGGGCAAGTCGGGTCATCAGGATAAGGAAATTGCCCATATGCGCTGTCAATGCAATCACGCCCCGCCCTAAACCAAGCGCCGCATCCAGCTTTTCTTTTCCAATGATTTGAACATATTCTTTTTTTTCTACGGCGGGCAGATGGGAGTAGGCGACACACTCAAATCCGCTTCGGAAGAAATTCTCAAACATAGCGGTCGCGATTCTTTCCAGTTCATGGGGTGATCTTTCTTCCCCAAACACACGGGCGAGATTTTTTAAAGAACGCCGGCGGTGATTCCCGATCAACCGGTAGCCCAAACGGCCCAGGCGCGCCCCCCAGTCCGAAGCGCGTGAATAATCCATTTTGCGCACCCATCTGACAACGAGGGAGAACCCCGCAGCGGCGCTATAATCTCTGACCTGTTTGCTTATTTTTTCCCATGTTCCTTTCCGATGCATTTAAGATTCTCTTTTCGGCTCTCGAATGGGTTTCCCCGTGGGGGTGTGGGAAATTTCATCAACCGGATGGATCTGTTTCGGGACCTTATAGGCGGCCAGGTGTTTCTGAAGGAACCTGCGCAACAGGGGAAGCTCGATTTCCGCCCCGTCACACGGGCAGACATCCAGGCAGAGGACAGCTCCCCGTTCAGGATCAGGTTGGGCGTAGGCGACACTTTCCTTCACCCCCGGATACTTTGCCGCCACCGCCTCCACCTCGGCGGGAAATACGTTGAGGCCGCCGGTAATGATGAGGTCGTCTAATCGCCCCAGGTGATAATAAAATCCGTCCGCATCACGCCTGGCCACATCCCCGGTATGGAACCAGCCGTCCCTTATCACCTTCGCGGTAAGTTTCGGGTTGCCGTAGTACCCGGAAAATACTTTTGGACCACGCACGATGATCTCCCCGGGCTCTCCCTCCGGTACGTCTTTGCCGTTTTTATCCACAAGGCGGATATCAACCCCGACCAGTCCCTTGCCGATGGAGCCGATCTTTTTTTTATGATCCTGTGGGGTTTCGAGGGTTATAAGCGGCGAGGTCTCGGTGAGACCATACCCCTGGACAGCCACCGCCGACGGGATGACCCGTTCGAGTTCCTTCAGCAGGCTCACCGGGACACTGGTTCCCATGAGCGCGATGAATTTGAAATGGCCTAAATCATGTTTTTCAGGCTTTCCCCGCAGCAGCAAACCAGCGATAGACGGTACTGTATGTGTCCAGGAGACCCGGTGTTTTTCGATGAGCTCAATAATGCTTGACGGCGCCAACTGGTCAGTGATTACGTATGAACCGCCGGACATAAGGCAGAAATTGATGACAATGGGGCCTGAGATATGGCTCAACGGCAGAAGTGAAATCCCCCGTGTGAAAATATCCGGATCCCAGGCATCCATCAGGTCGGACGGGAAGAAATCCAATTGTCGCCAGGTTACCGGCACGCACTTGATCCCGGATGTTGAGCCGGAGGTGTAAAGGAAAAGGGCGATATCCTTTTCTTCGTCCAGTTCCGGCGGAGCAATATCTCCGGCGGTTGATGCAAACATTTTTTCGTAAGCTGTCCACCCTGCTTTTTCTCCTCCGATTATCACCTTTTGAATCGATGCCGGAATGACGGCCTCCAGGGCCTCGTTGACCCCTGAGCGATGGCAAAAAATCATTTTAACATCCGTGTTGACAAGGGTGTTCTTCAGCTCCTCACCCTGAAACCGGAAATCCATAGGTTGAAACACCGCGCCGACTGCGCCCGCAGCAATATAGATATCAACGAGCTCCATGCAGTTTGGCAGAAGCGCCCCGACCACATCCCCCTTGCCGATCCCGGCATCGGCAATTCCTTTGGCAAACCGTCGGGTTCTTTCGGCCAATTGGGAAAAGCTGACCTCCCCTGATTTTTTTGATATGAATGCCGTGCTGTCCGGCGAATTCGCTGCTCTTTCGAGAAGAACCTGATATGGAATCAATCCCTTTTCCTCATTGATAAAATTGATATTGATAAAGCATTGCTTTTGATGGCAGGAAGTATAGTAACCCCGTTTTCTCAAGTCAAGAGGTTTTTTTTGCAGAGGTTTTTTTGCAGCGAAACTCAGGGGCAGTGACACGGTATGTGGTTCGGCGGCGGTCCTTCTGGCGCAAGCAGCTCATCATTTAGGTGTATCGCTCGTCATGAAGGCAATTTGAGGCGCTTTTCGGGCAGACCTCTCCGTCACGCCTCTTTTTTCGATGCATCATGCTTCGATGTAATCGTCCCGGGAGTATTGCGGGTGGCGTGAGTGGTATGAGGCTGCCGGCAATGACATGTCTTCCTCGTTTCATAGGATGGATAACTCCATCCCGAAGCAATAAGACATAGTAGAACGTTCGTTCTATTGTCAAGAAAGAAATAATGACGTCTATTTCATGAACAAATTAGAAATATCAGACAACATAAAAAATGTTGAAATTGATAACCAGTTATGCGAAAATTTTCGGGTCACAAAATTAAAACGAAATACGAGAGGTATTTTTTCATAAAACCTTTCCCCAGGTATTTTTTATGACAGATATTCCTGATATTTCTATTGTCGTACCAGTGTACGGAAGTGATGGCGCCTTGGTTCCTCTTTATGAACGAGTCGTTACCGCTACGGCTCGTATTCCAGCCAGCTTTGAGCTTATCTTTGTCGATGATCGTGGACCGGGCAAACCGTGGGAAATAATAAAAACCTTGGCAAGTAAAGATCAGAGAGTTATAGGCCTAAGGCTTTCCCGAAACTTCGGGCAACACAGCGCTATCATGGCAGGTATAAACTCGGCGCACGGACGATGGCTGGTAGTAATGGATTGCGATTTGCAAGACCGTCCGGAAGAAATTCCCCGTCTTTGGGCAAAAGCGCAGGAAGGACACGATGTTGTTGCGGGCCGCAGAGTTGAAAGGCAGGATGGAATTTTCAAACGTTTATCTTCCAAAGCATTCCATAAAGTTTTTATGTACATGACCGACCAGAAAACTGATGCCGCGCAATCAAATTTCGGAATCTATTCCCGTAAAGTTATTGATATAATCAAAAAAATGCATGAACAACCTCAAGTGTTTCCTTTGTTGGCTCGATGGGCCGGCTTCGAAGCAATTCCGATTGATATAGAACATAGCAAACGAACAGAAGGTAAGTCTAGCTATAATTTCAGCCGGAGTGTTTCACTAGCAATCGATATCATTGTTTTTCACTCCAACAAACCATTGAAGATGTGCATTCAATTCGGGTTTCTAATGGCTTTTGTAGCATTTTGTTTTGGAGTGTGGTTCTTTATACGGTATTTTTTATTTGATTCCATACCTACCGGTTGGACTAGTGTAATAGTCTCATTATTCTTTTTGTCCGGCGTTATCCTGCTCGGGATGGGCATTCTGGGTATTTACATAGGTTGCGTTTTTGATCAAGTAAAAGGAAGACCTCCTTACATAATAAAAGAACAGGCCAAGTTACTTGTTAAAGATAATTATTTATAAAATTGTATTGCAGCACCATTTGATGAATTATTAGCTATGCACGCTAGCAACTGGATAAAAGATGAATTGTAGATGATCATGCGGGTTTATAATAATATATAAACAAAACGCTATTGACTTTTTCTCATTCAAGCTTATTGAAGAATCTTTCAAACGTGTAAGCTATTTAAATGTTTTCACAAATAACACCAAAGGATGTATTTAAAAAATATTACATAAAGATTTTTTATGACTAACAAAGAAAAGTATGACCAAATTTTCATGGATTGCTTTTCTGTTGAGAAGAGCATGCTCAATGATAAATTTGTATATCAGTGTATTCCATTGTGGGATTCTGTAGGACATATGAATATGGTTGCAGGGATAGAGGATACATTTAATATTATGATGGATACGGATGATATTATAGAATTTAGTTCATATACAAAAGGCATGGAAATCCTGGCAAAATATAAAATAGAAATTTAATTTCTACTGACGTTTTTTAATATTCGGGGAAAGATGTGATTGCTTAGAGTGTTTAATTGACGTTGATGTATATAGAGTCATAACGTAACTTATTTTAAAATTTAGAAAATATTTATTACTCATACAGGATTAACGACTGCGGTCAACGCCTTGAAAGATAATGTAAAAAAAGATGTATGACATATTGTGTGTTTCAAAACAGCTTGGATTGGTAGTTAAGTATATTGGATTTCTACCCGTTTGCGCCGATTAAGTTTTGATTAATGATAGTATCCGTCAGAAAGCGATAACCTTTTGCTTGCTTATAAACCAGAGTATATCTGATTGCTATGAAAATTGACTCTGTGATGAATATCAATATTTTATAAAATTGGTATTATATTATGGAACAATTGATAAATATATTGTCGAAGTTAAGTAAAAATTATGGAAGAAGCTCAATGATGGACCGTTTTTTATCTTTAAAGGCACCCATATGGAAATAATTGACGCTTACTGGGAAGAACGAAATCTCGGTGTAAAAAGTTATGAAGTTATATTGTCACAAGAAGATACCATGGAAGATTTTATCCTTCAGGAAAAAAGGCTGATTGAAAATGGCGCAAAATTTATCGTAGTAAAGTCACCCGTTAACGTTCCAGACTTTATATTTGCACTGCCAAGCACAGGCTATCTTTTTATAGAAACAGCCTTTTCCCTAGTGCTAAAAAAAAATAATTTCAAATGCCCCACATATATTGCAAGACGTGATCATGATTTTAAAACTAGAAAGCTGCAAACTCCAGATATAATACAGCGCGTATATGATGAAATCGCTAAGGGAATTTTTAACTCTGATAGAATTGCGTTAGATAAGCATTTTTCTCAACATATTGCAAACAATAGGTATATTAACTGGATAAAGGATCTAATAGCTCAAGGACATGATATTCATGAAGTTTATTATAACGGTGACCCAGTCGGATTTTTCGTTTTTAAGAAACTTGATGATAAAAAAATAAAGGGAATACTGACCGGTATATACGAAAAATATCTCACTTCAGGGTTTGGGGCAGTAATTATGAATAAACTCTGCAATACGGTTTGGACATTGGGTTGTTCTTCTTTCTATGTAAACGTTGTATCTAATAACTTGAAAGCCTTGCGGACTAATCTATTATTTGGGTTTGAAATAGAAAACATTTCTTATCATTATGTTAAGCACATTATATAAAACAAAATGCAGACGAGTCGTCACAAAGGTAAAGTTGGATTAAAATTGTAGTGCGTGTCTTTAAGTGCGTTGGGATGGCGGATCTGAAAACCCGCATTATGTATCCAATAATATCGATAACTTAATTGTCTGTTTTCAAAGGAAATTAGTTAAAAAGTTGAATTTTTATCATTAAATTATATGAATAGGGGTGTTTAGTCATGGAACAAGAAGTTATAAAAAATCTGGATGTGTATGCTATTCAACAATACCAGCAGAATCGCTATCCATTATTATTTATCGATTATGTTGAAGAAGTTTTTCCGGGTAAGAGCGCCAAAGGTCATAAAAATTTTTCATTCAATGAGTGGTTTTTCCCTGTTCATTTTGCTGATGAGCCCAACGTTCCCGGCTTCGTTCAAATCGAGGTGCTTACGCAGCTTTTCCTTATGACTTTTTTAACATTACCAGGAAATAAAGGAAAGAAGACAGGATTTATTTCTATCGAAAATGCCCGGTTTAGAAAGAAGATCATCCCTGGCGACAGACTGGATATACAAGCAGAACTAAAGTCATACCGTCGTGGGCTGGCTAAAGGTACTTCGACGGGTTACATCAATGGAGAAATTGCTTGTAGTGCTGATCTAGTAATTGCCATTCCGGATATCCTGAATGAATTCATACCTACCAGATGAGCATTAAATATTATGGCAAGACCCGAAAGGTAACTATATTTGATGATTCGTGTTGCGGATTATATTATAGAAAGACTGTATAATGAAGGTGCGAAGCATATCTTCATGGTAACAGGTCGTGGTATCTTGTTTTTGTCTGATGCTGTTGCAAGACACAAAGAACTCAAAGGGATTTCAGTGCACCATGAACAAGCGGGAGCTTTTGCAGCGACTGCATATGCTCAGTGTACGGAAAAGATTGGCGCTTGTCTGGTCTCAACAGGATGCGCAGGAACCAATGCAATCACAGGATTGCTTTGCGCATGGCAGGATGCCATCCCTTGCGTTTTTGTTTCCGGTCAGAACAAGCTTCAGGAAACGAAACGTTATTCCGGAATTCCGCTCCGTACTTTTGGACAACAGGAGGCTGATATTATTGGTATCGTAGAACCGATAACTAAATATGCCACTATGATTACCAATCCAAATCAGATAGTATATGAAATGGACAAAGCTCTTTATCTGGCGAGTTCCGGAAGAAAAGGACCGGTTTGGATTGACGTACCACTGGATATTCAAAACATGAGGATAGAGCCAGACGAGTTGGAACATTTTCCGACTGTGATCGATTTTTATTTTGCACCACTTGCGGAAGATATGGCGTATGTAATAAATGCCTTACAACGTGCAGAACGTCCTGTTTTGCTGATTGGAAGCGGTATACGCTCGGCGGATGCTATTCCCGAGTTGGAGAAATTCGTTGAAAAGTATCGGATACCGGTCACTTATACAAGTTCTGCCACTGATGTATATGGGGCAAGCAATCAACTATCTATTGGTACTGTAGGAAGCCTGGGTGGAACACGATCGGGAAATTTTGCCGTTCAAAATTCGGATTTATTATTGGTGTTGGGTTGTAGATTGTCGCCGGTAACTACCGGTCCTGACTACAAGAATTTTGCGCGGGGAGCAAAAGTGATTGTAGTTGATATTGATCAGGTTGAACATTCCAAAAATACGGTAAAAATTGATCGTTTGATTATCTCGGATGTAAAAAATTTTCTTGGTTCATTGATAAAAGAAAATGCCCGCAGTGCCAGTAATGAATGGCAAAATAAGTGCATCCATTGGAAACAGGTATTCCCGTTATGTGAGGATAAGTACAAGCTTACAGAAAAGGTAGATCTTTATTATTTAGCAGAATGTCTTTCTGAAAGCTTATCTGATGAGGCTATTTTGCTTACCGATGCAGGCCTTGAGGAACTTATTATTCCTTCGGCCGTTTCCTTCAGAAAAGGGCAACGATGTATTCATCCTGCTTCACAAGGTGCAATGGGATATGCACTGCCGGGTGCAGTCGGTGCATACTTTGCGTATGGTCATCAGACAGTTGCTGTAATCGGAGATGGATCGATTATGATGAATTTGCAGGAACTGCAAACAATAAGATATCACGATATTCCAATAAAAATAATTGTCGTTAACAATAATGCTTATGCCATTATCAGAAAAAGACAAATAGAACTTTTCAGGACACGGACAATTGGAACAGATCCGGGTAACGGCGTGGGGTATCCAAACTTTCAAAAAGTGGCGGAGTGTTTTGAAATTCCATATATACGAATAGAAAATAGCACAGATTTGAAATCAAGAATTGCATCGGTAATTAATATGAATGGCCCTGTATTATGTGAAGTCCTGGGTGTAGAAGACCAGGATTATCTAAGAAGCTCATATGCTCATAATTCCAAAAGACGTATAATACAAAGACCGATTGAAGATCAGTCACCCTTCATGGAGCGTGATCTTTTCTTGGCTGAGATGATTATTGAACCTTTAGACTAAAAATTAATAGAGGAGAAAAGTTATGGCAAAGTGTATCTTGCGTGATTCAACAGTGATTGGTGATTTCTTAAAACCATACATTGTTGCGGAAGTTAATACCAGCCATAACGGCAATATGGAAACAGCTAAGGAAATGATTGACCGGGCAAAAGAAGCGGGTTGCTCTTGTGTAAAATTTCAGTCATGGTCAAAGGAATCACTTTATTCCAAAACATACTATGACGAAAACCCGATTGTGAAACGCTTCGTGCAAAAATTCGCTCTTTCAGAAGCACAATTAATGGAAGTGGCTCAGTACTGCAAAGACCGCGGCATTGCCTTCACATCAACACCCTACTCTGAAACAGAGGTAGATTTTCTTGTAAAGAAAAGTAACGCACCATACATCAAGGTCGCTTCCATGGATCTGGTTAACTATCCTTTCCTAGAATATATAGCGAGTTGCGGTGTGCCAATAATTTTGTCAACCGGAATGGGAACAATGGAAGAAGTGCAGAAAGCAGTGGCAACCATTGAGAAAGCCGGCAACCAGAATATATGCCTGTTGCATTGTATTTCCATTTATCCACCGGAGTTATCAACTATACGCTTAAACAATATTCTGGGGTTGCGTAAGGAATTCCCGAATTATCCGGTTGGTTTCTCAGATCATTCCATAGGTACGGAAATGGCTGCCGCAGCGGTTGCGTTGGGCGCCGCTATGATTGAAAAGCATCTTACGCTTGACCGCACAAAAATTGGGATGGACAATCAGATGGCAACGGAACCGGCGGAAATGGCACAATTAGTCCGAAATTGTCAAAACGTCCATATCGCACTTGGAGATACCGAAAGGATTGTCTTGCCTGCTGAGATGGAACAACGTAAGAAAATGCGGCGAAGTGTAGTTGCAACCAGGGATTTGCCGGCCGGAACAAAGCTGACAAAAAATGATTTAGGCGCAAAGAGACCCGGAACTGGCCTTCCTTCCGAAAAAATCAACGAATTGGTTGGTAAAGTTTTGATTCGGGATGTTAAAGCAGATACTCTGATTTTTGATTCTGATTTTTCTGAATAGGCATACCGAAAATACATTCTTATGGATATATTTAAATTTAGTAATAAAATTGCCGCCTTGCAGGACGACGGGAAAGCAGTTACGTATAAAGAATTGGATAATTTCTCTCGGCAAGTCGGTCATATAATTGGTGAGCGCTGTCTGGCTTTTATATTGTGCAGAAATACAATTGGCTCATTGGCAAGTTACCTGGCCTGTCTGGATAATAAAATTGTACCGTTGCTTTTGGATTCTTCTTTGGACAGGGAATTACTTATAAATTTGCAAAAAACATACAAACCGCAATATATTTTTATGCCTGCCGACTTAACAAATGAAGATAACCTCGTCACTTTTGAGAAATACCTTTACACAATTATCAAAACAAACTTTGATGAAAAATACTCATTAAATAATGACCTGGCATTGTTGCTCACTACATCGGGCAGTACGGGCAGTCCAAAGGTTGTTAGGCTGAGCTGTGAAAACATACGCTCTAATGCGGAATCTATAGTTCAGTATTTAGAATTGAATGATTCAGAGAGGCCGATTACAACCCTTCCGATGCATTATTCTTATGGCCTCTCAATAATTAACAGCCATCTAGCGGTGGGTGCAACTATTTTATTGACCAGCAAGTCGCTAATGCAGAAGGAATTCTGGAATTTTTTAAAGACCGAAGGTGCTACGTCTTTTGGTGGTGTACCGTACACTTATGAGATTTTGAATAAATTGAGATTTATCCGCATGGATTTGCCATCTTTACGGTCAATGACCCAGGCAGGCGGCAAGCTGTCACTGGAATTGCACAGGCATTTTGCTCAGTATGCTTCTGAAAAAAGTAAACGTTTTTTTGTCATGTACGGTCAGACAGAGGCAACGGCTAGGATGGCATATTTGCCTTATGAAAAATCGCTCGAAAAGTGCGGAAGTATGGGTATAGCCGTACCGGGAGGCGAGCTTACGTTAATTGATACAGACGGTAAAGAAATTATCGCATCGGATGTTATCGGCGAGCTTGTATATAGAGGGCCGAATGTTACGCTGGGATACGCTGAATGCGGCGCGGATTTAGCTAAAGGTAATGAAAGGCATGGTGTATTGGCCACAGGGGATATGGCTAAACGCGACGCGGATGGTTTTTATTACATTCTCTACCGCAAAAAAAGATTTCTAAAGATATTCGGCAATCGCGTCAATCTAGACGAAATAGAGCATATGATAAAAAGTGCGTTCCCGAAGCTGGACTGCGCCTGCGCAGGAACAGATGATAACATGTATATTTTTCTCACCAACAAGAAAATTGCTCCCGAAGTAAAGACATATATTTCTGAAAAGACAAAGTTAAACCCGTCGGCGTTCAAAACTGTGGTTATTGATAATATACCAAAGAATGAAGCAGGGAAGACATTATATGTAAAACTGGCGAAGTATTATGATGGATTATAATGAAATATTAAATATACCGCCCTATTCTCTTAATAGAACTGAAAAACACAGGCTATTGAATGAAAGACTTATAGCTTTGTCAAGGTTGCACTATGCTTCATGCAAAAGTTACAAAAGGATGGTCGATGCCTTGGCGTGTGATTTAGAACAAGTCAAAGATTATTATGACTTGCCATTTTTGCCGGTTAGTCTTTTTAAAGAATTTGATTTACTGAGCGTTGATAAAACAGAAGTTTTTAAAACCATGACTTCTTCAGGCACAACGGGCAAGGCTGTATCGAAGATTTATCTTGACCGGGTAACTTCCAATAATCAGCAGAAGACTTTGATTAAGATAGTATCCGATTTTACCGGTTCTGCCCGTATGCCGATGCTTATTATTGACAGTCCGTCTGTGGTTAAAAATAGAGTAATGTATTCCGCCAGAGGTGCCGGAATACTTGGATTCTCAATGTTCGGCGTCGACAAAACTTATGCCCTGGATGATGATATGAATATTGATATTCAGGGAATTGCATCTTTTTTGGATAAACATAAAGACAAAACTATTTTGCTGTTTGGCTTCACCTTTATGATTTGGCAGCATTTTTATAAAAAACTATTTAAACATTTTGACGAAAAAGGTCTTAAACTTGATTTATCAAAAGGAATACTGATTCATGGCGGTGGTTGGAAAAAACTTGTCAGCGATGCGATTTCACCGAAAGAATTTAAACGTTGTTTGAAAGAAATATGCGGTATCGTGAAGGTACATGACTACTATGGTATGGTAGAACAAACAGGATGCATATACATGGAATGCGAATATGGTCATTTGCATGCCAGTATATTTTCTGATGTAATCACCAGACGGGCCATCGATTTTAAGCCTTGTGAACTTGGCGAGATGGGAATTATCCAAGTGGTATCCATGTTGCCTGAATCCTATCCCGGGCATTCATTGCTTACCGAGGATGAAGGCATAATTTTGGGTGAGGATGATTGTTCGTGTGGAAGAAAAGGTAAATACTTTAGAGTGGAAGGTCGACTTAAAAATGCAGAGATGAGGGGATGCAGTGATACCTACGCAATTAAGTTTTGATAACGTAACACTATTATTTCCGAAAAAATTGAACTGGGAAAAATGGAAACAACAAAAGAGTGATATTCCTTTTTCGGATTCCGTTGTTGAATTTTTGAACGCTCTTTCTTCTTTGTTGCTGAAGGATAAAGGAATAAGAAATTATACCGATATAGTGACTTTTGCTTTTTTCTGTCGCAAGGCCAATATCTTGACATTAAAGAAGGAGCATAGCTCTGCGGAATTAAGGCTGGGAAGGGGGATTTTATTTCACGTTGCGCCCTCTAACGTCCCGATAAACTTTGGTTACTCCCTGGTTGCCGGCTTATTGAGTGGCAATCGTAACGTAGTGCGCGTCTCTGCAAAGGAATTTCCGCAGGTAGATATTGTTGCACGCGCTATAGCATTGCTGTCAGAAAAATATCAAAATGTGACAGACAGGATAGTGTTGGTGCGGTACGAAAGATCCAGTAATGCTACGACGGCATTTTCCGCCGTTTGCGATGTCCGGATAATATGGGGCGGTGATGAAACCATAGCGCAAATAAGGCAAAGCCCTATTCCTCCCCGTTCATTCGATGTGACGTTCGCCGACAGGTATTCTTTGGCAGTCATCAATGCAGATGAATTGATCCATGAACCGGAGATGAAAAAACTCGCTGCATCCTTCTACAACGACACCTATCTGTTCGATCAAAACGCCTGTTCGGCACCGCACCTGCTGATTTGGCTTGGAAACAGAGAAAATATTCAGGCTGCTCAGGAAAAGTTTTGGAACAGTGTGCATGAGGTTGTTCGAGAAAAGTATGAACTTCAACCGGCATTGGCAGTGAATAAACTCACTGCGTTTTATCGTCAAGCAGTTGCGATGCCGGTTAAGAAAGAAGCCTCTCAAGATAACCTTGTTTGGCGAGTAGTGCTGGAAAAGTTACCTGATAACATAGATGAATTTCGCTGTGCGGGAGGATATTTCACAGAATTCATAGCGTCCTCAATTGATGAGATTGCCCCCATAATCAAAAATAAGTACCAGACGTTGGGTTATTATGGAATTAAACGGGATTTACTCACTAATTTTGTAATTGGCAATCGATTACCGGGATTAGATCGCCTTGTGCCCATTGGCGAAACGACAGCATTTGCTCTCACCTGGGATGGTTATGACCTGATCAAGACACTGACAAGAAGAGTATCTGTAATGTAAGTTGTGTTTCACATAAGCAGTTATGCTGACTTAATAATGTGGATCGACGGCATCATGGATTGCGTATATTTTAAGTATTCGTTTTGTTAAATTTGTGGTCAAAGATGATATCTTGTTAAAGCATAATAAATTCGGTTAATTCAACACCAATATTTCAGTGTTTGGATGAAAGTAAAAATAAATTAAAAAGCATATTATTAACTTCATATTCACTATGGCCATATATACGGCATTGACAATCTGCATGAGCGATTTCCCAACACAAAAAATATCGGTGAGGCATTTCATCACTAAAGCACAAAATATTTAATGCCTTTTAGTGCAAAAAACATGGCTTTATTTGTGTTTCCGAAGGTACGCTGATATTATCTTGTGATAATTTATTTGCAAAAGTTATTGAAACATCCGAGCATCATCCTAGCTGCTTGTGTTTTGCAGTCGTAAATGAGTTCTTTACAAGTAATTTATTAATGTCTGTAATCAAACATGAAAAAACAAATATGGTATGAAAATAGTTGCTTGATCTTGAAAAGAATGATTAATGTATGTAAAATATTGACTAAAATAAAACGGATCTCACCTTATAGAACCCTATTCGGAGCATTGTGAATAGTAAAAAGCTTATCGGCATAATAGTAAGCGCTATAATTTTTAGTCTTTGTGCGTACTACATTATTTATTGCTTCCAATGGCATGCTATCTCTCAACTTCTAGTGCATGTAGATTGGAAATTGATGCCGGTCGCAGTTATCGTAACGATTCTGTCTTTCTGGCTATTACGAACAATGCGTTGGTTCACTCTGCTTAAAGCTTCTGGTATTAACGTTAATTTTTTTCACTTATATCTTGCAGGATCAATCTCCATTGCTTTTGCCACAATTACACCGTTTCTGTCCGGTGAAGTATTGAAAGTGGAATTATTGAAAAAAACAGGCGATCTGGAAAGAATTCCCGGGTACGGCATCTTTATTACAGAGAGAATTTTAGACTTATTAATTGTCTTGCTGATGGCTGTACTAAGTACTGTCTTCGGAGTTTCAAAATTTTTAGGCAGTGAGATTATATTCCCTGCGGCAGGACTATTACTTATTTGTTTATTAATTTTCTTTATAATTATTCAGCGAATATCCCCGACCAATCCCATTGGTCATTTTTTTCAACCATTCAAGCAATGTGTTAGAAATGGCGTTGTTATGACAACTGTTATTTTGCTTTCAATCGCAAGTTGGTTTATTATTATTTTAGGATGGTATGCATGCCTGCGCAGTATTTCCATTTCAATTAATTTTCCGGAAATGATCGCGCTGACTACCATCACTACCGTAATCGGCATTTTAAGTCTGGTCCCCGGCGCTCTGGGAATAAGCGAAGTAAGCATTTCTTGTTTCCTTGTTTATCTCCATCAGGATATTACTTATGCTCAGGCAGGCGCGCTTATAATCAGATTTTACGGCGTTATGGCTTTGATTTTAGGATTTGTGCATTTTTTCCCTTTTTGGAAGCTGATACGTGCCGAAAGACAAATATCTACTGATGTTGATTAAATGAATAAATTTATTTTTAAAAAGAGCCTTTAAAAAATGAAGGTATGCCCCCGTTGCAATAATGAATTATTTAATGAATCATCATGTGGATTTTGCGGTTTTACTGCAAAAATGATTGATGGTTTTATGGCTTTTGCTCCGGAACTCGCTACAGGTAACGATAATTTTGAGTCTAATGCGCATGAAAGGCTATTTAAGAGTGAGAATAGCTGCTTCTGGTTTCCGGAACGGAACAAATTACTAACCTGGGTAATGAAAAAATATTTTCCCTTTGCGGAATCTTTTTTGGAAGTAGGTTGCGGGACCGGTTATGTTCTCAGCGGATTGTCTTTAACATTTTCAGGAATCAGGTATACCGGAGCCGATATCTTTACAAGCGGTCTTAAATTTGCTGCATCAAGGGCACCGCAAGCAGAATTTATGCAAATGGATGCGCGTAGAATTCCCTTCAATAATGAATTCGACGTAATAGGTGCCTTCGATATGATCGAACATGTAGACGAAGATGAACAGGTGCTAAGTCAGATGTATAAGGCCTTACGGCCCGGAGGAGGAATAATCATCACGGTTCCTCAGCATGAATGGTTATGGAGCGCGGCAGATGATCAGGGTTTTCATAAAAGAAGGTATACCCGCACTATACTGGGAGAAAAAGTAACAAAGAATGGATTTGAAGTTATCAGAATGATATCATTTATGAGTCTGTTGTTGCCCGTTATTATTTTACTCCGGTGGCGTTATTTATTTTATTCAAAAAAAGCTATAGAAAAAAGTGTCAAGAAAGAAATAAAGATTAATTCCGTTCTGAATTATTTATTCGGCGTTATTTGTAAATTGGAAACGCAAATGATAAAAACAGGTTTTTCATTTCCTGCAGGTGGTTCTTTGCTGTGCATAGCAAAAAAGAGGTGATATTTATGACAAAAATTAAGATTCCATTTAACAAACCATTTATTGCCGGGAAAGAACTTTTTTATATAGCACAGGCCGTTATTGATAATCACCATACAGCCGGCGACGGTCCCTTTACAAAAAAGTGCCATGCATGGCTGGAAGAACATCTGGGATGCCGTAAAGCGTTGCTGACACATTCCTGCACTGCGGCTTTGGAAATGGCGGCAATTCTGGCGAATATAGGACCCGGTGATGAAATCATCATGCCTTCATATACATTTGTTTCTACGGCCAATGCTTTTGTACTGCGGGGAGGTGTACCGGTATTCGTGGATATCCGACCAGACACTCTTAACATAAACGAAAATCTGATTGAAAAAGCCATTACAACCAGAACCAAAGCCATTCTACCGGTTCATTATGCCGGTGTATCCTGCGAAATGGATATAATAATGGATATTGCTGAAAGACATAAACTTCTTGTGATTGAAGATGCCGCTCAAGGAATCATGTCCACCTACAAAGGACGTCAATTGGGAACAATCGGTCATTTCGGCGCCTGTTCATTTCATGAAACAAAAAATATCATTTCGGGAGAGGGTGGAGCATTACTTATCAATGACGAAAAATTTGCTGAACGGGCCGAAATTATCCGCGAAAAAGGCACCAATCGCAGTAAATTCTTTCGTGGACAGGTTGACAAATATACATGGGTTGATATCGGGTCATCCTATCTCCCCAGCGACATAATAGCGGCTTTTCTTTACGCACAAATGGAAAATGCCGATCAGATTATCGCCAGACGAAATTTTATTTATGATTTGTACATGAAAGACTTAAAATCTCTTGCAGAAAAAGATTATATTCAGCTTCCTTATATACTCAATAATTGTAGCAGTAATGCCCATTTATTTTATGTAATAACAAGATCATTAAAAGAAAGAATGAACTTAACTGAATTTTTAAAAGAGCGGGGCATACTAGCAGTGTTTCATTATGTACCACTTCACAGTTCTCCAGCCGGGAAATTGTATGGCCGGACACATGGAAATATGAATTTTACCGGGAGAGTAAGCGATTGCCTGTTGCGTCTGCCGCTATACTATGAAATGACGGATAACGATGTTCATTCTGTAACGGAGGCTATCATAGACTTCTATAAAAATAGCTGATAGAAATCCCCTGTAAGCATAATAAGTAAATGCTAAACTGGCAGATCAACTATATCGAACCTGGCGACATTTTGATATTTATTCATAAATAAAAAAGGGAGGATGTTAATGAACGAAGAGAAAGAAGGCCAAGACATAACCATTCAACCAGTCACCGATCAGATTAACACTCAGAATAATCGTCCATCAATGTTACCTACTTTCTCCGCCTTTTCTGAAAAACTAGCTTCTTTCCGTTATCTGAAATGGATAATAATAATACTCCTGCCTGTCTTAATTCTGCTTAGAAATCCCGTGGAACAATTAGATACCGATTTATGGTGGCAAATGGCGCTTGGTAAATATTATATTACTCACCATACCCTTATCGCAGATCATTCGATATTTTCCTGGACACCAACAGACCCGACCTGGATTTACAACACTTGTTTGGGAAGTATTGCTTTCTATCTGGTCTACACCATCATGGGAGGATTCGGCTTGTGGACACTTCAATGGTCAATATTCCTCGGTGTTTTTCTTTCATTTTATTTTTTTCTTCGTTTGATTCAGCGGCAGCTCGACATAACCAGTGTTACTATTATTGCTGCCGTTGGTATAGTGTGTTCTCTTGCCTGCTGTTTCTATAAACCGGAAATATTCTCAGCACTTATGTTTTGCTGGACAGCATATATCTTCTTCCATGTCAAGATTACCCGTCGCATATTTCTTCTTTATTTTTATCCTTTAATCTTTGCCCTATGGGTTAATCTTCACGGTGCCTTCATTTTCGGAATATTTTTTCTTGCTCTTATCTCTGTAGGCGAGCTTTTAAATAGAATTTTTTTCCAAAAAGAATCTTTTACATTTAAAGAATTAGCTCATCTGGGTACAGCTTGCGTTCTTTCTTTAGCAGCCACTTTGCTTAATCCTTACGGCATACATTACCTGCTGGATATTTATAATGGAATAACATCCAATGCTTATATGACCTTAATCAATAAATATATTCTGGCCTATTTGAGCTTGTGGCAATACCTGGTAGATTTCAGCGATTCCTTTTTCAGATTGGGGCAAACTGCCTGGATTATGACCATAATGATATTTTTTATGGGCTGCCTTCTCCTCTATGAATTTATAAAAAAGAGATCTTTGGATTTTACACTGTTGATTGTAAACGTTGCCTTGTACTGGAAAGGTATGGAAACAAGTAGAGCATCTTATTTCTTTCCTGTCGCCTTTTTCTTCTCATTCTTTTACCTGCTTCACCGTTTGAAATTAAAAAATATTCTAAACAGAACAACCCTCTTATCTTTGCTGCTTTTCCTTTTCTTCTTTATCAATATTTCTTATTTTAATATCAGATACGGCGCCGGGTTTACATGGTTTGGCACCGGTCTTGATAATTTCGTTCCGGTAAAAGAAGTATCTTTTCTGAAAAAGTACCATCCGGAAGGACCGATCTTCAACGACTATGTTATCGGCGGGTACCTGGTATGGGCTCTCTATCCAGACTACAAGGTTTTTATTGATCCACGTTGTAGTCCTTTCAGGAACCAGACTTTCCCCGACTATATGGCTTTTACCAACGTTCGTGTGACCGGTAAGGATATTGAGCGTTTCAGAGAAAAATACCCCTTTAAAATTGCAGTACTGCATTATCGGCAAATCGTCTTGATTTATGACTTCCTCAGAGCAGGAGGAGATTGGAGGCTACTGTACTTTGAACAAAATGCAGCTATTCTGATCCATAAATCATTACTTCCCTCTATCTCACCGGAAATGGGCGCTGTTGATCTCAGCCCGTTACGCTTCAGAAATGTTACAAACCCGCAGGTTCTACTTAATATTTTTCTTTTTTATCTTAATGTGAATCCGAAAGCCGCTCGGTTTATTTACGACGTCTATAAAAACAATGTCAGCGACTATTACATAATGAAAAAAGAACATCTGCAAGGAATGGATGTTTCAATCCGATTGAAGGAAATTGAAGCTAAGGTCGCAAAAAAAGGACGTAAATTAGCTGCACCCCTTTCGGGCATTGCATCTGGAAAAACTGATATGAAATCTGTGCGAAATTAATTTTAAAACCTCAATATCTATTATAAAAATTTTTAAAAAAAATATATAAATCGTAAAAAATTAAAACTTTTATTTATTTTCCTTCTCGTTCCATAGTTCCCTTTTGCATAGGGAAACTATGAGTGAAAATTATTATCTGTCAAAATAATTTTAAATTAGACTTTTTGCCGCATATATCAAGAATAAAAAAGTTGAATTTGATGATTAGTTGTGCAAGTCTTTGAAATAAAAAATTTGAATCACATACATTTTCAAAACACAAGATCAAATTTAATGTTCAGCCATAAAAATATTGACCAGGAGAATAAATGAGTTCAGTCTCGTCCAACGTATTTCTTTCAGATATCGATAAGGAGCGGTTTGGTATCCAGACCGCAAGAGTTGTAGGAGTAACCGTTGAAAGCTTATCCTCTATATTGGAATTTTGCAGGATGGAACAGGTAAAGTTGCTGATTGCCCGTTGCAGTATGTTCGATCTGGAAACAGCCCAGACCATGGAAAGAGATGGCTTTCTGTTAATGGATACTCTTGTTTATTACACACTTGATCTCGCAAAGAAAAAGATTCCTTCTAATAATAGCGTAATCTATTTCAGACCCATACGCGCTGATGAAGAGGAAGAAATGGCTTCTGTTGCCGTAGAATCATTTCGCGGCTATTTTGGACATTATCATGCTGATCAAAAACTGGACAAGTACAAGTGTGATGAAGCATATGTTGACTGGGCGCGTAAAGCCTTCGCCTCCAGAGGATCTGACGAAAACTTTCAGATTGCCGAAATAGATGGCAGGATAGTGGCATTTGGTGTTTTCAGGATAAACAGCCCGGATGAAGGTGAATTGTTTTTAGGCGGCATACATCCGGAATTTCACGGCCAGGGCATTTATCAGGCATTTTTATACAGAGCAATGGATTGGTGCTTATCAAAAAATGTTAAAAGGATAGTTATCTCTACCCAAATTAACAATATCGCCGTACAAAAAATTCTAACAAGATTCGGATTCGAGATTACCAAAGGATACTATACTTTTCATAAATGGTTCGATTAGCCGGTCATCATGGTTCAGTATTTAAATCTAAAGCGATCAAACTATATCTTCATTCCTGAAACGCCAGAATAATATCGTGCCCAAAGTTAAGCAGCAGAAAATAGCATTGATAAGTGTGTAGATATAGGAGAATCCCGGGAAACCATTAAACCCGACTATAAACAAAGAAGCGAAATGCTGTAAACCGGAAAGTTTGGGCCACAAATAATAAATCGTTTCCCACCCTGCCGAACCTGACTGCAAAGGCACAAATTGGAATAGGTTCCTGCTTTAGTGTGTTCCCTGCCCTGCATGCCAATGCTTTCGACAATTCGCTGACATTGCTCCTGTGCATCGGACCGCTTTACATTCAACAGTTCCGCGCAACGTTGCAGATACTGCCATCCGGAAAGATAAGGAGGGATACGATAATTTTCCGCCAGGTAACCAACCGCAGCGCGACTGGCCGCGTTTGCGCTGGGAACACCATTTACCGATAAGCTTCCTGACGTCGGCCGTGTAAAGTCAAGGAGCATTCTGACGACTGTGGTTTTTCCAGCACCGTTGGGTCCGAGTAGAGCAAAACAATCTCCCTTTTCCTCTGAAAATACACATCTAAGTTATTGTTTATATTGTTATTTAAAAACTATCCTCATCAAATCCCCCCTCAATCCCCCTTTTCTAAAGGGGGAAGTTCCCCTCATGGGCAAAGAGGGGTTAGGGAAGATTTTCATGCTCCTTTGTGACGGATACCGTCATGTGGGTTTCAACTGAAAAAGAAATATCATCAACGGCAATAAGCGTCCCATACATATTCGAAATATATTTACGCCGATCCGGTATGTCAATAAAGGAACATTTTTTTATTTTTCTTTTTCAGCGTCTTCGCTTAATTTTTTGTTTTCTTCTTCAGTAATTTTGTTAGCCCGGTTTACCAAATCGCTCGCCTTACGGGCATTTCCTATCGCCGATTGAGCCTGTTCAACACCACCCATCATCATCGTGGTCATCGGTTTGGCAAAATATTTCGACCATAAAATTACGGCACCGATGAGCGCCGCAATCAATAGAATTACAGCCCACACAGAAACACCTTTTTCGTTTTTCATTATTTCGGCCCTCCATTATTAATAAGTTCCCTTAAAAACAATCTTTGATCAGGTAATGCCTGACTTCTACCTTTTAACTTGCTCTATCATTATACATAAAAAAGAAAAAGGTAGCGCAATGCAGAGTTTTTTTCTTTGTGGCTTGTAAGGACACACCATGTAGAATATTTACGCCCGGCGTTTATGGGAGAAGAAATAGCGGTTCTAACATGGGTATCCGATTTTCGCCGTGTACAATCCCTTCGCAAATATAGAGTCATTCGCGTCAAAGACAATGCCATTCTGGTTGAAGGTGCAACCGATTGGGTCTTCGTTGACGCTCAAACCGGTCGACTGCGTTCAATACCAGAAAATGTTATGGCTGCATTCGAAATATTGCCTAAAGAAAAAGAAACAGAGATTTTAAAATACGAAAATAAATAATGACAGACTGAATATTTTTTGTTGAATAAAACGCCACAAACAAAATCAATAATTCGTAAATAGCATAACGGTTATATATTTATCGGTGATTTACCTGTTAATTTTAGTTGTCATTTAATGTTTTAATGTATAATATTGCACAGCGGATAAATTAATCTAACATTAGATAATCCAAATTTTTAATTTAATAAGGAGGTTTACCATGGAAAAGAAATCCGTAATTTCAACAGGCATCTTTTGTGTATTGTTATTTGCTTTAACGGTTTTTTGTCTTTTGCCGCAAACTTCTTATGCCGACGCACCAAAAGATGTAAAAATCGAATATGATTCCAACGCGCAAACCCTGGCCGTAACAATAACGCATAAATCATTATTCCCCGGTTTCCATCACATTAAAACTGTCGAGATCAAGAAAAATTCTGTCGTAATCAGCACAAATAATTATGACACACAGCCAAAAGAAGCACCATTTACTTACACCTATAAAGTAAACGCCTCAGCAGGCGATAAACTGGATGCAACGGCAACCTGTAATTTGTCCGGAAGCAAAACTGCAACTATTACAGTTTCCGGCACTGCAAAGTAAAATTAATAACTAATGCAAGAAAATAATTGGGATATAGCAATCACAGGCGGAACATTGATAACCATGTCTGCCGGAATGGAAATCATTGAAGATTCTCTGGTCGGCATTAAAGATGGTTTAATTTCTGCGGTTGGACGAAATAATGACCCGAATTTCTCAACCTTCAAGGCAAAAGAGTTGATCAATGCATCCGGCTGTATCGTTATGCCCGGATTGGTCAATACGCATACGCACATTCCGATGGTATGCTTCCGGGGTATGGCTGATGATTTGCAACTAATGGAGTGGCTGAGTAAGCATATTTGGCCGGTGGAGATGCGTTTCATCAGTAAAAAATTGGTCTATGACGGCGCTATGCTGGCCATGGCCGAAATGATTCTTTCCGGCACGACAACTTTTTGTGACAGCTATTTTTTTGAAGATACCACTGCAGAAACGATCAGCCTTGTCGGAATGCGGGCTGTCGTATCGCAGGGATTTGCCGATATATTCATGTCGGATAAGGCCAAGGCCGACAAAATGATGAGAGTAGCCGGGCGCTTTGTAAATCGGTGGCAGCCTCATGCACCAATGATTACACCGGCATATTTTTGTCATTCTCCTTATACTTGTTCACCCGATACACTTACCCGGGTAAAGGAAGATGCCCGCGAAAAAGGTATTCTATATCTGTTACATTTACTCGAAAATAAAGACGAGACAGATACCATTCTGGACCGATACGGCAAAAAACCTGTGCATCTTTTATATGATCTGGGTGTTCTGGATGAACAAACCATCGCCGTTCACTGCAACTGGCTTAGCAAAGAAGACATGGCTGTTTTTGCTGATCTTGGTGTTAAGGTTTCGCATAATCCGGAAAGTTCCATGAAATTGGCTTCAGGAGTTGCTCCTGTCCCTGGAATGTTGCGTCAAGGCATAACCGTGGGACTGGGGACTGACGGATGCGCCAGCAATAACGATCTGGACATGATTCGGGAAATGGATACGGCAGCAAAAATTCACAAAGTTACATCAATGGATCCTACGGTGATGAACGCGGAAACCGTTTTAAAAATGGCAACCATCGAAGGATCAAAAGTATTGGGATTGGATAAATTTATTGGTTCTATTGAAACAGGTAAACAAGCTGATATTATTTTGGTAGATATGAATCAGCCTCATCTGACTCCGCTTTATAATTACTATTCCCAGCTTGTCTATGCTTCCAGAGGCGCCGATGTAAAGACCAGCATTATCAACGGCAAAATTGTTATGAAAAACAGGCAACTACTTACCATTGATTATGAAACCGCAATGGACAATGTAAACAATATTGCGGCTGAAATAATCAATCAGAAGTTGCGATAATATTCAAACGTAGCGTTCTCAAATATAAAATGACATTGACACAAAGGTTAATATTACCTATATTTTTCGGCGCAACAACTTATGTATAAACCCATGTTTAAAGGCTATTAATTATGAATATTATCGTTTCCGGTTCCCTTGCCTATGACAGGATTATGGATTTCCCCGGACACTTCTCCGACCACATTCTTCCTGACAAAATTCACATGCTTAACGTTTGCTTTCAGGTCAACGGCTTAAAAGAAAAATACGGCGGTACGGCAGGAAATATTGCCTATGCGCTTAAGCTGATGGGTGAAAATCCTCTTATCTGTGCAACGATTGGTCATGATTACCATAAATATTTTAAGTGGTTTGCAAAGAATGGAATATCGACGGAAGGCATAAAAATAATCGCCGATGAATTTACAGCCGGCGCATACATTACAACTGATCGCGCCGATAATCAAATAACGGGATTCAATCCGGGAGCAATGAAATATCAATCCGCATTGGACTTCAACAAGTTCAATACTCAGGAAACAATAGTTATCATTTCTCCCGGCAACTTCGACGATATGGTTAATTATCCGAGCGCGTGCAAAGCCAGATGTATCGACTATATTTTTGATCCCGGGCAATCTCTGCCCATGTGGAAGACGGAAAGTTTGATTCAGGTCATAAAAGGATGCAGAATATTAATTGTCAATGATTACGAACTTAGTTTGATCATCAAAAAAACCGGCTTAAATAAAGAAGCTCTGTTAAAAATGGCCGGAACAATTATTACCACTCTGGGCGAGCATGGTTCACAGGTGTCGACACAATTCAGCGAAATTGCCATTCCCGCCTTTAAGCCAAAGAAAGTTGTCGATCCGACAGGCGCCGGAGATTCATATCGTGGCGGTCTTATCAGCGGATTGGCACGTGGTAAAAACATCGAACAAAGCGCACTAATGGGCAGTGTTTGCGCCTCTTTTGCCGTAGAAAGTTATGGCACGCAGGAATATAGTTTCACTCCTGAAGAATTTAATGAGAGACTTAACGGCTGACAGAAAAAGAAAACCTGCAAGACAGATCATCCGGAATTTTCATTTTTTATTTTCCGGTAATTGATAATATTTTTTCTATGATTAAACAAGATCAACAGGAAAGTAGCCAGCGCTCCGGATGTTGCGACAAATTGCCAGTCAAGAATTAAAGCCTGACCGCAAGCAAGCGTAAAAACCATAAAGAACGATGCGATAAAAGTGATTCGGAAAATTCCGTAAACAATAAGCCAGACTGCTGCCGAAGCAAGAGCAGCCCATGGTGCGACAAGAAGCATAAAGCCCAAGTAATTGGCCACTCCCTTGCCGCCACGAAAACTATGAAAACAGGGAAAGCTGTTTCCTAAAACAAGAAAAAAACCAGCCCACGGCAGCAATTGTTTTTCTAAAAAATAAATTGCCACAGCCGCGACCGCTATTGCCCTGCCGATATCCAGCAGAAAAACAAATGCCGCCCAAGCAAATCCTGCCTGACGGTAAACATTTGTAGTTCCCGCATTGCCGCTGAAACTCAGGCGTGGATCCTTCCTGCCGGTCAGTTTAAAAAAAATAACAGCAAAATTTACGGAACCGGCAAGGTAAGCTGGCAGATAAATTAAAAATGTTTTACCCATATCTTTTTCAGAGACCTTATAATATCCTCCGCTGGCGCAAAGTCGGGCGAATATTCAGGAGGCGTAAGTCCGGCGAATGCCGGATGTCGCGTAGTGACGGAGGTGGATAAAGGATTACCTGTAACCTAAATGAAAATTACGGCTACATTAACGCTTCCACCCCCTTAATCCCCCGCCAACGGGGAATACGCAAAACAAATACTTTTTACAAATTTACCTTAATCCAATCTGGTGGATGCATCCTTCCCCTCGTCACATCCTTCATCTTAAGACCTTTGATATATTCACACATTATATCCTCTTTATAAATCCAAGCGTCGAATATCAACATATCTCCGGTCATATTAACCGGTATAACCCGCCCCAGATATTCTTCTTTCTTTTTAGTTTTTTGATAAATTATTCTTTTTTCAAATCCTACGGGGAAAGAAACAATACCGGCAAAGCGCTGACCCCAGACACATGCCGCATGCATTGTCGCATCCATTGGAAAAGGCGAACCGAGTAAATTTTCAGCGGCTTCATGGTCCCCGCCGGCAAGATAAGCCAACGCACCTTCAGAAGAAACCGATAGGTCACCCACAATATTCCGGTAAGCGGTCCCAAAAGGAACCAGTTCACGGTAAATAGTAGTCGAAGGTACGCTGATACATTCCCCTTTCAGTTTATCCAACACACGAAAATGATGCGTAACAACCTCTTTCGGATTAATTGTACAGAACTCCACCCGCGCGTGTTCAACTTCGCGGCTGATGGTTCCTGTTTTTGATTTCATGGAAGTTAAAAGTGTAGCTGCAATAATTCCACTCCCGGAATTTTCCACATCAACAATAACCGGTTGATTTTCGATATCCTGTGTGATTGTCAGAAAGCGAGAAAAGGCAGCGTTCTGCAGACAATTTATTTCTGTTCGCGGATAATTTTGTTTGACCGCCCGAGCCAGAAGAATAAGTGATTCTACTGCGGGCAGGATCACCTTACCTTCCAGACAGTGATCCCTTAAATAGGAATGAATCTCTATTTCACAGAAATGCCTTTTCTTCTGATTTAAGCCGGAAATGATTTCCATAATTGAACCGTTTTCGGATCCACGGCCACGGGAGTGCCCGAAAGATTCAGTGCGCAATGTTTGGTAAAACCGGTACAGATTATGTGTCCTTTTTCCTGATGCGTGATCAGGTAGTCGAATTGCAGACGTACTCTTTCCAGATTGACCGGTCGCGTGTGAATATACATCAAATCATCATAATAAAGAGGCTGATAGAAACTGACACCCAAATCAAAAATAGGATAAACATAACCGCTATTCTCGATTTCCTTGTAGGGATAAGCAAGATCGCGCATCAGCGACGTCCGGCCGAATTCAAAATAACGCATATAATTGGAATGATACACCACTTGCGAACGATCCGTATCGATATACAAAACCCTGTACACCGAGCGATGCCAGACCAGACCGCTGGTGAGATCGCGCACATAACGTTCATCATTGTATATTTCAGGTTTAAAAGGTTTGGGCCTCATTTTCTATACTCCTCTGAAAATTACGCAGCAATTTGTTCCGCCAAATCCAAAAGCATTGGAAAGAGCAACCTCATATTTATGTTTGCGGGCTTCATTAGGAACGACGTCAATATCCGAAAACTCAGGATCAGGAATATGATTAATCGTCGGCAGGATGATGCCTTTTTTCATTCCTTCAATAGTCAGAGCCGCTTCGATAGCCGCCGTCGCTCCCAGAGTATGCCCGAGCTGAGACTTGTTTGATGAAACGGGAATTTTTTCTATTTTTTTACCGAACACTTCCCTCAGACATTTTACTTCCGTGCTGTCGCCTTTAGGTGTGGAAGTGCCATGAGCATTTATATACTCGATATTTTCCGGTTTCAATCCGGCATCATCGATAGTTTCGCGAATAGCCCTGATGATGGTCGGCATATTGGGGCTGGTATAATGATGAGCATCTGATGTCCATCCGACACCTAGAATTTCGGCTTTTGGTTTAAGACCGTACATTTTCATAACTTCCTCAGCCGCCAGAACAACAACACCCGCGCCTTCCGAAAGAACAAAGCCCCTGCGGTCAACACTGAAAGGACGCGATGCCAGCGCCGGGTTATCATAAGCGCGATCTTTGGAATTAACTTTAATAGTGGCGTTCATATTGGCAAAACCGTGAATCAGCTCCGGTAAAATGGGAGTATCGGCGCCTCCGGCCAGAACGAAATCGCAATCACCGTCTCTGATCATTCTTGCCCCTATGCCCATAGCGTGATTACCCGAAGCGCACGCGCCCTGCGGCGAAAAAATAGGCCCGGTAAACTTCAACAGCATTCCCGCCTTGCCGGACGGAAGGTTTGCGCACAAATTAGGCAACAGATACGGACTTACCCGGAGCGGGCCGCGATGTTCCAAATCGTGAACCGCGACTCGAAAAGCGTCAGAACCGTTAAGCGCTGAACCGATTAGGCAGGCCATTCGGGGCCCAATTTCGGCATTAATTTCAATTCCGGCATTCTGCAAAGCTTCCTTGCAGACCGCCATAGTCAAAATAACAAAAGCCGCGTTCCAATTATACACTTCTTTTGCGTCGGTGAAATCAAGCTCCAGCGGATACCAGTTCGGTATTTCTCCGACGACATCGCAGGCAGATTCGACTTTACAGCGGGTTACTTTGCGGAAACCAGCTTCTCCTTTAACCGCCCTTCTCCATGTCTTTTCAAAAGTACTGCCCAGCGGAGTGGCCGCACCGTAACCGACAACAAAGACTTTTCTGTTCTTGGGAGCTCTCATAATTTACCTTTTTATGTCACTTCAAATCCCGATTTATCGGGGTGGGAAATCTTATTTTCAATTCACAAATTTTAAGAAGACAATGTAGTCCGAACCTTTAGGTTCGACTATTTAACTACACTTTCCTCACCCGCTTATAGCGGATTCGGAATGACATTTTTTACAAACTAACCATTCCTGCGCAAAACCAGGCAGGAGTTGCATCCGCCAAATCCAAAAGCGTTTTTCAGAACAAACTCCTGTTTTAATTTTCTTGCGCCCTCGGCAACACAGTCAATTTCAATTTCTTTATCCGGAATATAATTAATAGTGGGTAACAATGTGTCTCTTATCATGCCTTCCATAGCAAATATCGCCTCTATCGCACTGGATGCGCCCATCGCATGGCCTAGCTGCGATTTATTCGCCGATACCGGTGGCACTTTATTACCGAAAATATTACGCAGCGCATCGGCCTCTACCTTATCTCCTATTTTTGTTGAAGTCGCGTGCGCGTTGACCGCGTCAATGTCTTGCGGCCGCAAGCCGGCATTGGCAATCGCCTCTTCCATACATCTTTGCACCGTTGTCAAATTCGGTGAAACAAAATGACCGGCATCCGATGTCATTGACCATCCGGCCATTTCAATATTTGATTTAAGCCCGTGAGCTTTGACGAATTCATCCGTTGCTAAAATAATGCAACCCGCGCCTTCAGAAACCACAAACCCACGGCGGTTAACGGAAAACGGCCGGCTGGTTTTCTTCGGTAACTCTTCCGGCTGACCTTCTTTCGGACGATATGCGCCGTTCATCGTGGCAAATCCCGCAACGATTGGCTCTACCAGAGGAAAATCCACCGCCCCGCCGATAACCACATCCGCCATGTTTCTTTGCAACAACATCTCGCCCATGATGAGCGAAGTAATTCCCGTGGCACAAGCCGTTATCGTCGAACAAATCGGCCCTGTCGCTCCCGTAAGAATGGAAACCTTTCCGCCCACCATGTTAATACAGGAATTGGGATTGGTAAAAGGATGAGGCATTTTCCCTTCTTTAACCATCAAACGATCAGCCTGTAAAACAGCATCCACTCCTCCGACCGCCGTACTGAAAGTAATTGCCACGCGCGGCGCTATTTCCGGAGTTATCTCAATTCCGCTTTTTTTAAGCGCCCGATGCACAACCAACAATGCATATTTGAAAATAGGTGATGTCCAGTGCGCCAAATCCCGCGGCTGCAAGAAAGGATATGAGCGGGTATCAATTTCTGCAACTTCACCGGCAACACGCACCGGAAAACCGGGACTGAGCGGAAACCTAGTCAATTCCCCTATGCCGCAACCTCCGGTAACGGCCCTTTGCCATTGAGCCTCCAAATCCGTACCCAAAGAAGACACCGTGTCATAACCTAATATTAAAGTTTTCTTTGAACCCACCACTTAAATCCCGCCAGCTTGGATTTTCTTGATTAACAAGTTTGTCCTTTTTTTCTCTACGCCAATTTTTAATTTCTTTTTCTCTTATTATTGCAACATTAATATCCCTTGTTTCTTCAAAGTAAACTAACTTACTCAAATTATACTTTTCAGAAAAGCCTGGAATCAATTTATTCTTGTGTTCATAAATTCTACGACTCAAATCATTAGTAACACCGACATAGATTACTTTATTATTCCAATTGGTCAACAAATAGACATAATACTTCTTTGTGAAGACCATTTGTTATTTCTTTCTAAGCAGAAGAATTAACGACCAAAGCTAATATCGTTTGTCATTTCGACCCGGCAAATGCCGGGGAGAAATCCATGTCCCGAGTGTAACGAGGGGTCTTCTAAGATTCCTCACCCGATAAATCGGGATTTACCCTTAAGGGCACTTCGCGGAATGACATTGCTTATAATATTCTCCGGAACAGTCCGGAAATGTTTGGAATCTGCCAATAAAGATGGGTTTATATCAGAATTCTAAAAGGATTACCAAGAAATAAAGTGATACAGTTTGGCAAACATTTCATACACTTCGATCCAGTTTTGCAAATCTTTGGTCGACTTCAAATGTTCGCGTTTATTGACCATTACCCAGCTCATGTGCGCCGCACCGTCTTTACATGTGGAGCAATCGCGCGTCGCCGACGTACAGCAGCGATGAACTGTTTTTAAATCGGATGCCCAGCGGACAAAGTGAATCAGGCGGCGGGGACGATTTTCTCTATTGTCCAAGGATTCCGTAACGGAGGGACACTCACTCCAGCCGAAGCTGCGTCCCATCATTTTTCCGGTGGTAATGACTTCGTGATAATATTTGCAGGAAATTACAGTTTGCGGATAATGGTCGAGCATTTCGTCCATTTCAAAACGCAGATCTTTCAGCTCGCCCTCTTGCCAGGAAAATCCGTCCACACCCTCATCGTTCGATAAAAGCTGCAGATGAACTTTTAAACCGACGTCGGCGATTCTTTTGATTACCGGTTCAATTTTCCCCACCTGACGCGGTGTAATCGTATAGAGATAATAAGTGTATTTGTCTCCTTCATAATTTTTACTGGAAACGGCAAAGGTATCGCGTCCCCGAAGAACCTTTTCATCTTCACTGTCGCCCCACAACGAAATTCCCACTATCATATCGGGAAATTTATCGCGGGGAACCTTAATCAGGCCGTTGGTGGCACAATACGTAGGCAGGCGTTTGTAGAAAGCCTCGACGCGCTCCATACACAAAGTCGGCTCGCCGCCGATGAGAATTGCCAGATTAACTCCCCGCTCTTTTTCACGATCAATGAATTCTTCCCACTTTTTGATATCCATTTCTTCCACTGCCGCCTGATGTTCTCCCGAAGAAAAGAAAAAACATCCCTTGCAGCGCAAATTGCAGCGGTTGGTTACATCATATATGGAACTGCGGATATTCAAGTTGGAAATCCGTCTGTATCTTTCATACCAATCTTTATCCAGTAATGAACTGACTGTTTTCATCAGAACTTCCTAATTTATACTCGCAATGACATTATGCGTGTCCCCCGCTGGCGGGGGATTAAGGGGATGGATAGTTTTATAGCTTTTGATTGCAGGGCATACTTTCCAAATGTACTGCAATTGGGACTGCTCTTGTAACAGTCTTTACAACATCCACCTCCGTCACTACCTGACACCTCCGCCAGCGGAGGACAAGTAATGACAAATTTTCATGTTGCTGCCGCATGCGGCGGCTCTATAATATCATTACAAAGATTTTTGCCTTTTTCGTAACCCATTACCCAAACCGCCAGATAAGTATCCACATAATCCAGCCACGATTTAAACGTATCCATACTATCTACATGCCTGTAAAGACGCGCCGTAACAACCGCAGAACCCGCGGCGTAATGACGGCAATCTACACAATCCGTATCCGGCACGCAACAGGCAACAGACCTGTCCCAGTTCAAATCTGTCCGGTACTGCCTGAAAGACCTTCCCAGTCCGATATCCTGCGAAGGATTCTGACGGGGATACGAGCAGCCGTATAAATCGTGCAAACCTTTTTTATGAGTGTGCGCCACGGCATTATAAACTGAAAAAAGAACATTTTGCGGATATTTACCCAAAAGATCTATCATTGTCAATTGCATCCGTTTAAGAGAGTCATCATCATGCCGCAGATTTCCCGTATAACCGACCGGTGAGGAAAAAACATTAAAGGTCAATTTACAATTGTGGGCGACAAGCTCTTCGGTGACTTCTTTTACTTCATCAATATTATTCCGCGTAAAGGTATAAACAAAAACTGCGCGCGGATCATTTTCGTAATTCTCGATCTGCTTCTTTAAAAGGTTTTTAGCCTTTCTAATTCTCAGGCTGGTTTCATCATTTCCCCAAACGGAAATATGCAGCTTATAGCCGACCGAGTCCGGTATTTTTTTAAAGCCGTTGGTGGCGATGCTACCCAGCGGCATTTCCTGATAACAAACATCGAGCAATTCCGGAACCAGAGAAGGTTCTGCTCCCGCCAGAACAACATAGGTAATGCCGCGCGCCTTCTCCGCCCGCATCAGTTCGCGCCATGCCTCAACATCGCCAATTTCTTTGGCAAATTGTTTTGTCCCTTCATAATAATAACACCCGTCGCAACGGATATTACAGCGGTTGGTCATATCGTAGGTCGATTCCCGAAGAAAAAAATATTTCCTCACTTTTTCCCAGCGCTCTTTAACTTCCGTCTGGGCTAAAAGCTCGGAAAATTTCGGTTTGTTTGATTCCGGATTTAATTTACGATTAACCTGCATAAATTTGACAGAACCCATCAACTAATTTTTTGTGGCAAGTTTTTCTTCAATATATTCGGAAATAAGGCGTATGGTTTTTAATTTGGGATAATCATCTTCGTCTATTGTAATATCGTATTCATCCTGTAAGATCAATGCGACAGTCGCCAGATCCATACTGTCAATGCCCAGTTCATCCACCAGATCCATATCCGAATTAAAAGTATCTGCGGTAACGTCTTCCAATTTCAACTCATCAATAATAATTTCGGCCACGTGCCGTATAATGCCTTTGATATCTTGATTTACAGGCATCACTATCCTCCTTAGAATAATTATTTATATTTACTTTTATCCATTTATTTTTTTAGCAGTCATATGTCCGCTACTTACAATATTTTCTTTCTTCATTATTTTGAAAGAAAATGAAACATCATCACCCGCATCTTCAGAATTTATACTTATTGACAATTTATCCCCCGGCCTTACCGGTTGCATAAATCTGACTCTTCTTAGCGAATGTAACTGAAGCTGCATTCCTTTTTTAAGCGCTTCCTCTAAAATAGCCTGTTTAACTGCGGCAACCAAGGCTACTCCGGGAAGAATCGGTTCTCCCGGAAAGTGACCGGAAAACCAGGGAGAATCAGCCGGCACATCCCCTAATGCCTCAATATGATTACCATTAGTTGCCTTTATTTCTTTTAATAAACTCCACTGATTGCCCAATAAATATACCTCATTGGCCAATTTTTAATCAAATGAATGCCAAAAGAACATAAATTCATATCATTGATTTTTTTTCAACTAAAAAATTAATGAGTCCCAAGTTTCAGAAGTGAAGCACGCTAAAACTTGCTGGACGAATTATCCGGCGTATGCCGGATAATAAATCAACACCTACAGGGACGGACTCAGGCATGCGAACTATCCCAGGCGCTTAGCGCCGTGGTAAAACAAGCTGAGCGAAGCGAAGGGGGATTTGTACCTTAGAAATATTTTTTGAATTGACATTCAAAATCTATGTGCTTATAAATACACATCTTAAAGAATTAAAAAATCGTTTCATATATTTTTTACAAAGACAGTTTTCAAGTTTAAATATCTGAATTTTTTAAAAATGCATTTCAGGTCAATAAAAAAAGATATGAAAACTGCTAACGAAACAGGATATTTGCCCCCCCTGAAAATTGATATTGCGCTTTCATTTAGGAGTAAGTCCAAACATGAAAAAACCTTCTCTGATAAACGTTACTGCAATCATTATGATTGGTATTTATATTTATAGTATTATCAGCCAATTGTCATATTTGGCAGAGCATTATGATTCTGTCATGGTGGCTCTCACATCTGATTTTCGCACCAATTACAACATAATGATAATTATTTTTCTGTATGCGGTGTTATTGCCGGAACTGGTTTATATTTCCATAAGAATTGGTCTCAATTCTTAGCTATCCTTATTGCTACATTGTTTGTCTTACAGTCCTTCCAGGGCCTTCTGGTAATTGCTTTTACGAACGAAAACGGCGATAAGATTAAGATTGCGACGGAACTTATCATTTATTTATTATTCGCAGCCTGGTGCTTGTATTACCTAAATCTAACTGAAGTTGATGAAAAGTTAAAAAAAGCTTTTCCTTCTTTATATTGCCTCTGTCAGGTTTTGTATCCGGCATCAGCCTTTTGGGTAAAAAGAACTGGGCTCGTAAAATTGCGGTTATATTTTCAATGGTAGCAATCGCCTTCTATGTACAAAGTTTCTTTATTTATAATGATAGAATTATAAGAGTTGGAATTGCTTTATTGTTGCCTCTGCCTGTATGGTCTTTATATTATTTTACTCAACCGCATATAAAAGTGTTATTTGCACAAAAATTATAACGTAAGAATAACAGAAGCCTCTTTTTGTCTCATTCTTAGCCGACAGTTAATCCGTTTTACCGTTTAATCGTCATTACATCTCTGCCAATCAAATCGGTAATCGGCACAACTCTCAAACATTTATCCACAAGTCCCTTCAGTATCTTTTCAATTTCCGTCAGTAAAGCAGCACTGTTTTTTTCACGGTGCGGATTAACATCGTGCAGCAAAATGATATCGTCCGCTTTTACTTTTTTAAGAATTCTCGAACTGAGATTCTTAATGTTACGGTTACCGGCATCACCGGCACGGCAACTGAATGTTACGCAAAACAATCCAAGTTTATTCAGCACCTGCGGCAGCTTGGGGCTGATTATGCCTACCGGCGGGCGGAAAGCCAGAACGTTTACGCCCATTTTTTTGAGAACTTCCTGCGCCCGTAACACTTCCTGATAGAGATAATTATAGCTTCCCAGCATCAAGAAAGGATTATGGTGAAAAGAATGATTGCCGATAGTGTGACCGCGGTTGATTATTTCTTTGATTATTTCAGGATATTTTAAAGCATTGACACCGGAGACAAAGAAAGTTGCTTTCACGGCATACTTATCCAGCAACGCAAGTATTTGTCTTGTCGTCGGTTCATCGGGGCCGTCATCGAAAGTCAGGGCAACCATATTTTTACCGGTATTACCGCGGCTGATTACAGGCAGGTAAAAACTACTCCGATAACAAAATGACGCGACGACACAAAGTAAAATATAAAAAAGCGCGATTACTATGGCAAGCCATGAATTGATAAAGAAAGCAGCCGCGGCGACAGACAAGAAAACTATTCCTGTGATTTGGGCCGGACTTAAGGATGAAGATTTGTTTTTCATTGATACATCCTTTACCCATTTGTCATGTCGAACCAAGAAAGACATCTTAAAGATGTTAAAAAAGATTTCTCGTCTCTTCGTTCCTCGAAATGACAAATAAAGCTAATGGATTCCGGCTGTTTACTCCGGAAGGGAACCCCGGCGCATGCCGGGCATGCTGGGTATGCCTGGGTATGTCGGATGCGCCGGAATGACGCCTCTTTGAAATTCACGCGACTACGCGAGGAGCTGTTCAAAAGCTTGTCCCGTACTTGATACGGGATGCTCAGAGGCAAGGCGCGCAAAAATTGAACCGCGAGGCTTATATAGACATACGTCGAGCGGTGCGGTTTGCAGCGCAACACAGCATATGAGCGTTTTTCAACAGCCCCACTGTCTTTACTGGATTAGGTATTCCCACAGAGGCCCCGTAAATCCGCGCCTATACAATTTCGGCAAAATGCGCGTTGCCTTGGCTTCGCCGGCGCCGATAAGCCAGTTCACGCGACCGTTAGCCTTATTTTCCACCATCTTCATTATCTCTTCAACCGATATTCCCGGCGAGCGGTAAAATACAGGCGGCAGGATATTTTCATCCGCCGTAATCTGCCCTTCTCGCAAAGCAATCTCATACAAGGCTGTGTGCGGATAGATGCGGACACCGCAAAAGAAGAAGAAAACCGCTTTTCCCAGAGAGTCTATTCCAGCCAAGGTATTTTGCAGAGTTTGTTTGTTTTCGCCAGGTCCGCCCAGCAAAAAATAATGGGCAACGTGCAACCCGGCATCAAGAGCATTTTTATGAGCTATAAAAACATTTTCCGACTTAAAAGGTTTGTGCAAGTTGGTCAGCACCGTATCCGATAAAGATTCCGTCCCGAATTCCACATGGGTCAATCCGGCTTCGGCCAACCGCTTAAAATAATCAGCCGGTGGAACTGTCGGAACAAAAAAACATCCCCAGGGAATGGAAACTTTTGCTTTAACAAAAGCCTCCGCGACCTCTCTACTGTGATCGTAACTGGCATTAAAGGCGGAATCGATGATGAAGATATATTTGGCGCCGGCATCCTGCAATTCGCGGGCGTTCTTAGCTATTTCCTGCGGAGGGTAAAACCGCATCCGACTGCCTTCAATGTGAGGATAAGTACAGTAACTGCACTGAAACGGACAACCTCTTTTTGTCTGCAGGTTAAGCATGCCGCCGTAAGAAAGATAAAAATTTGTATGTCGACCGGCCGGATCAAAATGCCTGTTGATCGCGCCGCTATACGGCTCGTAAACAATATTTGTCTTTTCCTTTGTCACAACACCGAGGATTTTTTTAATATCCGTTTTTTTCTCCAGAGCATCCAGAAGCTGCGCGAGCCTTTCACCTTCGCCGACAATTCCGTAATCGGCATCAAGCGCCTGCATGAACTCAACCGGAAAAATTGTAAAACCGCTCCCGCCCAGAATTATTTTCGCCTGGGAATTTGTTTTTACCTGACGAATCAAATTCTGATATTCCGGCAAGAAGCTCCGGCAGTTGAGTACATCGGTATTGTCAATGTTTCTGATTGATATGCCGGCAAAATCAGGAGAAAATTCTTTGATCATCGCTTCCAGAGTTTCCGGATGGGAGAAATCGTTTAAATCAACAATTTTTACCTGGTAACGGGAATCCAGAGAACCGGCTACATAATCCAGTCCCAGCGGATATACGGGGTAAGGAATTCTAAGAGTATTTGCTGAAATTAGCAGTATTTTCATAATCGGATAAAAGAACTTTAAACGCTGATGTTATATTAGTAAAAAGTTGTCATATCGACCAGCGGGGCTTTGTCGCAATTACTTTTCATGTCATTTCGACCGCAGGGAGAAATCTTTCTGCATAATAATATCAAAGTTTTAAGATTCCTCGCATACGCTCGGAATGACATCTACTTTAAATGACATGTTTGAGGAGCTCCAGGCTAACATGTCATGACCAAATCAGAAATAAAAATCAGCCTTTTTTACGGTTATTAGAAATATATGTAGCCAGAGCGCGCACTGATGCAAAAACCTTAACGCCCAGTTGTTTGTTATCTATTTTAACGCCGTAGTCTTTTTCAATCATCATCACCAGTTCCAGAATATCAATGGAATCAATTCCCAGATCGCCCCCCACAAGACGTTCATCGTCTTTGATGTCTTCGGGGCCTACGTCAATCAAACCCAGTGTATCAATAATTTTAACTTTAAGTTCACTTATCATTTTCTCAATCTGACTCATTTGATACTCCTACTGTTTTATCAAGATTTATGTCAAGTCGCATTCTTCAGCTAACTTTGTTGTCTGCGTTGTCGACTTCCTCAACGTATTTAATATACGTCTGCGGAGCATCCTCCTTGCCGCTTCGTTATCTTTTGAATGTAACTCGACATTGCAAATTCGCTTTATTATCCTGTTGCATTGTTTCTCTGGTTTTCCAGCGGATTTGATCTTATTGCATTAATCTCATCACCCAGAACTTTTTCCAGCACAATTCTGACAACCCAACGTCCCAGCGCCTTGCTGTATTTGGGACCGGCAAGATAAATTCCCAACATCAAAAGCAGCCACGAGACACCGTAAATCAGCGGAATTCCCACGACTCCAAACATTGGCGATTTCAGCCAGGCGGCAATTCCACCTACTATGAATACTGCCGGTATGCCAAGAAAATAACCGCAAAAAATCAAAACAAGACCAACAATCACGGTGGCCGTAAGTTTTTCCCTGAAAATACTTAAGTCAGCGTGTTCACATATTGCGTTTCGGCAAAATTCCTTCCGGGCAAAATAAAGCGCCGCCTTTTTTATTATGCTCAAAATATTTCCTGTAAAACAATATATGTCAATATTTTAAAATGATATTTCCGGCAGTGTCAGGTAAACAGCTCTTATAAGCTGATTACTTTTCCATGATACCGCCTATAGAATATTTTGAACGAAGCGGATAATCTTTGTAGGCGATATCCTTAAAAACTCCCGTCCGCGCCTGTCCTACAGTGGCAATCAATTCATTATCTATGTAAATGCGGCCGTCACCAATTACTATACTCGCGCCCGATTCCTTCAAAAGAGAATAACGCCGCACATCAACTTCAAAACGAACACATTTGTTAAACGGACGAATCTGACCGTTAAAAGCTACTTCTCCGCAACCCAATGCCCTGCCCGTACCCAGCGAACCTTTCCAAACGCAGAAAAAACCAAGTAATTGCCAGATAGCGTCTACTCCCAGGCATCCGGGCTGTACCGGATCACCCGAAAAATGGCATTGAAAATACCATGCATCCAGACGAATGTCCTGTTCAGCTATTATCTTTCCCTGCTTTCCGTCACTTTCTATCAACAGTATACGATCAACCATAAGAAAGGGAGGCGCAGGAAGTTTCGCGTCAAAATGTTCCGGAGGATCGGTTATCAGCCGGCCATAAGAAAAAGCAAGAAGCTCTTCAAAGTTGAAATGATCGCGCTTTAAAAATTCCTGATATTTCATAAGTATTCTGCTCTTTCCGCATACTAAAAGTGCGATAATGCAATGATTTCCAATAATTTAAGACAAATATAAGAAATGAACTCTTTTGTCAAAAGAAAAATGCCCAAATTAATATTTGAATCATCATGATTCTAATTAATCCATTAGTCCCACTCCGCTTCGCTACGGGGATAATTCCCAATCCCGACAAATTAGAATTGGATAGTTCGACCAACGCTTTAATGA
Organism: Smithella sp. M82; assembly: GCA_001683985.1. Taxonomy (GTDB): domain Bacteria; phylum Desulfobacterota; class Syntrophia; order Syntrophales; family Smithellaceae; genus Smithella. Next base: position 53,542 of record MAEO01000044.1, read on the forward strand.
GCCTTTATTTTCCGAAACGTAGTGATCGGAAAATATTAGAGCGAATTATCCCGCCACTTCCAAGTGGCAGGGTCAAACTTCATCCCGATTCGTCGGGATTCGTTTTCAGAGAGACTCACTATATTTTTAATGGCTTTGAAAATGAATTTGCGTTATAAGGTTGCGCAATATAATAATACGGGGCTACGCAATAGAAGAAGATGAACCCTTCTGAAATTGTTTTTGTCATTTCGACCAAAGGCGAAAGCCCGGCAGGGAACCCCGGCAGATCCCCGGCGTATGCCTGGGTATGCTCGGGGAGAAATCTTTAGTAAACGAAAATGATAAAGATTTCTCGTCGTCTCGATACCTTACATTTGCCGGGCAAGAGTATCGGGACTCCTCGAAATGACAGATTTGATTTTCTTAAAAGTCTATTGTTTATTCTGGGATAATCCAAAATCAGGAAAACAAAAATGAACAAGGCCGCCCTTCATAAAATCAGTTATGGTTTATATATCGTCACATCCGGGCAAGGAGATAAATTCAACGGTCAGATTGCCAACTCCATGTTTCAGGTAACCTCCAATCCGGCAACAATCGCCATAAGCATAAACAAAGAAAACTATAGTCATGAATTGATAAGATTCAGCCGCAAATTTGCGGTTTCCATTTTGTCGGAAGCAACGCCAATGACTTTCATCGGTCTTTTCGGCTTCAAAAGCGGACGCGATGTAAATAAACTTCAAAATGTAAAGACAAAAACAGGAATAACAGGCGTTCCTATAGTGGTGGAAAATACGGTTTCCTATATAGAGGTGGAACTGGAAAAAGAAATGGATTGCGGCACACACACGATTTTCGTGGGTAACATTGTCGATTGTGACGTGGTAAGCAGTGACGAACCCATGACTTACGCTTATTACCAGAAGGTCAAGGGAGGAAAATCACCGAAAACTGCACCTACTTACATCAAAGACGAACCTGCCGCCGGTGCGCAACCCTCTTCCAGATATGTTTGCAGTGTCTGCGGTTATGTTTATGACCCAGCTATAGGTGATCCCGATAACGGAATTGCTGCGGGAACAAAGTTTGAAGACTTGCCGGACTCATGGACGTGCCCTATCTGCGACGCGGATAAATCGAAATTCGAAAAAGAAAAATAATAACTACGGAACATATAATATTATTGCAAATGCTTCGTTGCATTTTTCATTAAAAGCTACTATTAATAACATCCTAAACTTGTTAATCCTAAACTTGTTAATTGACGAATTTTTAAAATTATGCAAGATTAAAACAGTTAATGTTTAAATATTGTGACATTACTGGAAAAACCAGTCTATAAACAAAATTTATATAGATAGAGGAGCTAACAGCTAATGAAAAAGTCATTAGGAATTATAGTAGCGATAATGGTAACGGCTATTATATCAGGACTTTTTACTATGGCAAAGTACTCCAACGCAGTAGAGATTGGGGAAAATAGCCGTTTTATTGCCTATGATAACGGAACAGCACTGGATACAAAAACGAATCTGATGTGGGCAACCAAAGACAATGGAAGTAATATAAACTGGTCGGATGCAAAATCCTATTGCGAAAATTACAGAGGAGGGGGTTACACAGATTGGCGAATGCCGACAAAGTTTGAACTAAAAAGTTTATATGACGACTCAATTTTTGGAAACAATGGTTATCATCTGACAAAACTGATAAATCTAACAGGGGCTTTCGTTTGGTCATCGGAAACGACCGGCACCAATCCCTTCGTTACCAGTTTCCAGTATGGTTTGGCATACGAGGAGCCTTCTTCCAACACCAGAAGAAATCGAGCGCTTCCGGTGCGATCTTTAAGTGGAGAAATGACAACCGTAGTATCAGGTGCCGCTGTTGCTTCTTCTATTACTCCTGCCGGCGATGCTACTGAGGCTACAGGGCAATGGTGGGAAAAAAGATATGCTCCCAAGGTTGAACCACCAGCCGCTTCGGTGGAAGTAACTCCTACTCCGGCGGAAGTGACTGTTTCCTCAGCTGAGGCACCAGTTGCTCCAGCAGAAGCAGCCGCTCCTCCGGTTGAGGCACCCGTTGCCCCCACCGAAGCAGTAACTCCCCCAGTCGAAGCGCCGGTTGCTCCCGTGGAAGTAGCTGTTCCTAAGGCTGAAAAACCGGTAACGGAAAAGATTGTCATACCTCTTAATATAAAATTCGATACGGCCAAGTCCGATATAAAGAAAAAATATGATAAGGACATCAAAAACGTAGCCGATTTTCTGAAAGCGAACCCGGAGGCTACAGCAGTAATCGAAGGTCATACCGATAATGTTGATATACATAACGAACCGGAAAGAAATATGCGATTGTCTCAGGCCCGTGCCGACAGTGTCAGGCAGTATCTGATTGATGATTTCGGCATTGATGCATCGCGTATCAGCGCTGTTGGTTATGGACCGAATAAACCGATTGCCAACAATGACACCATAGAAGGAAGAATGAAGAATCGCAGAGTTGAAGCTATCATCGAAATGGTGAAGATGAAATAATTCTTTAACATAACCATCGTTTAATAATTAAGGCCTCGTAACTCGTACAAAGTTACGAGGCCTTTTCTTAACGAGACTCAAATTTCACAAGCATAGCGTAGGTGAAATTTGTAAGTCGAATTATCCTACAGCTTTTCGGTATTCACTTACCAGCGCTTCTTTGGAAACGCCAAGATCAATGATATCCCACGGCAGAATTTCATCGAATTGCTTTTGGCGGTAAACGTAGAAATCCGGATTTACATTCACTTCTTTTAACGCCTGCGCCCAATTTTCTTCCAGACGGTTTACAGCCAGTAATAATTCACCCACCCGACGATCACCTAAAGAAAGCAGGGCCTGAATATAGTTCCACTTCGGAACGTCGTGGATAACTTTGATCTGCTTATCCTTACTAAAAGCATTCTTGATTTTTTTGATTTTTTTGCCGGCTTCATGGACATCGGCCAGCGCGCACCACTGCAAAGGTGTTTTAGGCTTTGGAATAAATTGATTAATACTCAGCGTAATACGCCGGAACTTTTTTTTACCTTTAAAATAATGCAGGATATGGCTCTGAACTTTTTTTACAAGTTCAATTATGGCATCGATATCTTTTTCTTCTTCTTCAGCCAGTCCCACCATAAAATAGAGCCTCAAACTGGTAATTTCTTTTTTTACCAATAATTCTATCGCATGAATTATCTCCGCTTCAGTTATGCCTTTACGCAAAAGGTCACGCATTCTCTGACTGCCCGCCTCCGGGGCAAGCGCGACCGTTTCAATGCCATTGGCTTTTATTAAATCAACAGTTTCTTCATTTATCCGGTCAATTCGCAGAGAACCAAAACCGGCCTGTGCCCTTTGTGCAATTATATGTCCACAAATATGTATCAGATCGGGATGATCGGAAACAGCCGTACCGACAAGACCTATTTTCTTTTTTCTTTCCAATCCACGGTTAATAGAAGCAGTAATTTCAGCTTTGTTACGAAAACGCGGTGGGCAATAAACGAAACTAGCCGCACAAAAACGACAGCTTCTGGCGCAACCTCTGTTTACTTCCACCAGAAACATATCTTCCATTTCGGTTTGAGGCGCACTAATAATTTCTTCTGTAGAAAATGAATTAATGTCTCTTACATGTTGTATTTTTATTTTGTCAGGCAAATCAACTTCACAAGGCTTTATTGACTGAATCCTGCCTTCTATAGAATAATTTACCTTATAAAGGCTGGGAACATAAATATTGCTTGTTTTTCTTTGTAGATTTTTTAGCAACTCCTGCCGTTCAAGAGCAAGAAGGCGTGCCTCTTCAAAGTAACGGCAGAACTGTGGTAACGCTTCTTCGGCTTCACCTAAAATAAACAAATCAAAGAAATCAGCCAGCGGTTCGGGATTGAGCGTAGGAGCAATACCACCACCGACAATCAAAGGATAATGCTCTGAACGATCCTTTGCCAACAAGGGTATCCCCGCAAAATCCAGCATTTTTAATATATTGGGATAATCGTTTTCGAACGATAAAGAAAATGCCAAAATGTCAAATTCGATTATTGGTTTTTGATTTTCCAGGCTAAATATTTCTGCCGTTCCGGAAGTGTATTCGGCGTCGTTTCCGGGATCCGGCAGAAATACTCTCTCACATAGGAAGGAAGATTGCTCATTAAATATTTTATATACCGTTTGAAAGCCCAGGTTTGCCATGCCTGTACGATAATAATTCGGGTATGCCAGACAAACCGTATTGTATGTGCCCCAAACTTTTCTTATATATCCAGTCTCTCTTTCTAGAACGGCAGCATGTTTTCTTCTAACTTTCCAATCCATTACTTCTCATGGCCTGTATCTAATAATCTTTCTAATCGGCCTGACGGCGTAAAAACGTCGGAACCTGTATATCGGTCATATTGTCGGCTTCATCGCTAATATTAACATTCGTAAAATTCAGATTGTTTTGTCCCTTCCCCCGGCGTATGAAAGCAGGTGTCGATAAATCATCCCGACGGAAACCTCCCAAATGTGTTACGTTTCCCAGTGATTCCTTTTTCTTTGATATATTATCAAAACCGGTGGCGATGACTGTGATACGAATTTCATCCTTCATATTCTGATCAATTACAGTTCCGAAAATAATATTCGCTTCTTCATCTGCTTCTTCTTGAATCAACGACGAAGCTTCATTAACCTCACAAAGGCTCATATCCGGTCCACCTGTAATATTGAGCAAAATTCCCCGTGCGCCCTGGATGGTATTGTTTTCCAACAAAGGAGATGAAATCGCTTTCTGGGCTGCTTCTACCGCCCGGTTTTCGCCGCTTGCCGCGCCTGTACCCATAATGGCTATGCCCATGTTGGTCATGACACTCTTTACATCGGCAAAATCAAGGTTGATCAGTCCCGGAACCAGTATCAGATCCGATATGCCTTTAACCGCCTGATAAAGAATATCATCCGCCTTTTTGAACGCTTCCAAAAGCGACAAATTGCGGCCACCCAAACTTAGAAGTCGTTGGTTGGGAACAACAATAAGCGTATCTACAATATCCCGCAATTGTGCGATACCCTCTTCAGCCTGAATATTACGTTTTTTACCTTCAAACTGGAAAGGTTTGGTAACTACAGCAATGGTCAGAATGCTGCATTCACGGGCTATCTCCGCAATCACAGGGGCCGCGCCTGTTCCGGTTCCTCCTCCCATCCCGGCGGTGATAAAAATCATGTCCGCACCTTCCAGAAACGGCCTGATTTCATCGCGCGATTCCAGCGCCGCCTGTTTGCCGATTTCAGGATTGGAACCGGCTCCCAGACCTTTCGTTATCTGTGAACCGATTTGAAGCTTAATTGGCGCATTGGACACGCCGAGTGCCTGCGCGTCCGTATTGGCGTTGATGAAATCGACTCCTCCCAGAGACGACGCAATCATTGTATTAACGGCGTTTCCGCCGCCGCCGCCTACGCCGATCACCTTTATTTTCGCCAAATTTTCACTGCATACTTCTGTTAATTCAAACATGTTCTCTCCTTCCTTTCAAAAAAATTCTGAAAACATTTTTTTTGCCGTTCTTATCATTTTACCAAAAACATTCGTTGTATTTCTGTAGATCGAATCACCGCCCAACTGATTATTTCCATATATAATTAAACCGACACCTATAGCATGTGCCGGTGAATTTACTATATCGGAAAGACCTCCTATACCGATAGGAATGCCTTTGCGAGCCGGCATATCAAAGATTTGTTCGGCAAGTTCGGTAATGCCGTACAAAAGCGACGTTCCTCCGGTCAAAACAACTCCGGCTGCCAGTAAATCTTCGAAACCGAAACGGACAACTTCCTTGTAAGCAAGATTTAAAATTTCCTCCATTCTCGGCTCTATTATTCGCCCCAGTATCTGACGCGATACTTCACGGTCTTCTCTGCCGCCCAAACTGGGCACATTGATGGTTTCATCCTTGGGAATCATGGAAGTCAGGGCACATCCGTATTTCAGTTTAATCTTTTCAGCATCGCCCAGCGGTGTTCGTAACCCGGTGGAAATATCCGATGTAAGATAATTTCCGCCAACCGGTAAAATCGCCGTATGCTTGATGCTGCCTTCAGAAAAAATCGTAACAGAAGTATTGGCTCCGCCAATATCAAGAAGAACTACTCCCAAATCTTTTTCATCGGAACTTAACACTGCCTCCCCTGCTGCCAATTGTTCCAGGACAACATCATCAATATCCAAACCTACTCTGTTGACGGATTTTACAATGTCCTGAATAGCCGAAGTAGCTCCGGTAACAATATGTACTTTAGCTTCCAGTCGAACACCGGACATTCCTATGGGATCTTTAATTCCCTCCTGACCGTCAATCACATAACTCTGCGGAAGAATGTGCATGATTTCCCTGCCAACGGGAATAGCAATGGCTTTGGCAGCTTCGATTGCTCTTTGTACATCGCTTTCGCTAACTTCCCTGCCTTTTATGGAGACTATACTCAACGAATTCTGTCCTTTAATATGACTGCCGGATATCCCGACGTAGACAGAATTGATGCGGCATCCGGACATGTGTTCAGCTTCATCCACCGCTGTTTTTATTGATTCCACCATGCCGTCAATATTGACAACAGTTCCCTTCCTTATTTCCTTGGTCAGAGATGTTCCGACACCGATTATGTTAACGCCGGGTTCGGCAACCTCTCCTACAATAGCCGTGGTTTTTGTCGATCCGATGTCGAGTCCAACTATGACATTGCTTCTTTTTCCCATCAGCCCTCTCACCTCATTTTAAATTTTACCATTTAAAAAACTTTTCTCTTCATATCAGATACTGCTGACCTTTAATGTTCTGCTCTATGCGGCCAGGAATACTCTTACGTTGTATTGTAACCTTCGATTCATCAGATAAATCTATGCACAAATAGCCGCTTTTTATTCCTCGTCTTTCCAAATCCGCCATAATCATAGTTAATTGTCCCAGCTTTTTTTCGAAATCTCCTTTGCCCAGCTTCAAATAAAGGCCTGTACCGGAAATTAAGGATAATCCAAACACATCATCAATATGAATCTCGGAAATTGTACCAAGGTAAGCGTATTTACTGGAATCCGCTATAGTCTTCAATAATTTAAGTGAACTTAAAAAAAGCGGGGATTTAGTTTTATCTTTCACTGTGACACCTATAAATATCGGAAGATCTACTTCATCGCTTTTAGCCAGTCTTTTAAATACAAAACCTTCCCCGTCCATCAAATAAAAACCATTAGACTGTTTGACTAAAGCCAATGGATTCCTTTCTTCCACTTCCAGAACAAGTTTGTTCGGCAGTTCCCTGCCAACATAAACATTTTTCACCCATTGATTTGAAGTAACCCTGCGCACTACGGCATCCGTATTTATCGCCAATAGATTTTGTGCAGGTTTTATGTCCGCTAACTCCAGGACATCCTTTTCTGTCAGTTCCTTTACACCACGTACGGAAATTTCTTTTATTTCAAAATATGATCTGCTTATAATGAAACTGTAAGCGTAAACAAAGAAAGTGGTCAGAACTGTGACGGCTGACAATACACCAACAGCGGTAAAAAAATCTCCCGACATACCGACAAGACGTCGTCGCACCCGGTTTTTTTTCGCTTTCAAACCCGATTTTTTCAAATTAATTTTCTCCAACAATCACTACTTCTGTTTCCAATTTCACACCCTTTTCTTTTTCGGCTTTTGATTGAATAAGCGCAATCAGTTCCAAAACATCGGAAGCCGACGCACTACCTCTGTTAACAATAAAATTGGCGTGCTTCGTCGATATTTGCGCGCCTCCCACACTCATTCCTTTCATTCCCATGTCTTCAATAAGTTTGCCGGCTATTTGCATGGGCAAATTTTTAAAAACGGATCCGGCATTAGGAAATTCCAAGGGATGTTTTTTCTGTCGCCATTGCAGAATTTCATTTATTTTTTTCTTAATCTTCTCGCGTTCGCCTTTTTTCAGCTTGAATTGGGCACCCAGTATTATTGTGTCGGGAGGCAACAATGTCCTACGGTAGCTGAAAGATATTTCTTCTCTCTTCATTGTTTTGATTCCCTCTTCAGGATCAAGCAAATATATTGCTTTTATAACGTCTTTCATCTCTTTCCCGTAAGCTCCGGCATTCATCCATAGGGCGCCGCCCACAGTACCAGGAATCCCGGCGCAGAATTCCAGCCCTGTTAGTTCATTCGACACCGACATGTTGACAACCTTTACCAATGCCGCACCTGCCTGAGCAGAAATAAGATAACCGACTTCCGGTGTATATTCGTAACTTATTTTTTTCATCCCGGTCATCAGCAAAATCGCTCCCCGGTATCCGCCATCCCGCACAATAATATTGGTCAGATTACCTACCGGCAAAAAATTAATTTCTTTTTCTTTAAGCTTTTTTATAATCTCAACCAGTTGATTCTCACTTTTTATTAATACGAGAGCATCGGCATTCCCGCCAACAGCGAGTGATGTGTGTTGTGACATCGGCTCATCGTATAATATTTCCCCGGCTACTACATCGCTCAGAGCTTTTTTGATTTCATTTTTGCCGGTCATTCTTTTTTATTTTCCTTATCCTCAATTGTTTTAAGAAATTTTCGCCAATTTTATAAATACTGCCTGCTCCCAGAGTCAAAACAACGTCTTTTTCTTTTACTGTCTTTAATAAGTATTTAATAATACTTTCCGCCTGCGAAATATATTTGACATGCTGTTGTCCGGTTTGTCTGATCGCTTCGCAAAGCGCTGCGGAATTAATTCCTGCAACAGGCTCCTCACTGGCCGGATATATGTCGTTTATAATTAACATGTCGACATTCCTGAACGCTTTGGTAAACTCATCAAAGAGAGCCTTTGTCCTGCTATACCTGTGCGGCTGAAAAACTACAATTAGCCTGCCTTTCCATATTTGACGTATAGCAGCCAGTGTCTCTTTGATTTCGGTCGGATGATGACCATAATCATCAACCACTGTGATATCATTTACTTTTCCTTTAACTTCCAGGCGGCGCTGCACTCCCGAAAAACGTTGCAAACCTTTCTTGATTGTTGCAAAATCAAGATTCAATTCACGTGCTACCGCTATTGCCGCCAATGAATTATAAACATTAAACATACCCGGAACGGTTAATTCGATTTTGCCTAAAATCGTTCCTTTATACGCAAGCGTGTAACTTGTTTTTTTCTTCAAAAATTTTATTTCTCTGGCGCTATAGTCCGCCGGTGATTCAATGCCGTAAGTTATAACCCTACGCTTAATCAATGGAGTAATTTCCTGCGCGTGAATATTATCGTTGCAAATAACCGTGCACCCGTAAAAGGGAACGATATTGGCAAATTTTAGAAACGCTTCTTTGATTTCAGCAATGTCTGCATAAAAATCCAAATGTTCACGGTCGATATTTGTAATTACGGCAATTGTAGGCGACAATTTTAAGAATGATCCGTCACTTTCATCCGCTTCCGCCACAATAACCTCTCCATCGCCTAATCGGGCATTGCTGCCGATGCCGGCCAGTTTTCCTCCGATAACCATTGTCGGATCCAGGCCACCTCGTGCCAGGATCATAGAAATCATTGAGGTCGTCGTAGTTTTGCCGTGACTACCGGAAATAGCGACAGAAAATTTCATTTTGAGTAGCTCCGCCAGCATTTCCGCCCGCGGAATTACCGGAATACCTCTTCTGTGCGCTTCCATAACTTCCGGGTTATTTGTCTTTACCGCTGTAGAAGTCACAACTACATCGGCATTGCCGATGTTTTCCGCAGCATGCCCTATGACCACATGCGCGCCAAGTTTTTGCAATCGTTTCGTCGTTTCCGAACGCTGAATGTCTGATCCGCTTATGTTGTAACCGAGATTAACAAGAACCTCGGCAATCCCGCTCATACCGATGCCCCCAATTCCCACAAAATGGATGCATTTTATTTTGTGTTGCATTGAACTGTTTCTTTTATCTGATTTCATTTACACTGCCATTTTTTCTCAATTTTTATGAACCCCTGATAAATTTATTTTTTTCAGGATCAATTTAATACAGTTATCAACTATTGTTTTTGCCGCATCAATCTTGCTTAACTTTAATGAATTTTCTTCCATCTGACGCAGTTTTTGCTCATTTCGCAACAGTTCTTCAATCACATCAAATAATTTGCCGCCAATAAGTTCCTTTTCCTGAATCAGGATAGCCGCGCCTCCGGAAGCCATAGCTTCTGCGTTTTTCAATTGGTGATCATTCGCCGCCCGGGGATACGGAATTAAAATTGCTGCTTTGCCCGCTGCTGTAATTTCCGCAAGTGATGTTGCGCCGGCACGACAAATAATTAAATCTGCAGACGCATAAGCAGCGGCCATATCAACAATAAACGGTTCTACCTTTGCTTGAATTCCAAATTGTTCATAAGCCTTTGTTACTTCTTCCAGTTGCCTTGTCCCTGTTTGATGCACAACGTGAATCTCTTTTTTTATACCCTGCAATCGAGGCAGCATATCAATGATGCCGTTATTAATTGCTTCAGCACCCTGCGATCCGCCGAAAACCAGCAACTGTCGATAATCTTTTTCCCCTTTTCCCTCATGGCGTTTCGCAGTAAGTACAGCCCTAACTGGATTACCGCTGACAACAACCTTTGTTTGAGGAAAAAATGTCTGTGTTTGCGAATATGTTACGAATATTTTATCGGCAAAATAACCCAGAATTTTATTGGTAATTCCCGGGATGGCATTCTGCTCCGCAATTGCTGTGGGTATACCCATGAAGTGAGCAGCGAGCACTGCAGGTCCTGAAGCATAGCCGCCCACACCCACTACAATATCTGGACGAAACTGCTTCAAAATTTGCCTTGATTGCCACATGCTTAGTGGAATCTGATAAGCGCCTCTTATCAATGCTTTGCCTCCCCGTCCTTTTACTCCTTCAACATCAATTATCCTGAGTTCATAACCAAGCCGGCCAAGCAGTTTGCTTTCAATGCCTCTCTTTGTTCCAATGAAAATAATACCTGTTCTACTATCTCTTCTCAAAAATTCTTCAGCTATGGCAATGCCAGGGAACAGGTGGCCCCCTGTTCCTCCTCCCGCAATTGCAACGTGCCTTTCTGCTTCAGACAAATTCAAACCCCTTTTAACTTTTTTTCAGCAAACAGCTGAGCTTCCTCAACTTTCTTTCATCAGGTCTGGCTGGAAATATTCAACAAAATACCCACTGCCGTCATAGTCATGATCAATGCAGTACCGCCATAACTCAAAAAAGGCAGCACTAATCCTTTCAGCGGTATAAGTCCCATCACTCCTGCAATATTTATGAATGCTTCCATTGCAATTACCATGGTCAATCCGGCAGCCAACAATGTCCCGAAAAGATCGGGCGCCTTCAATGCAATCATAAAACCGCGAAAGGCAAAAACAGCAAACATGACTATTACAATAGTCACTCCAATAAAACCGCTTTCCTCCGCAATAATAGAAAGAATAAAATCGGTATGCGGTTCGGGTAAATAAAATAATTTTTGCATACCGTCTCCTATTCCGACGCCAAAAGTTCCACCGGAACCGAAAGAAAGCAGCGATTGAATAATCTGAAAACCAGTATTATTGGCATCTTTCCACGGGTCTAAAAAAGCAGTCAATCGGGTCAACCGGTATTCCTTATATAGAATCAAAGCCACGCCGACCGGTATAAAAGCCGCCACCAAAAAGGATAGATGCTTTATCCGAGCTCCGGCTATAAAAAGCATTAAGAGTAAGATTGCGGCAATAATCACGGCCGTACCGAAATCGGGTTCCAGCAAAATCAGCAAAATAGCAATAGAAGGAACAGATAAAGGAACCAGAACTCCTTTGCTGAAATCCTTCAGTTGATGAGCCTTTCTGGTCAACAAGTGCGCCAGAAAAATAACTATTGTAATTTTTACCAATTCAGTCACCTGAAAGGAAAAACCTCCCAAATTCAGCCAGCGAGTCGCTCCCCCACGTCTCAGTCCCAGATTCGGCACCAGCAGGAGCGAAAGCAAAACAAAAGATAATAACATCCCCGGATAGGCCCATTTCTTTAACTGCGAGTAAGGAGTTCTGGTCATAATAATCATGGCAGCCATGCCCACAAATACAAAAAAAAGCTGTTTTTTCAAAAAATATTGTCCATCTTTAAACTTTTCCAGCGCAATAATGGAACTGGATGAATAAATCATCGTCGTGCCCACAGTCACTAAAATCAAAGTAACTAACAGCAAAATAATGTCCGGAAATTTATCTTCATTTTTGAACGCAGCATCCATTTTAAAGATTTCTTACTACCTCCTTAAAGAAATTGCCCCGTTCTTTATAATTGGCAAATTCATCAAAGCTGGCGCAACCCGGTGATAGTAAAATTACATCGCCGGGTTGCGCATTTTTATACGCGGTTTCAACAGCCTCCTTTAATTTAGCTTCTTTCAATATCGGCACATTATTACCAATCAAAGACACAATACGATCACGTGCTTCGCCAAACAGTATTACCTTTTTTGCTTTTGTCGGCAGCACTGGTTTTAAAGTTTCAAAATCACCTTCTTTATCGCGACCGCCCATAAGCAGAACTACGGGCTTATCAAATGTTTCCAGCGCCCTCAAAACGGAGCCGACATTTGTTCCTTTAGAATCATCGTAAAACTTGACTGAGTTCTTCTCCCCGGCAAATTCAATCCGATGCGGCAGCCCACGGAAAGCGGTAATCGCATCAATGATAGTCTCCCTTGCGCAACCGCAGAAACGCGCTGCCATTATAGAAGCCATGATGTTTTCCACATTATGTAATCCGGGAATCGAAATAATGCCAAGAGGATATTGTTCTTCTTCTCTTTCCGGCATTTTAAAAATTATTTTGTCGCTTTTAACGAATATCCCCTCTTGCAGGATTTTCCTTGAACTAAATCCGGCAACTCTTGACAAGATGCTTCTGGATATTTCTTGCTGCGCCGGATCAGCGGCATTCAGAATCGCAAAATCATTTTTTGTTTGATTTGCAAATATATTGAACTTAATACGCCGATATTCCTCAAAAGAACCGTGATAATCAATATGATCACTGGTAATATTCAGAAGCGCCGCAATAAACGGCCGGAATTTTCTTATCCATTGAAGCTGGAAACTGCTGATTTCAGCAACAACAAATTCCGCTTCCTGCAAACTGCCGGCATATTCAATTAAGGGATTGCCAATATTTCCACCCACAAAAGTTTTCCTGCCCGAACTTTTCAGAATTTCACCCAGTAATGTCGTTACCGTCGTTTTACCATTGGTGCCGGTTACAGCAATCATAGGAGTTTTTATAAACCTGTAAGCCAGTTCAATTTCGCTGACAACAGGTATATTCTTTCTCAGCGCATCAACCAGTAATTCATTGTAAGGAGGCACACCGGGAGAAGGAATAACCATATCCGCATCTTTTAGAATGTTTTTGTTATAGTTTCCGACTTCCAGCCATTTTGCTTTGGCAATTCCTTTAAAACCTTCGCCCCATTGATCAGATGATTTTTCATCTGTAACCGATACTTTTACACCTCTTTCCCCCAGAAAGCCGGCAACAGCAATGCCTGTTTTACCCATGCCGATTACAACTATTTTTTTACCGTTAAAATCCATGGGTCATCTATCGCAGTTTCAAGGTACTTATGGCCATTAAAGCCAATAAAATAGAAATAATCCAAAACCGTACAATCACCTTAGGTTCCGCCCATCCTTTCAATTCAAAATGATGATGCAAAGGAGCCATCCGCAGGATGCGTTTCCCTCCGGTCATTTTAAAATAACCGACCTGAAAAATAACCGAAAAGGTTTCCACAACAAATATACCGCCGACAATAGCCAGTAATATTTCCTGTTTGGTTAGAATCGCTACCGTTCCCAATGCTCCGCCAAGGGAAAGCGAACCGACATCCCCCATAAAAATTTCTGCCGGATATGCGTTAAACCATAGAAAGCCCAAGCCTGCACCTACAAGAGCTCCGCAAAATACCGCCAATTCGCCTGCGCCGCTAATATGAGCAACCCGCAGGTAATAAGCAACTTTCACGTTTCCGGCAAAATAAGCAAAAAGTAAATAAGCAGCAAAACAGATTATTGCGGGACCTATGGCGAGACCGTCCAAGCCATCAGTCAGATTTACGGCATTGGCCGCGCCGACAATGATAAACGTAGAAAACAGAATATATCCCCAGCCCAGGTCAGGTAATATAGTTTTGAAGAAAGGAACCGTTATCTGCAAATTAAATTCAGGCTTCAAATAAAGTATGACACTGACGAACAAGGCGATTATAATTTCTGCGATCAGTCTTACCTTACTTGAAATACCCCTGGAACTTTTGCCGGTGAATTTACTGTAATCGTCAACAAATCCTATCAATCCATAACCGACTGTAACCAGTAATATCAGCCAGACATAATTGATGGAAAGATTCGTCCAAAGCAAAGTGGAAAACACCACTGCAAAGATGATCAAAACCCCTCCCATCGTGGGGGTGCCTTTTTTGGTTAAGTGGCTTTGCGGACCATCCTCTCTGATCTGCTGCCCTATCTGCATTTCCTGCAGTTTCCGAATCACCCAGGGGCCGATCACCAGGCAAATCAAGAGCGCCGTGATTGAAGCAAATATCGTCCGGAAAGTTATATAACGAAATACATTAAAGAACGAAATCGTTGTGTGTAACGGATATAACAAATGGTAAATCACTTTTTAATTCACTCCTGTTTAATGAACCGTTTTATTGTTTCCGTTCGTTTTATCACTGCCGAATTTCTCGCATATTTGATTCACAATTTCTTCCATTTTCATTCCGCGCGAACCTTTTACCAGAATCCAGTCACCCTTTTTTAAATTTTCCTTCAAATAATTAATCCCGTTATCTTCATCGGAAAGAAAAAAAATTTTTTCCGGCAACAGACCTCCTTCCATCGCTCCGGCGGCTGTCACCCTGGAAAAATCGCCCTGAAGAAAAAGGGCCTTGATCCCTATAGTCGCTATCAGCATTCCTATTTTACGATGCATTTCTTCCGATTGCGTCCCTAACTCCAGCATGTCACCTAAGAATACGTAACCATTATGATGAACTTTTAAATCCTTCAGTGTCATCAGCGCTTCCCTTACCGAAGCAGGATTGGCATTGTACGAATCATCCAAGAGAAAAGACCCGTTACGCAGTTTAATCATTTCCATACGTCCGCTGAACGGACGAAATTCCGCCAGACCTTCCGCTATCGTTTTGATGTCCACACCAACAGCAAAAGCTGCCGCTGCCGCCGCCATGGCATTATTAACATGATGAAGACCAACTATTTTCATTTCCACTTTTTGCGTATTCTCACCGATGACTAAATTAAAACTCATCCCCTTGATGCCGTTGATTTTTATATCCTTGACTGTAACATCGGCATTAGGACCCATACTGAAAGTAACTTTTCGGCCGGTCCATCTTTCAGCACAAAATGCAACTGCTTCATCGTCTATATTAACGATGACAGTTCCCGAAGGCGACATGTTCAGAAATAAATCCCCCTTTTCCTCCCGGACAACATCTACGGAGCCAAATCCCGCAAGATGTGCCTGACCGATATTAGTAATCAAGCCTATATCCGGTGCGGCAATCTGTGTGAGTCTTTTTATCTCCCCTCGTGTATTTGTTCCCATTTCCAGAACAGCCAAATCATGCTGTCCTGTAAGATGAAATATAGTCTGAGGCAATCCGATCAAATTGTTTAAATTCCCCTCGGTTTTTAAAACATTTTTCTTCCGGCCTACAATCGCCGCAATCATTTCCTTGGTTGTTGTTTTTCCGGAAGACCCCGTTAATCCGATTACAGTGACGGGAAAACGCTTTCTCCATTCATGAGCCAGATCCCCCAGCGCGATTAAAGTATCGGAAACCTTAATTACAGCGACACCTTTATCCGTCAGGTTTTCACCAACTTTTGGATCGCTTACTATAATGCCGGCAGCTCCCCGTTGCATCGCTTGTTTTATAAAATCATGCCCATTATACTTCTCACCTTTCAATGCGATAAAAAGATTCCCCTCTTTTACCAGACGGGAATCAGTGGAAATTCCATAAAATGTTCCTTCCGAAGCCCCGGCAATCAAATCTCCGGTGGCCGCCTTTAATACGTCATGTAATAAGAATTTTGGCGAATCATAATTCATCGATTTAATTTAAGCAGCTTCCTGATTCCAAAGTTTGTTTTACAATAACACAATCATCAAATGGTACTTTATCTGTTCCCAGAATCTGATAATCTTCATGACCCTTCCCTGCGATTAGAATTATATCTTCTCTTTGTGCCACACTTATAGCGGTCTCAATTGCTTTTCTTCGATCGGGTATTACCGTATAGCTATGAGCGCCGTTATTCAGCTGCAAATTGTCGGGCGATCTCTTCTGTATTTTGCTTTGATCAATGCCGGCTTCTATTTCGGCTATAATCGCCAACGGATCTTCCAGACGGGGATTATCTGAAGTTACAATAGTCAAATTACTGTATGTTGTGGCGGCTTCACCCATCAGCGGCCTTTTGCCGTGATCCCTGTTTCCGCCACAACCGAAAACTGTAATAATTTTTTTCTTTTTGAATTCCGAAAGATTTTGCAGAACCTGCTTTAGCGCGTCCGGTTTATGCGCGTAATCTACGAAAATTGTAAAACCGGAAGAAGAATCAATCCTTTCGAGGCGTCCCGGCACATAAGACAAATTCTCTATTCCTGCCTTAATCGACGTTGAAGAAATTTGCAGAGCTTTCGCCGCTGCCGCAGCGGCAAGAATGTTATAAATATTGAACTTGCCTACGAGCGGAGTCTGAATGGAAATGTTTTCTCCGGCCAGATTGATTACGGCTTTTATCCCAGACAAGGATAATTCATAGTTTTCGGCCATAACTATATTATTCCCCTCCATTCCGTAAGATAATGAAGGTAAAATTACATCCTTCAGAATAATTTGGCCCCATTTATCATCGCCGTTAATTATAATCTTCTGCGGGTAAACTTTTTTGCTTTGAGGTAATACTTCTGTAAAAAATCGTTTCTTGGCCTGAAAATAATTTTCCATCGTTAAGTGATAATCAAGATGCTCGTGGGAGAGATTGGTGAATATACCCAAATCAAAATCACAATCATCAATTCTTTTTAAATCAAGGGCATGTGAAGAAACTTCTGCAATGACATGAGTAATACCTTCATCAACCATTGTACGCAGTATTTTTTGCATTTCATAAGATTCCGGAGTAGTGTTAGGCGCAGGGAATATTTTATTATTATAACGGTAATTAACTGTGCCCAAAACTCCGCATTTACAACCCTCCCGGGTAAGAATCGACTCCAGAAAATATGTAGTAGTCGTCTTACCGTTTGTGCCGGTAACTCCTATCAGGCATAATTGAGCGGATGGATCTCTGAAATAATTTTTGGCCAATATCCCCAATGCTCTTCTGCTGTTCGTTACCTTAATTGCAGTTACCTCAGATGAAGTTTTAATATTCTTCTCATGAACAACACAACGTGCGCCTCTATCAATTGCCTGCGTAATATAATTATGCCCGTCGTGTTTTAATCCGGTAATAGCCACAAACAGAGCCCCTTCTTCGCATTTATCCGCAGAATAACAGACAGAAGATATCTCTTGACAAGAGTCTCCGAAAATATCGATTACATTTAATCCTTCAATTAAGCTGCTTAGTTTCATCAAAACCTCAATTGCTCAGCTCAAAAACAACATTACACACCCGCTCTTCTCCAAGTGGAGTGTGGGCCGGGGGATATTGACGTACGGCCCAACCATTACCGGATATTTTAAGTTCTATTGATTCAGCCCTTGCTTTTTTCATTGCTTCCCTGATCGTCAAACCCGCAAAATTAGGCATGGTCGATTCATCATCGCTGATATCCTCTTGCGGAGTTAAGGTTTGTTGTGTTGAAACCAGTTCTACTTTATTTGGATTTTCTTCAAAGACAGGAGTCTCTCTGATATTCGTCTTGAAACAATTGAGTATCTGATCACCGATATTTTTGAACACCGGAGCGGCGGCTACGCCACCCCATTTATCTCTCTGCGGTTCATCAAGCATTACCAGGATAGCAACTTGCGGATTGTCGGCGGGAAAGAATCCTATGAAAGATGTACGAACTTTCTCCGATGAATACACACCACGCTTAAAATCGAATTTTTGTGAAGTTCCTGTTTTACCGGCAACAGCAACATTAACAATACGCGCGCTTTTACCAGTTCCATCCGGAGCACCGACTACTTCCGTAAGCATATGGGTAAGACGTTTAGCCACATTAGGAGAGATAACCTTACGTATGACCGTTGGCGTATATAACTTAACCAGGCGATTATTTTTGTCGGCAAAGCCCCGCACAACATAAGGTTTCATTAAAACGCCGTTGTTCGCAATGGCTGATACGGCAGTAATTAACTGAATTGCCGTAACTGAAATGCCCTGACCGAAAGCAATCATGGCCGTATCGACCGGCACCCACTTATTAACCGGCCTAACCAAGCCCGAGGACTCACCCAGCAAATCTATTCCCGTCTTCTCACCAAAACCAAATTTTTGGATATAATTATAGAATTTTTCTTTCCCCATCTTTTGAGCGATTTTTACCGCACCAATATTACTGGAATATTTTAATATCTCAGGAACGCCTAAATATCCGTGGCGTTTTTTCTGTGCTTCATGAATAACCCGATTAGCCACTCTATAATTTCCATTTTCACAGTAAAACTTGTCTGACTCCTTAATGATTCTTTCCTCCAAAGCAGCAGCTACCAAAAAAGGCTTGAAGGTTGATCCCGGATCAAAATTATCGGTAATGGCATGATTACGCCATCTCTCTGCCGTAAGCCCTTCGATGTTATTGGGATTGAAACTTCTCTGGTTGGCAAGTGCCAAAATTTCTCCCGTCTTGGGATCCATTACAATGGCCACGCCCCCCTTTGCACCCTTGTCGAGAACAGCTTCTCTTAAATGGGTTTCCACAAGATATTGAATCCTGTTATCTATGGTTAATACCAGATTTTCATTTTCACTTTTTTTTGTTTCACTCTTTTCCACCCGTAAAAACAATTTTTTTCCTTTGGCATCCCTGGCCCATGCCAGCTTCTCCGGCTTTCCCTTCAAAGATTCATCATATTTTTTTTCCAGTCCTTCCAATCCGCCGGCGTCCAATCCCACAAACCCCAGCAAATGTGCAGCCAGTTCACCGTTAGGGTAAAAGCGTTTAGGTTCTTTGACTAAAAAAATACCTTCGATGTCCGCACTTTCCACTACGGCAGCTTGTTGCGGAGAAATTTTTCTTGCCAGCCAGCAAAAGTTTTTCGGTGAGGATATCTTTTTGTAAACCAACTGGTTATCCAAACTAAGCATTTCGGCAACTTGTCTGGATATTTTTACCGGATCAGCAATCTTTGAAGGATCGGCGCAAACCGAATCGGCCATGACCGACACGGCAAGTTTCTCGCCGTTGCGATCAAAGATTATTCCTCTTTCCGGCTGCAATTGCAAAACAGTAGTATGCTGCCTTTGTGCCAATGATTTCAGTTTTTGACCGGATAAAACCTGCAACTGGAAAGCGCGTGATATTAAAGCAATAAAGAACACCAGGAACACCGAGAAAATAATGACTATTCTTACTTTCAGCCATTTTTTTGATTGGACTGCCATATCATTCTCCCGATTTCTTCAAAACAATTACCTGACTGCTATCAGGATACGACATTTGCAATTTATTTCTTACAATGCTTTCAATCCTCTGTGGTGATTTGAGCATTGCATATTCCAATTTTAATTTTTTTTGTTCCTCCAGTTTCTGTTCTCTGACGCTCAGCTCCGCAGCTATCTTATATTCCAATTCAGTCATGCGAATATGGGATCCGACGTAGACTAAAGCAACAAACATGAACACAATCGCAAAAATAATAAATGTCGAATACCTGATTCCGAAAGAACTTTCTTTGGCTTCCTGAAAACGAGGGACGGCTCTTGTTTCAACAGACTGTGCAGATTGTGACATCTTAAACTCTCCGGGCTACGCGCAACTTAGCGCTGCGAGCGCGTGGATTCGCTTTGATCTCCTGTTCTGTGGGAATCAGTGCTTTCCTGGTAATATTCTCGAGCTTTGCTTCTTTC
This sequence comes from Smithella sp. M82, assembly GCA_001683985.1. Classification (GTDB taxonomy): domain Bacteria; phylum Desulfobacterota; class Syntrophia; order Syntrophales; family Smithellaceae; genus Smithella. The sequence goes on from MAEO01000044.1 coordinate 73,708, forward strand.
TGACAAACACAAAACGGCATATCTTTAGGACAAACACATTCTCCAGCCAAAGCACGAAATTCATTTTTTACAATACGATCTTCCAACGAATGAAAGGAAATTACACAAAGACGCCCACCGGATTTCAGCGCATCAACAGCGGCATCAATTGCCAGTTTGATATTCTCCAATTCGTTGTTGACAGCGATTCTTATTGCTTGAAATGTTTTCGTAGCAGGATGAATCTTTTGCCTTTTCGATCTTACAGGCATGCAAGAGGCAACTATTGCCGCTAATTCTGTCGTAGTTTCAATCGGTGACAATCGCCTTTTCTTTGATATTGTCCCTGCTATTTTTGCGGCCATTTTTTCTTCTCCGTAAAACCTGATGATGTTCTCTAACTCGTTTTGCGCGAAGCCATTGACAATATCGTAAGCGCTCAATTTCAGACTGCGATCCATACGCATATCAAGCGGCGCCTGTTGACTAAAACTAAAACCTCTTCCAGCGGCATCCAGTTGACGAGAAGAGACTCCCAAATCCAGAAGAATGCCGTCAACTTTTTTTATATTTAAGTTTTCCAGCACTTTGCCTAAATCGGCAAAATTGGCTTTTACTAAAACTTTGCGTGAACCAAATCCAACAAGCCGCGACTCCGCAAACTGCAAGGCTTCATCATCACAATCAATTCCTACCAGAAACGCGTCCGTTTCTTTGAGTATCGCGTAAGAATGACCTGCACCACCTATGGTGCAATCCACATAAACGCCCGTTTTACTAACTAAAAGCAACTCTATAACTTCTTTAACCATTACCGGCTCGTGATAAAAGTCGGCAATCATGATTTAAATTCCAAGGTCAGCTATAAAGTCAGCGCATTTGTCAATTTCGCTGGCGGCCCGTTTCATTCTTTCTTCGAAACGTTCTTTCGACCAGATTTCAATATTCTTCAGCATGCCGGCCAGAACAATATCTTTTTCCAACTGAGCATATTCACGCAAGGTCGGCGGTATAAGCACACGCCCTTGTCCGTCGATACTGCAATCAACAGCTCCAGACATAAAGAAGCGTTGAAATGAACGCACTTCTTTACGCAATTTGGATTGATGGGCTACCTTCTCCTCAATTATCAACCACTCATCGTAAGGAAAAACCATCAAGTACTGATCCCAGTTCGTAATCACGATCCGGTTTTCGTACTCCTCCGCAAAAATTTCACGGAACTTGGAGGGGAAAATTATTCTTCCCTTTTCATCAATAGTATGATGATATTGTCCCCGGAAAACAGACATCACTTTACCTCCACAATAAGCCACTTTACTCCACTGGCTCGACTATAAAGGCGACAATTGCCTTTGTCAAGCAAAAAATTTAACTTTTTTCCGGGTTAAGTAACTTAAAATTACTGGGGAAATCCTGAAATAACAGGAGAGATTTCTTATTAAATGAAAAAACAGCCGATATAAAAAAATAATCTGGTAATTAAAGGCTTTTTTCAGTATTTTTTACTTTTGTTGTGACACATTAAGTTGCCGGATTGACTCATTATTAATACATCGATAGCGATTTACAGCTTTAATGTGCTCCATCAATGAAGCTGAAAAAAAGTGTGAACCGTTATTTTTGGAAACAAAGTAAAGATGCTTTACAGGCGCCGGATATAGCACAGCCTTTAAGGACGACAAGCCGGGATTGGCAATTGGTCCCGGCGGCAGACCTCTTATTAAATAAGTATTATAAGGAGATTTTCTTCTTAAATGACTACGTAAAATTTTACCTCCAAAATTATCCAAATCATAAACGGCCGTGGGATCGCTTTGTAAACGCATTTTCTTCTTGAGTCTATTGTGGAATACAGCTGAAATCATATTTTTTTCCGCATCACAACTTGATTCTTTTCCAATAATAGAAGCAAAAGTAACAAGCTGATGAATGTCTAATTTCATCTCTTCAGCTTTTTTAATCATTTCCGGGGTAACTTTTTTCCAAAACTGATTCACCATTATTTTCATAATCTGGCGAGTACTCATTGAACGGTCAAAGAAATAAGTATCAGGGAAAAGATAACCTTCTATTGAGTCCGCTTCAATACCTAAAGATTCAAGAAATTCCTTGTCGCCGGCCAGTTCAAGGAAATTTTCTTTATTAATCAATTTTTCATTCATCAAAACCGTCGCTATTTCCCGCACAGATAAATCCTCGCGGATAACAACTTTATGAATTTTTATTTCTCCGCGCAATAATTTATCAATAATTGCTATAGGAGTCAGAGAGGTATTGAATTCATACTCACCTGAACGAATGGAACGTGTGGCCCTTTTCATAATGGCCAGACTGTAAAAGAAAACACGGTTTTTGATCAATCCCGCCTGATTGAGTATTTCCGTGATTTTTAAAAAACCGGAGCCTGTTGGTATATCAACAACTACATTCACGTTTCTTTTATCAATAGAACTGGTTGAATAATTTATCAAAAGCACAAAAAAAAGTGCAATAGCCAAAAAAGATATCAAAACAAAGCGACTAATTTTGTTTATAAAAAAATCTCTCTTAAAAAATCCGGACGAAAAAAATTTATTCACTTGCATCTTCTCTACTCTTTTTCTGTTTATATAACGTCTGATTCATCATAAGTATTATTTCTCTTTATTTTCTACTTCTTGTGAAATTAATTTTTAATTATTTGGCTATAGAGTCGAGATATTCTTGAAGAATCAGACAGGCGGCTATTTTATCAATTTTCTCTTTTCTTTTTTTCCAATGTATACCGGATTTGATTAATATTTCTTCAGCTTCTTTGGTAGAAAGGGTTTCCGGCCATTTAATAACCGGTAAGGAAAAAGTCTTTTTCAGCTGCGCAGAAAAACGATTTACTTTTTCGCACTGGACACCTTCCGAACCATCAAGACGAACAGGATAACCTACCACAATCTTCTCAACGTTGTAACTTTTAATCAGATTATCCAGGATATCCCAATCATGTTTCCTGCTTTTTCTGATGATTGTGGGCAATCCCTGCGCTGTCATTCCCAGTTCATCACAAATGGCAGCTCCAATTTTCTTTTCACCGTAATCTAAACCTAGTATACGCAAACATAACCTCTTAGTGCGACACCTCTAGCAATTTACGCCGATATTTTCAATCATTAAATCGCCTGATACTTTCTTGTGTTAATATAACCCTTTACGCACTCAAACCTCATAACAAATTATAATGTTGTGAAAAATTGAAGAGTTTGTTATTTTCTTAAAGCATTGATCAAATCAAACAGGCAAATTTATGAAACATTTTGTTCTCGGCACCGCCGGCCATGTCGATCATGGAAAAACGGCATTAATCAAAGCGCTTACCGGAACAGACACAGATCGTTTGAAAGAGGAAAAAAAAAGAGGTATTACCATTGAACTCGGGTTCGCTTCCCTTGCTCTTCCTTCCGGTCAAACACTCGGTATTGTTGATGTTCCCGGCCATGAAAAATTCATAAAAAACATGGTTTCCGGCGCGGCTGGCATTGATTTAGTCATGATGGTCATAGCCGCCGATGAAGGTATCATGCCGCAAACGAAGGAACATTTACAAATTTGCTCTCTGTTGGGAATTTCCAAAGGTCTTGTTGCTTTGACCAAAATTGATCTTGTTGAAGAGGAATGGTTGGAATTGGTTCAATCGGAAATTACCGAATTTTTGAAAGGAACTTTTTTAGAAGACGCACCGATCGTGCCGGTATCTGCCACAAAACAAAAAGGCCTTTCTGATCTTGTAAAAGCAATATATACTACTGTAAGTAAAATTGATGAAAAAGCAAATGATGGAATTTTTAGGCTTCCCGTAGACCGCGTATTTACGATGAAAGGTTTCGGCACCGTCGTTACCGGCACGCTTGTCTCCGACCATATTAAAACCAATGAAGAAGTGGAAATATTACCCCGGAATACCACCGTCCGTATCAGAGGCCTGCAGGTACACAATCAGCCGGTTGATGAAGCATGGGTCGGTCAACGCACGGCTATAAATCTTCAAGGCATCGAAAAATCGGCTATTGAACGCGGCAATGTTCTTGTTCGCCCTAAAACAGTATGGCCATCTCAGAGATTAGATATTTATGTCGAATTTCTTGCTTCCAATTCTAAAAGCATAAAAAATCGGGCACTTGTTCGTCTACATACGGGAACAAGCGAAATTATCGCCCGTATAACATTACTGGATAAAGATGAACTTGCACCGGGGCAAGATGGATTTGCGCAGCTGGTTTTGGCTAGTAAAGGTGTCGTTGTTGCCGGTGATCATTTTGTTTTACGAAGTTATTCTCCTGTTACAACAATCGGTGGAGGACGGATTATTGATCCCCTACCCTTAAAACACAAAAGGCAAAATAAAAAAATCATTGCCGATCTTAATATATTACGAAACGGACCACTTCCGGAGAGAATTTCCGTAATTATGGAAAGAACAGGTTTTTCCGGTATCAATTTGTGCGGACTTAATTTTCGTCTTGGCGTACACACGAAGAAAATCCGTGATGCATTGGAAAGTCTTTTTTCCAACAGAAAAGCGATCCTTCTGGATAGCGAGGACACAACTGTTATATCCGCTTTATTTTACAATCAGTTGGAAGAACTTATAGGTAAAAATCTTGCCACCCATCATACAGAAAACCCTTTGCTGGAGGGCATCTCCAAAGAGCAGCTCAAAGAAACACTTGGTCGTTCCATTTCTTCAAAACTCTTTAATTTAGTATTGAAGAATCTTGTTAAAAAAGAAATTATTGTCGTCGATAAAGACAATGTTCGTTTGGCAAAGCATAAGGTGCAACTTGCCGATGATCTGAATTCTCTGCGCAAAGACATTGCGCGGATTTATAATGACGCGGGACTCACACCTCCTTACCTTACCGATGTCATAAACAACTTCAACGATCAAAAAGCCAAAGCGCAAAGTATTATCAAATTGATGCTCAAAGACGGAGATCTAATTAAAATCAATGAAGATCTCTATTTTGCCCGCGGACCACTCAATAAATTATATGACGATTATAAAGAAATGCTGAAGAAAGATGGTAAAGCAACACCGGCAACATTCAAAGATTTAACCGGTCTTTCCCGCAAATATATAATCCCTTTGATGGAATATTTTGATATGAGCAAACTTACTGTCCGGGTTGGTGATCACCGCATATTAAGAGAAAAAATATGAGCAATTAATACCATAAAGAATTATTGCTTCCAGCGTAACATGTGATAAAAACATTAATTAAAGTCTATCTGTGCTGTTATATGCTTAAGGAAAATTAATTTCTAAAAAATTTTTTCGTTATTGTAACAATAATGAACGGGTATTTATAAGCAGGAAAGGCAGGGGAAAATTGAAGAACAAAGAAATTTATCTTAAAGACATCAAACAGGGGGATAAGGTAGCTTCAACCTTTTTAGCTACAGAAAAAAATATGGCCTTTTCTTTGAAAGGTTCTCCGTATTTGAATGTACGCCTGAAGGATAAAACCGGTGAACTTGACGGCAAGGTATGGGATAACGCGGCCGAGTTAGATCAGCAATTTAAAAAAGGTGATGTAATTTTTATTGAAGGAAAAGCTGCCAATTATAAAAACTCCATTCAAATATCCATTATCAAAATCAAAAAAATCGCTTGGGAAGATGTTGAACCCACCGATTATTTGCCGGCAGTCAAAAGCGATGTCGTTGATATGTTTAATGAAATACTGACATACGCCGATAAAATTCAGATCAAACCACTGAAAGACCTACTTTATGCTTTTCTGCATGATCAGAAAAGCGCAGAGCTTTTTCAGCGTGCACCTGCAGCTAAAGGTTTTCACCACATTTATCTAGGCGGACTTTTGGAACATACACTTTCGGTCGTACGTTTACTTGAAAAAGTATGCGAACATTATCCTATTCTCAATAAAGACATGGTTATTGCCGGAGGAATTTTACATGACATAGGAAAAATATATGAATTTTCTTACGATCACATGATCGACTACAGCGATGAAGGAAGACTGATCGGCCATATTGTTATGGGAGTGGAAATGATCGATAAAAAAATCGCTGCCATTGATGACTTTCCTCATCAATTAGCTCTGGAATTACGCCATATTATCCTAAGTCATCATGGAGAATTTGAATTCGGTTCCCCAAAGCGACCAAAGACTGTGGAAGCTCTGGTCGTCCATTACATCGATGATCTTGATGCTAAATTCAACGCATTTCAAACATTTATCAACGATTCTACCAATGATGATTCCGACTGGACAAACTACAACCGCTTTTTGGACCGTTTTATCTATAAAAAGAAATGATATTCATTCAAGCTTATCCGTTTATCAATGAATTTGATCTTGATTTTTTAGAAAAAAAGATATTATGAAACATCTATCATAAAAATGTAACTAAAGAGCAATCAAACGCTCTTTTTTATATAATTGTAGTTATTTACAAGAAAAAATCGTTTACAAGAAAAAAGGATGGAATCATGGCTTACAGAACGGATACTTTATGCGGGATATTCCATAATCAGGCTTTGCGTTATGGAGATCAGGTCGAACTGCTTAGAGCCAAATTAAACAAAAATGGAGACCCCGGCAGTGAATGGCATTCGCGAACATGGAAAGAAACACGCGACGAAGCGATAGGGCTTGCCAAAGGCTTACTTGTTTTAGGATTGAAAAAAGGCGACAGGATAGTAATCTTTTCTGAAAGCAGACCAAGATGGATAATAGCCGATCAAGCTATTCAGGCCTGCGGTGCTGTTGGTGTTCCCCTTTACCCAACTTTAACTGTTGAAGAATTAGGATATATGACATCAGATAGCGGATCGAAAATTGTCATTGCCTCTTCTCAGGATAGGGGAGAAATGGCTCTCAAGGCAAAAGCGCATGGTGTTCCTATAGAAAAAATTATTACAATGTGTTCATGGAACGGCACAAAGCCGGAAGGTGTATATACTTTTGCCGAAGTAATTGCTTTAGGCAAGGGAAAAGTAAGTGATGAAGAAATAGAAAAGATGATAAACAGTGTTGTTCCCGATGACATAGCTTCCATAATCTATACTTCAGGAACTACGGGAAAACAAAAAGGTGCTATACTTACACAGAAAAACTGGATTTCCAATCTTCATCAATGTTCCAATTCTACCCTTCTGCGCCGCCAGCGGGAATTGGGACTTCATCTGACACATTTGGTTCACCTGCCTCTGTGTCATGTTTTTGGTCGGACAAGTGATTATCATACTGGAGCTCTTCAGCAAGGCGGTATTATGGTTTTCGCGGAAAGCTTTGAAAAAATACCGAAAAATCTTACAGAAGTCAGACCAAATGTAGTGATCAGCATTCCCCGATTATGGGAAAAGATATATGATACCACCAGATCAATAGTTTCAAGACAAAGCGAAACCACCCAATCCATTTTTAATTGGGCTATAAAACTGGGCGAAAAATACTGCGATGCCATGGCAACTGCCACAAGAATGGGTCAACTTGATCTGCTTCAATTCGCACTCGCCAATGTTCTGGTTTTCAATAAAATCAAAAAGACCGCGGGGTTGGATCATGTCGTGCTTGGAATATCCGGCGGCGGTAAACTTTCCAAAGAAGTTTGCATATTTATCCGCGCTCTGGGCATTCAACTAAGCGAGGGATACGGCCTTACCGAAACGTCACCGGTTATTAATTTCAATGAACCGGAATTCTCCAAAAGTTATGATCCAAGCAAGGCCGGCTGGTTTGGCAATAAAATGATCGATTTGACAATGGATCTGATGATTACCAGGCAGGCAAAGGGACTTTCACCTTATACCAATCCGATTCGGTCGCTGGGTCTTTACTTAGCGTATAATACTGTTGCCCATAAACTTCAGATCAAACCCGGTACAGTCGGAAAACCGGTTCTCTGGACGGAAGAAAAAATAGCAGAAGATGGTGAAATTCTTGTAAAGGGCCCTCAGGTATTCAAAGGATACTGGAATTTACCCGAAGCAACAGCAGAGGCATTTACCGAGGACGGCTGGTTTAAGACCGGTGATATCGGTGAATTTGATAAAGAAGGATTTCTTACTATTACTGATCGTAAAAAGGAACTTTTTGTCACTTCTGGCGGCAAGAATGTAGCACCACATCCCATTGAACTCGCTATTACCGCCAAGCCTTATATAGATCAGGCATGCCTTATTGGTGACGCCGAAAAATATTTAACTGCGCTTATAGTACCTGATTTCCCGGAAATCCAGCGTTATGCCAAACATAACGGCATTACTGCCGGTTCCGATAAAGAACTGATCGAAAATGATCAGGTTAAAGAACTAATCAAAAAACAGGTGGACGCAGTCAACGAAACACTGCCTCGTTACGAACAGATAAAGTATTATAAAGTTCTCGATAAACCTTTCAGCGTTGAGTCAGGTGAACTGACGCCTACATTAAAACTGAAACGCAGGATTGTTTTTGAGAAATTCAAAGACGATATCGAAAAAATGTACACCAATTAATTAACACACATTATCCAGACTTTCACTGGTATGTAAAAACAGTGAATGTCCTAAAGGTAAATAAAAGCGGCTCGTTTCATCTGAGATGTGCCGCTTTTTCTTTTCCCTGTATCATGCTGTTTTAACGGATGACAAAATTAATGTATCATTATCTTTTCATCCTTCCATTATCCAAGTCACATTCAAAAAGAAAGGGTACGTGGAACAAGAATGAGGCGACGAGGCGTATTGAACATACGTTGAGGAAGCCGACGACGCCAACAAAGATAGCCGAATGAAGGCCGACTTGGCACTTACTTTCCTTTAAAATCCGGCTTCCTCTTCTCCAGAAAAGCGATGACGGCTTCTTTCATGTCATCCGTTGTAATTAAAAACATATTTTTAAAATTATGTCACTTCTTATCTCCTTATGATTTTTTGTAGAGAGAATTTTTAATTATGTATTGCCGGACCTTATCCGGTGTCAGATATTTTATCGATTTCCCTTTTTGAATCATTTCCTTCATCCGTGATGAGGAAATATCCAGAAAACTCACATGACGGAAATATATGGCATGTCCTGTCGGACCATTAAATCCGTCATTTTTTTTATTATAGGTAAATTGTGCCGCAAATTCTTTTGGTAAGATTTTATCCAATCTCATATCGTCATAACCGGGACGGGTCATTACAGCAAAATTGCAAAGCAACAAAAGTCTATCCCAATCTTTCCACGTCGTTATTGCCTGAAAAGCGTCCTGTCCGACAATAAAGTAAAGTTCCAGATCTTCCATGTATTTGTTAAGAATGTATTCAACCGTTTCCACGGAATAAGATTTGCCTGCGCGTAATTTTTCCACTTCAGAAAAAGAAAAATTGACATTATCTTCGATTGCCAGACGAATCATTTGTTCACGATGATTAAAAGATGTTATTTCAGCTTCCAGTTTATGCGGCGGCCTCGATGAGGGAACAAATATAATGCGGTTCAAGTTGAAAATTTCCAGCATTTCTTCAGCGCCACGCAAATGGCCGAAATGAATCGGATCGAAAGTTCCGCCTAAAAGTCCCCATCTCATGTTCGCACCTGCCCGTTACCGTAAATTATAAATTTTGAAGTTGTTAATTCCTCCAATCCCATAGGACCGAAAGCGTGAAGCTTTGTGGTAGATATACCGATTTCGGCGCCTAATCCCAGTTCAAACCCATCGCTGAAACGCGTTGAAGCATTAACCAGCACAGTCGAAGAATTGACCTCATTTAAAAAGCGTTGAGAATTATTATAATCATTGGTAATAATTGATTCCGTATGCAGGGAACCGTATTTCTCAATGTGAGCAATAGCCTCGTCAATATCTTCGACAATCTTAATGGCCAGTATCAGATCGAGATATTCTTCATACCAATCATCATCTGTGGCTTTTTCAATATTTTTCAGAATTAATTTTGTTTTCGCGCACCCCTTTAAAACAACACCAGCCTTTTTAAATTTATTCGCCGCCAGCGGTAAAAATTTACCCGCTATATCTTTATGCACCAAGAGGGTCTCCATAGCATTGCACACCCCGGGACGCTGAGTTTTGGCGTTCAGGCAAATATTAACAGCCATGTCAATATCTGCCTGTGCATCCACAAAAATGTGACATACTCCCTTGTAGTGTTTGATTACAGGGATCCTGGATTGAGCGACTACAGCGCGAATCAGTTCTTCTCCGCCCCGGGGTATTATTAAATCAATGTACTCATCCAATTGCAGCATCTCCGATACAGCTTCTCGTTCCGTCATTGGAATGACCTGAATAGCATTCACAGGTATCGATGTTTCCTGCAATACCTGTTGCAGAACGGATGCAATAGCCAGATTGGATTTTATCGACTCGGAACCACCACGCAAAATCACCGCATTGCCGGACTTAAGGCAGAGAGCGGCAGCATCAACTGTAACGTTGGGACGCGATTCGTAAATAATACCGATAACCCCCAAGGGGATACGCATTTTACCAACCAGGAGTCCGTTGGGTCTGCGCCACATGGAAATTATCTTACCTACAGGATCGGGCAATGCGGCAACTTCTCTTAATCCCTGGGTCATCTGTTCAATTGTAGCCTGTTTTAGTGTCAGGCGATCCAACATAGCTCGCGGAATGCCGGATTTCTTTGCTTTAACAACATCCCTGGAATTCTCTTCCAGGAGAAATTTAACGTTTAGTTCCAGTTCTTCAGCCATCCGTAAAAGGGCTCTATTCTTCTGGGTCTCTGTCACACGAGAAAGTTTTCGCGACGCCGACGCCGCATCCCGAGCAATTTGTTGTACAGATTTTCTTACATCCACAGCTTAATCCTTAATAATAAATTTTCTTGCATTTTCTCTATTTACTGATAAAAACTTCACGCCGAAATAAACGGCAAAAACATTCAAGAACTTGATTGTTTTTTAAACTGTCAATAATTAAGACTGGTTTCAATCTACAAAACAAAAGTTTACGTGTCAAGACCTTTGCCCAAAAGAAATGGTTATGGACCGGATACGAATTAAAGCGGGTAAAAACATTTATAGAATCATCAAGGATGGCGGTTTTAGTTTTGATTCTGTCTCGACTTACTTCGGACCGGCAGTGGGACCACGTTGGCTTATTGCCAACGGATTTGACATGACCCTTCTAAAAGGAGGGTTATTAGGACGGTCAAAACCGGTTCAATTGATTGGTTCTTCAGCAGGAGCTTTTCGTTTCGCCGCCTGGCTGCAACCCGAGGCTGTCGAATCCTATCAGAAACTTCTGGAAGTCTACATAAACGTAAAGTATGCAAAACACGATACACCGGCAACATCACTGAGAGAAATTACCAATGTTATTAATGCCTATCTGGAAGACGACGCTCTGTCTTTTGCACTGGCCAACAAGAAATACCGTCTGGTTGTGATTACTGCTCGGGCGCGCGGCCTTGTGGCCTCCAGCAATACCTGGTTGCAGAAACTGGGACTGGCAACCTGTTTTATATTCAATTATTTCAGCAGGGAAAACATTTATAAATTTGCCGACAGAGTCGTTTTCTACAACGACTCCAAACCACCGGCATTTTGTTTAAAATCTAATTTTCGCGGAATCTATGTACCGATGAATGAGATTAATTTTAAATATGCCGTTCTGGCTTCCGGAGCTATTCCTCTGGTTATTGACGGTGTTCGTGATATTTACGGAGCACCGCGCGGTGTTTATCGTGATGGAGGTCTCATTGATTATCATCTGACACACCAATTCGCTGCCAAAGAAAATGAAATCGTGCTATTCTTTCACCATCAGGAACGTATTATTCCAGGATGGCTCGACAAAAATATTATTCGGCGTGCACCGGAATCTCATATTTTAGACAACGTTTTAATGGTGTTTCCGTCACAGAGCTTTATCGAAAATCTTCCGGATGAGAAAGTCCCCGACCGTACCGACCTGATTACCTATATTGACGATCCGGAAACACGAATTAAAAACTGGCGCAAGGCAGTGGAGTTGTCTGCTCCGCTGGGTGAGGAGTTTCTGGAACTGGTGGAAAGCGGCAAAATTCGGGAAATAGTAGAAGAAATTTAAGTAATTAAGTAGTTAAGTGTTAAGTTTAATTGAAGCGCTTAGCGCAATCTTTTTTTCTTAAATCTTAATTACTTAATACTTAAATCTTTGGATTTTAATATGATCATTCAAGCCCTTCTCGATCTCTACAAATCCTGCACGCTTTGTCCACGCTTTTGCCGGGTTGACCGGACAAAAGGCGAGTGGGGTTATTGTCATCTGCCTGCCGATATAGTGATGGATTGCGCGCTGGCCCATCACGGCGAAGAGCCGCCTCTGTCCGGAACACGGGGAGCAGGGACAATCTTTCTTTCTTCATGTAATTTGGGTTGTATTTATTGCCAGAATTACCAGATTGCCCATACAACGCAGGGACGCAATCTGACAGTTCTGCAAATGGCCAAAGTCATGCTTGATCTTCAAAAAAACGGTTGTCATAATGTCGAACCGGTCACACCGACACCGCAGGCACCACTAGTGATGGAAGCGCTGTGTATGGCACGCGTGCAGGGTCTCACTGTTCCGTTTGTTTACAACTGCGGTGGCTATGAAAATCCTGATGTAATTCGTTTGCTGGACGGCATGGTGGATATTTACCTGCCGGATTTTAAATACGGGTTGGAGGATGATAGTGAAGCGTTTTCTTCAGCTCCGGAATATCCAAAATTTGCCCTAAATTCAATAAAAGAAATGGTGCGTCAGGTGGGCGATGAGTTGGAGTTAAAAAACGGCATTGCCCAGAGAGGCGTAATTATTCGCCATCTGGTCTTGCCCGGAAGGATAGAAAACTCTAAAGAGGTTTTAAGATTAATCAGAGAAGAATTTTCCCAGAATGTTTTTCTGAGCCTGATGTCACAATATACACCAACAGTAAAGGTACGTAATCATCCGATTTTAGGACGCAGAATCACTAGAAGTGAATATGAACAAGTCCTGGATTATGCTTATAAGTTAGGTTTCAATAATTTATTTGTCCAAGCAGTCAACGACTATGAACTGACACCGGATTTTGATAGTGACAATCCGTTTGATAAATAAAAAAGTATCAAAGCATTTCAAAAATTTGTACTCCTGAGGGAGGTCTGAACTGGAAAATTTTCTGCGATATTCCTGTGTTGATTGAAATATTGGTAAACTTCAGCATAGTGGAATTTCCCAAAACGTCATCAAAGTTTATCTGCAAAATATAAAATTTTCTTTTGTCAATGGTCATCTTGACTGAATTACAGGCAGCTGTCTTTTCTCTGGGAGTCAAAACGAGTAAATAATTCCCATCTTTGTCATAAGCTTTTGGTTCAGCATATTTAATTATAAAATCATTCTGTAGTTTTCCCGTTCCGGCAAAAAAATTAATTAGAAATTTCGATTGAAAAATACTTTCCGACTTCTGCTTATAGGCAACTTTTTCATCGGCAAGGTAAAGCCACGCCATCTGACTGTTAATGACCAGCTTTTTCCCTTTTGGTTTCGTATATTCCCAGAGCATATTCCCGGGATTCTTAAAAAAAACTTTACCTTCTTCCGTTTCAGTCTTCTTTATAGATTTTATATTTGCTTCCTGAATGAAATCGGCCTTCAGGTCTTTAGTTTTCTCATAAGAGTTCTGAAGCTTTTGCACAACATCTTCAACTACTTTAAGTTCTTCAGGAAAAACACATAGGGGTAGAGATAACATTGATAGAATAAGAAAAAAACTAATCCCTGTTGTCGTAACCAGCTTATTTATTTTGAAAAAAATTTTTGTCATTTTTTTAAAAAATCAGGGCCGCGATGGCACACTTTTTCCTGGGAAGTTTATATCTGGCCTTATCCACGCCGCATAAATGACAATGCCAAAAGGTTATATTAACAAGCTATTGATTATATTGACTATTTTAATTGCCTAATCCTTGTGCAATTTGGTGTAAAATCGTAACAATTACACACTTACAGAGATTATCAACAAAGTTATCAACAACCATTTCCACAGTTTTGTGGAATACAAATCCAAGTGCCTGTATTAAAGAAGAATTTTTAAAAATTCACTTCTTTGTGGTTTTCTTTTCATCGAATATCTTGACGCGCCAGCCGAACGGATCATCTTTTAATCCATACTGGATTTGAAGAATTTCATTATATAATTTCTCTGCCAGAGTTCCTGTTTTGCCTTTATTAATCGAATGTTCTTTGCCGCGGAAATGAATATGTCCCACCGGCGAAATGATTGCCGCCGTTCCGGAAGCAAAAGCTTCTTTTAATGAACCATTCTTGGAAGCTGCAATAACCTCATCAATGGATATTGGTCTTTCCACAACTTTAGTCTTTAAATGTTTTGCCAGAGTTATCACCGAATTTCGTGTAACACCCGGTAAAATCGATCCGGCTAAAGGAGGTGTGACTAACTCATCGCCAATGACAAAAAAGATATTGCTTGTGCCCACCTCTTCCACATACTTTTTTTCAGCGGAATCCAGCCAGAGAACCTGAGTATATCCCATATTCGTAGCAATTCTGCCGGCGTAAAGACTAGCCGCATAATTACCGGCAGCTTTAACATGACCGATGCCACCACGCACCGCGCGAACATATTCTTCCGAGACATACATTTTTGTCGGAGAAAAACCCTGCGGGTAATAAGCTCCCACCGGTCCGACTACGATAAAAAAGAGGTATTCATTGGAGGGATGAACGCCCAGAGCCGCTTCCGTTGCAATCATTGTCGGACGAATGTACATAGATGTTCCGGCTCCGCGAGGTATCCAGTCTTTTTCGAGAATTACCAGTTTTTTCATGGCTTCCATAAAAAGATCTTCATCCATCGGGGGCATACATAGTCTTTCCGCCGATGAATTCATTCTTTTGATATTTTCATGCGGACGGAAAAGATAAATAGCTCCATTCTGACCATAATACGCTTTTAATCCTTCAAAAATTTCCTGCCCGTAATGAAGGCACATAGCGGTCGGATCAAGTTGCAATTTACGGTAAGGTTCGATTAGAGGATCGTACCAACCTTTACCTTCTTTATATTTTACATTAAAAAAATGATCAGTAAATATCCGGCCGAAACCAAGTTTGGATTCATCAGAAGGTTTCTTTTTTCTGTTTTTTAACGGCGCTTTCTTAATTTTAATTTCCATAAATTCCTCTTTCAGCAGGCTTTAGCCTTGGTTATATTTTTTAACATTTGGATCGGACCTGCCAACGATTTTTTTGTGACATAGCACTAAATTAAACTTCTATCAAGACTTCGGTACTGAATTGCTTCCGCAACATGAGCAGATTCAATATTCCTATTATTTTCCAAATCAGCTATCGTCCGGGATACTTTTAATATCCGATTGACCGCACGGGCACTTAACCCCAATTTTTCAATAGCCATTTCTATAAGTTTATGCGCTTCCTCACCTATTTGACAAAATTCCTGGATTTGTTTTTCCGTCATTCGGGCATTGCAAACAATATCATCGGAGCCAAAACGCTTTTTTTGCAATTCACGCGCTTTGTTTACCCGTTCTTTTATCGACATGGAAGATTCTCCGGTTTCTTTGTCGGACAAAGCGCGATACTTAACCGAGGGAACTTCAATATGTAAATCTATCCTGTCCATCAAGGGTCCCGATATTTTGGACTGATATTGACGGATCTGCTGCGGGCTGCAGTGACAGGTGCGAACCCGATCACCGAAATAACCGCATGGGCAGGGATTCATTGCCGCTATGAGCATGAACTTGGCAGGGAAAGAAGCGGTAACCGAAGAACGGGTGATTGTGATAGTTCCGTCCTCCAGAGGCTGACGCAGAGCTTCAAGAACGTTTTTCTTAAACTCGGGAAGTTCATCAAGAAAAAGAACACCCAAATGGGCAAGACTTATTTCGCCCGGACGTGGCGTCTGGCCGCCTCCGACCAGACCGGCATCGGATATGGTATGATGAGGAGAACGAAAGGGACGTACAGCCATAAGTGTTTCTTCCCTATTCAAAAAACCTGCTATTGAAAATACTTTGGTAACTTCAATCGCCTCATCGAATGAAAGATCAGGCAATATAGTCGGCAACCTTTTGGCCAGCATACTTTTTCCGGAACCAGGCGGCCCGACCATCAGGACATTATGACCTCCTGCCGCCGCTATCTCCAATGCTCTTTTGGCCTGCCGCTGCCCTTTTATTTCATTAAAATCCAAATCGTACTTGTTAGTTTTTTGAAAAATTTTATTTACATCAAAATAAAACGGTTCGATGTTTCTTCTTCCTTCCAGAAACTCCACGACATCCGGCAGCGTTTTTACCGGAATTACATCAATCCCTTCTACCATTGCCGCTTCCACAGCGTTTTCTTCAGGAACAAATACTGATTTTATGCCCATGTCTTTTGCTTTGAAAGCAGCCGGTAAAACGCCGTTTACTCTTTTTATACTTCCATCGAGTGATAGTTCTCCGATAAAGAAACACTCCTTTAAATCAGCCTCTTTGATTAGTTCTTCCGCAGCCAAAATGCCCACAGCAATAGGAAGATCAAAACCGGTTCCCTCTTTTTTAATATCAGCAGGAGCCAGATTGATGGTTACATGACTGCGGGGAAAACGATAACCTGAATTTTTTATGGCAGCCTTGATCCTGTCCCTGCTCTCTTTAACCGAAGCATCCGGCAGACCTACTGTAGAAAATTGAGGCAAACCCTGAGATGTATCCACCTCAACAAACACAGGATATGACTCCATGCCAATGACACTCATACTAATTACTTTAACAAACATTGGATCCTCTTCATCTAAGTCATAATATTATGAGGATATTCATTAACAAATTGAGTAAACTTACATCAAAGCCAGTAGAATCAGCTATGATAAGTTACCATGCCGAAGAGATAACTTGTAATAAATCGGCGTGAAATACTAGCGAATCGTAATTTTTATATCAAGATATTTATTGAAGGAAAAACAAATTAAGAGTCTATTTGTTATAATCGAATGGCAAAATTCATTACCTTTATTGAGTCGGGATTTTAAGTAACGGGCTTAAAAATGCTATTTATTACTGTACCAGCATTTAGGCAAATGAAGAGAAGGTTTGTTTTTTGTATTATCATAATCCAGTGGATGCGGAAAATTTTTAACAAATGATGGATTATTTATGCGATCGTTTCGCAAGAAAGTAAGTTCTATCACTGTCGGAATCTCTATCTCTTTAAACTTTACAGAATTAGAACAATTATTGGGATGATTATGTACACATGTGTGTGTTTGTAAAATTCTTTCAAATACCTGTGATGCCATTTTAAAAAAAGCTGAACTCCAGAGTTCGTCCAGATGATGAAACTCAATAACTATAATCCGGAAACGTTTCAACAAATCATCCGAAGCAACTAATAAAACCTCATATTCAGAACCTTCTATATCCATTTGCAGCAATAATTCACCTTGTGAATCGGGCATTGATAATTTTACCCAATCATCGATAGTAATAATATTACTGCTGTTTCTTATACCAATATATTTTTTTGTAAAAACAAAAAGCTCGTGAGACTGAGCCGGCTTATCTACAGACCCATCTGCCAGAAAAATTTTCATTCCTCTGTCCGCGCAATCCTTTTCAAATGCGGAATCAAAACCAACACCGGGTGAAAAACATGCTTCAATTCCATCAAGATCATCCGGAACAAGATACCCTCCATCACCTAATACTCCCAGACGAATCAATTCCTTGTCGCAGGACACAGGCCATAATTTGTTTAATAATGATTGTACCTTGTCTTTCTCTGTCATCTGAGGGGGACACTGATTTATTGCCGCAAGCAGACTAAGAGTAGGTTCTAATATAAACTTTTTCATTGTTGATTCTCTTATTTCTTTTTTAATTAACAAACGAGTCTTATATTTTCAAGTGTAAAGCCGCCATGGACTATCAAATCAGCAAATTCATCTTCGCTACGATAGATCATGGGCCAAATGAATACCCAATCAAGAAATATCTTTTCCCTGTTTTTTCTAATATTGCAGGTGATAAAAATTCCGCCATCGGGAATCTGTTTTCTGATCAGATCAATTAAAGTTATTGCCTGGCGGCGAGAACGATAATCCAGAAAACCCATCAATTCAATGATATGTGGTTGAAAGACACGGGCAACGTCTTCAATAACTTTCGTTGTATCATTAACATAAGAGAATCTATCATTGAATCCGGCCTCTCCGACAATTTTCTTAGCTTCGCCAATGGCACTGGCATCGGCATCAAGCAAGAGAACTTTGACATTAAGATGAGGGTATTTCTTCATGGCTTCCACTAACTCCTGGGCAGACCCGGAAGCAATTGAAAGGAGACGAATTTCCCCTTCCGCATTAAATTCGGAAAAAACGTTAACAAGGCGTTCAGGCTTACCTCTGCATCAAACAGGGTCCCGTCGTAACGTCTGTGTTGCCATTCGAAAAACTGTGCCTGGCCTCTGAGTGCCGAATTGATTTTATCCCGTGCTTTCTCCATGGATATTCTTCCGTCAGGCTGAGTTTCCGGGGAAAAAAGATAAGGGGGCTGCCCGACAATCTGTTCTCTGCTGCAACGGAACATCTCCAACGACTTTAAATTGCAATGAATAAAGATATCCTGATCCATCAGGAAAACGGCATCGTTGGCTGTCTCGAAAAGAGTTCGGAACTTTGATTCGCTCTCTTGTAGAGCTTCCTCTGCCCGCCTGCGGTCGGTAATATCCTGATATATAATTTGAAACTGCTTTTCACCATTCCAAAGCGTCTCTTTACAGAAAACCTGAAGATTACGGATTTCACCATTCTTTCTGACAATATCAATTGTATATTCTGAGGGAACATAAACTCCTTTTTTTCTCCTCTCGTTTCTGAGCTTGAACTCTTCATAGCTCTTTTTTGTGTAGCGCCCCTCAACAGGGGTCAGTTTCAATTCTTCAATGCTGTCGTAACCATATAAATCCAAAATAGTTCGGTTTGCATAAATGGTTTCCCATTCTGCTGTCATGATACATACGCCAAGCGGAGAATCATTTATAGATCGGCGAAAATTATCTTCACTCAACCTTAACGCATCTACCGCCTGCTTGTGGCTGGCAATTTCCTGTTTAAGCGCTTGATTAGTAATCAAATAATCAGCTGTTCGCCTTTTCACTCGCTCTTCCAGTTCCTGACTCACTTCATTAACCTTCTCCCGCTCTACCTCCAGTTGCTGCGTCAGGAAAAAATCACGTCTGGCATAAAATTCGATGAAATAACAGGCAAGCATTCCAAGGGCATTTGCACTGATTAAAAAGAAGTTATTGTTAATAAGAATATCAAATGGTGTCGGATTTATCCAAATGGCAGTTGTTTCGTACAATACAACCAGCGCCCATCCGGCCAGTGAAGCCCACAGAAACCGAAGACGTATAAAAGTGTAGCCCCACATAAAAACAAGCATCAGACCGGCATAATAATAATAACTGACCGGCGGCGGAGCAATAGCGATCATACAAATAATGCCGGCACCGGCAATAATAAGAATGCCGGCCAGGATAGGCTGCATGTACCGTTCAAAAAAATTTGAAAATGATATCAGCAATGTCCCTAATAGCAGAGGACAAACGATAACAAGACGAATAAACCATACGGTATATTTTTGCTGAGGCATGAGCAGCGCATCAAGAATACCAAACGCCGCGTAAAGAAGCGCTCCCAATATCAAAAAGATACGGATTTGAGGAAGTGATACACGATAGTAATTATAGAGAAACAGCGCTTCAAGACTCGAAGATTTACCGGAAAATTTCAGTGTCAGCAGGTGCAATTTCATAACGAATCTGATAATTTTTTATTACGATTTGCTTTTTTAAGTCAAACAAAACTGTTTTTTAGAAAATTATGGGATAAGATTGCTCCTTGTTGACCACCATAAACTTCGGCAGCGTTGCAGCATTTCAACTCTATATTCCTTAGCTTCTGATACTAAAGAATATTAAAGTATAATAATTATTTTGCTTTATTTATTATCATTATATCCGGGAAATAACAATATTCATTACAAGAATAAATTATGAGTCCTTGCGAATGCTTATGTTCTCGAACAGCGGTAAAAAATAACCTTCGAACAAGCAAACTCCAGTCGAATGAATTCAAAAATATTAAAAAAATATTTACGTTTCTTGACTCATTAATTGGCCTATGCTAAAGGTCAAAAAATTCGACTGGAGCTTTCCCCAATAGAATATTAAAATTTCTTTTATTATAAGATTCTCCGCGATTTAGGGTAAATTTATTCCTGAGCTGAAGTTGAGAATTTCAAAATCGCGGGTTTATTTTAATCACCAATTATATAGTCAATAAATGCCATGAAAAAATTATCCCATTTGAATAATAAAGGCCGAGTCCAAATGGTGGATGTTACAGCCAAGGCAAAGACAATTCGTAAGGCGAAAGCCCGGGGAATTGTTAAAATGGACCCCCAAACTTTGAAACTAATAGAAAAAGGGGAAATTGCCAAAGGTAATGTTTTGACAACAGCAAAAATTGCCGGCATTATGGCAGCAAAAAAAACAGGCGAACTTATTCCTCTTTGTCATCCACTGGAATTGACCGGAATTGACATAAATTTTAATATCGATCGTAAAAACTCTCAAATTGAAATAGAATCTCAGGTGCAAATTACAGGGAAAACCGGGGTGGAAATGGAAGCGCTCACAGCTGTGAGCATTGCAGCTTTAACTATTTATGATATGTGTAAAGCTGTAAACAAAAAAATAGTTATCGGGGAAATTATGCTTTTAGAAAAAAGCGGGGGCAAGAGCGGTACTTTTGTCCGTGAAACATCAAGATGACAAGCAAATTACGGTTAGATCGGTTGCTCGAATTAACCATAAAATGTACAAAATAATATTCATTCAATTAAATTAAATCCGGATGATAACAAATGACACAAAATACTTTTAAAATTAAAAAGGCCTTTTTAGCGCCTTTCGTCATCATAGTTATTCTTTTGTTTATACTGTTTTTAATCAGTTTATGTAAAGGTCAAATGATGGAACGAATCATTTTGGCAGTTTCATTTGTCATCACCCTGTTTATTGCCGTTGAGGCAAAAAGAAGAAAGGTTATTGTATCTAACGAAGGATTAAAAATTGAGAAATTTTTCAGGATAAAAGAATTTATTTGGGAAGAAATTACACAATTAGGCGTTGTTATCTTGCGCAACAAAATATATTTTATATTAACAACAACTAAAGGATTTTATTTTTTTTCCAACTTATTGGAAAATCATGCTTTACTTATTCATTTTATTGTGGATAAATTAAATAATGAAAAAATTGAAATAGAAGTTAAAAATTATCTGGAAAATCCTGTTGAACAGCGTTCTTTAATTGTTATGTGTTGGTTCGGTGTTTTAATCATTGCTGCCTTTATAATTTTAAAATTGTTATCATTTTAAACTTTAAACTAATCATTTTCTTAAAGTAAATTTTTACCTTTTCAGCAAATTTTACCCGAAAGGAGTAAGCATTCAAAAAATGCGGTCAAAAAAGCAATCCAAGGCGGAAGTTGTTATTAATGTAAAGGCAACCACTTATGTAGCTGTTGAAGAAATAATGGAGAAAAAACTGGAAGATATTGCTACGATCTTATCTTCTTCCGGTGACCGCAAAAGTAAGCTTTACGAAGAGGTTATGAGTATGGTGGAAAAAGGTTTATTTAAAATAGCTTTGCGCCGGTCAAATGGCATAAAAAGTTCGGCTGCAGTTTTTTTAGGCATAAACCGCAACACATTTACTGACAAAATGGCTAAACTGGGCATTAGCTGTGGGAAAAATAATAAGTAGCAGTTAAAAAATTTATGACCAGTACTATTAAGAAAACCGTAACTTTACCTCCAAAAGTAATTTGTCTCTTAAAAAAAGGGGTTCGGATGACGAACCCTTTTTCCGTAGAAATCGGAGATGAAGTAAATCCGGAAAGGATTGCCGATTCTTCAATAATTTATGGTAGTGCAAGAATATACGGTGAAGATACGGTAATATCTCCGGAAGTAAAACTGGGTTTCGAAGGACCTGTTACTCTGATTAATTGTCAACTGGGCAATGCAGTAGAGTTGAGAGGCGGATATTTTAACAATTCGGTATTTTTAGATAAGGCAGCAATGGGCAGCAACGCGCAGGTTCGCTCCGGATGCCTTTTAGAGGAAGAAGCAGGCGGAAATCATTGCGTAGGATTAAAACAGACAATACTCTTTCCTTTCGTGCAGTTGGGAAGTCTGATTAATTTTTGTGATTGCCTGATGGCTGGCGGTACAAGCCGTAGAAATCACAGCGAAGTGGGCAGTTCCTATATACACTTCAATTACACTCCACGGCAGAATAAAGCGACCCCTTCATTAATCGGCGATGTGCCGCGCGGTGTAATGCTGCGGGAACCTCCGATCTTTCTCGGCGGCCAAGGTGGCATTGTAGGTCCTGTACAGATTGATTATGGAACGGTAATTCCAGCAGGTATTATCTGCCGGCAGGATTTTAAAACCGAGGGAATACACTGGACATCGCTAACTTCTCTGGAAAAAAAGAAAGAGTCTGCCGGTGCATATGGCGGCGATATTACCAAAAAAGTTAAACATAATATAGAATATGTGGCTAATTTATCGGCTTTGAGGCAGTGGTATCATCATGTGCGCTGTGAGTTTTTTATGAAAGAAATGTATGGAGACGCCCTTTATGCCGGAGCATGCAGGGTTCTGGATGAAGCTATTTTGGAGAGGATTAAACAGTTGCGCCTTTTTGCAAAAAACATAGAAACTTCTATGGACGTAGTCACAAAAAAAATGGAAAAAAGATACCCCATCAGCCTGTCACGGGCCCAAAAACAATTTTTGCAAGATTGGCCTCGAATGGAAGAATATCTTTCAGGCAGCTATGAAGAAAAGATCGGACAGAAGAAAAGAGATTCTTTTGTAAAAATAATACAGCGTCTTTCTAAGAAAGGCAACTCTTATCTGGAATCAATAGGATTGTTAACTCCTGCACAAACCAAGGAAGGAACGGACTGGTTAAGAAGTGTTATTAAAAATATTATAGCTGAATGTATAAATAACGATACCAGATCTTCACGGAGGAAAGAAAAATAATGTTTGTTGTGCGAATGTTTAATACCATAAAAACTATGGGGCGGTTTCTTGCGGTCTATAAAGTGTTCGTCGGAAAAAATCCGGCAAGTGTCTCCTCTCCGGCAATAATTTTCTTTCCGCTTATGACTTCCCGACTTAACTGCGGTTTTGCCGGACTGATGACTTTTCAGCCAGGCAAAAAAATTACAGACTTAACGGAAGATCTCGAATTGGCAGTTCTATGGGAAAAAATTAAAAATTTTGGCTTAAAAAATGCCCTAACCGGAAAGATTACCGCAGAAAAATATCTAGATGGCCTCGAAACATTATGCTCCATGGAAAAAATCACACTGGAGCTGAAACAGGAAAGCAAGCAGGAATTTCTTTTTTTTCAGACCGGAAGATACAAAAAGCTTCTCAGCTTAGTCGAAAAAATGAAATTATTTTTAGCTGAAGAAGAAAACATCCTGGAAGATAAAGCCACAAAATTTAGTTCCGCCGATCTGGAAATTATCAACAGCCGGCTTATTCTGTTTAAAGATATTCTGTGGATTTTAGAAAAAGATATCTTGGCTAATTTTGCGAAAATTTTCGATCTTTCCAGCGCTGAGAAAATATCCGAAATCAAACCGGCAACCTTTAAAAAATACCGGCAAATTAATTTATTACTCAACGCACTGAACCGTTTAGAAGTCCGGGGCAGAGATTCAGCAGGATTGCAAATCGTCTTTACTCTGAAAAAAGAAAAAGACATGGAAAACATATTGCTTAAGCTGAAAGAAAAAAGCTTATATGAAGATTATTTAATGCGGATTAAAGAAGGAGATCTTCTTAACGGTTCAATTCGCATCGCTTCTGCCATATCCGGCTCAGCTAAAAAAGGACCAACTATTTCTTTTACCTATAAAACTTTTTCCATTGTTGGTGAACTGGGACGCAATGTCAGCGATCTAAGGCAGACGATTAAAAAAGATGAAATTTTGCAATATTTTGCCTCTTTGGATACGTCTTGTGAAACCGCACTTGTGCATACCCGCTGGGCATCCGTCGGTTCCATAACAGAAGAAAACTGCCATCCTGTAAATAATTACAAATCTAATAAGGTAAGTCCAATTTTTCCTTATTACCCGGAGTCCACAGCTCATCTTAATGTTATTTTGAACGGTGATATTGATAATTATCCGGCGTTATACAATGAATTGGAAATAGACAAAGAACCCATCAATCCGGAAGTTACCACCGATACAAAAATTATCCCCCTGCAAATCGAAAAATATTTAAAGCAGGGGGAAAATCTTACCGAATCTTTCCGCCTCGCCGTTAATGATTTTGAAGGTTCACATGCCATTGCCATGACAAGTGACCTGGAACCGGGAAAGTTTTTTCTGGCGCTTAAGGGTAGTGGTCAGTCAATATATGTAGGCATAAATGCTGATCAATATATGTTTTCTTCGGAACTCTATGGTCTGGTGGAAGTAATGCCCCACTTTATCAAAATGAACGGAGAAATTAATGCTTCCGGTGAAAACACGGTAACGGGACAAATATTTATTCTGGATCAGAATTCTTCGGGAAAATTAGAGGAAATAAAGGCTTGCTATTATGATGGCGCTCAAATTACTTTAAATGAGAGTTTCTTACAAAAAGCTGAAATTACGACTCGGGATATTGACCGAGGCAATTATCCTCATTTTTTCCTCAAAGAAATTTCCGAATCAGCTGTTTCCATCAAGAGAACATTACGGGGTAAATATCGTATTGTAACCGATAAAAATTCTTCACAGCAGGTCATTTTCAATTTAGGCACAAATATAGTTCCTGCCGCTGTTCAATCAGGCCTGAAAAAAGGCTCTATCAAAAACATCATCGTTATCGGCCATGGAACAGCAGCGGTTGCCGGAACAGTTGTTGCCGATGCTTTTGACCATTACTTAAAAGATAAGAACATAAATATAACATCCAGACTGGCTTCCGAATTAAGCGGTTTTTTACTGAAAGAAGATCTTTCCGATACCTTGGTTATTCCTATTACCCAGTCCGGAACCACGACAGATACCAATCGCGCCGTGGCCATGGCCAATGAACGCGGAGCTTCAGTTATTTCCATTGTCAACAGAAGACAATCGGACATCACTGCAAAATCGCACGGGGTATTTTATACAAGTGACGGACGCGATATTGAAATGTCGGTGGCTTCCACCAAGGCCTTTTATTCCCAAATTATTGCCGGACAGGTTCTTGCCCTTTTTATTGCACAACTTTTAGGTTCCCGTTCTGATGATTACATTGCAGCCAGATTACGAAATTTGGAGGCTGCGCCACAATTAATGGCCCGCGTTTTTGCCGGAAGAGACCAAATTTCCGCCTCTGTTAAGAAAACATCAGCTAAAAATTTCTGGGCGATTGTAGGAAGCGGTCCCAACAAAGCGGCAGCGGATGAAATCAGAATCAAGCTTAGTGAGCTTTGTTACAAAACCATATCCTCTGACATAGTAGAAAACAAAAAACACATAGATTTGTCGGCCGAACCTTTAATCCTGGTTTGCGCCGCCGGAAATCCGGCACAGGTTATGGAGGATATTGTTAAAGAGGTAGCGATTTTCAAAGCGCACAAAGCCGCGGTTGTTGTTTTCACAGAAGAAGACGATCATCGTTTTGATAAAATTGCCGACGCTGTCATTTATATTCCTGCCGCCAGAATGCCTTTGCCGGTAATTCTCAATACCATGGCCGGACATTTATGGGGTTATTATGCCGCCTGCGGCATCAATGAAGAAGCTATTTCTTTTAAAGAATTCAGAAATAACTTGAGTTTGGCTATTGCAAAACAGGACAAAAACAACTATTCCCTTTTCGAAAAAATGAGCGACGGCAGCCTGCGTCAGATAATTAACAAGTTTTACAAATCTTTCAGTCATCATCGCAATGAAGGAGCTTTCACTTTATTAAGCGTCAAAACCATTTCCGACCTGATTCTTTTGCTTAAATATGCCGCCGGAAAGTTACCGCTGGAAGATTTCCGGCATGAATTCAAAGTCGACAACGGTTTTGCCTCTCCTCTGAATTTCCTGGATGCAGTTTTGGGAAAAGCAATTGATGAGCTTACACGGCCGATAGACGCCATTCGCCATCAGGCCAAAACTGTTACGGTTGGTACAACCCGCAAAGAAAAAGCATTAAAAGGAATTATCTTTGATTTACTGGAGCGACTTAACTTTTCCTTCAAAGATCTGACTTATAAAAACGTTATGACTGTGAGCAGGATACAACCTGTAGTTTCAACTGTGCGTGGTTATACAATATATGACATCAACAATCTTGATGCACAAGGAAATCCCGCAGAAGATTCTACGATTTCCATCGTAAAAAAAGAAGGGGTAGCCAGCCAGATGACATCACGTACAGAAACTTCCAAGCTGTTGATGGGAACAAAAAGAACCATCGTCAGCGCCGGCCACGTTTATATTGGTAAAGGTAAAGCAGACGGAGCTTCAATAGTAGTTTTACCTCTGCGTGGCAAAAATGATTTTGTCGCTAATTTGCTTTTACTTCATGTGGACTACAATGAACTTCTGCCGGTTGCCGGAAAGAAGGAAGTTTTAGGCTACCGTTACAACGACATCAGAAATCTGGTCAATGAATATAATATCAACTGGGATGACGCTTATTTGGAAAAATTTCCAATTGCTGATTTGTTCAGCGAACCGGTGGAAACTCTGGCTTGGCGAATTAAGCAGCTGGTCATTACAAATAATTAAAGTTTATTGCCGAACTTGCGGTGGAAGAGCTTGATTTTTACACTCATAAACACCTGAATAGCATTGAGGAGCGATTATGAAAACGAAATTTATCTTTGTCACCGGCGGCGTTCTTTCTTCGCTGGGTAAAGGATTGGCGGCGGCGTCAATTTCAGCTTTACTGGAATGCCGCGGACTGAAAGTTACCAATCAAAAACTCGATCCTTATATTAATGTCGATCCGGGAACCATGAGTCCCTTTCAGCACGGCGAAGTCTTCGTTACCGATGACGGCGCGGAAACCGATCTCGATCTCGGACATTATGAAAGATTTTGTTCGACCTGCATGGGAAAGAGCAACAATCTCACAACCGGACAGGTTTATTATTCGGTCATTACCAAAGAAAGGCGTGGTGACTACCTGGGCAAAACCGTGCAAGTTATTCCTCATATTACCAATGAAATAAAAGATTATATCAGTCAAACAGCAAACGGTTATGACGTTTCCATTGTAGAGATAGGAGGCACAGTTGGAGATATAGAAAGCCTTCCCTTTCTGGAAGCCATCCGCCAATTCCGCAATGAAGTTGGAAGAGAAAATGCTATTTTCATTCACTTAACATGGGTGCCTCTTATCAAGACAGCAGGCGAGGTTAAAACAAAGCCAACCCAGCATAGCGTCAAAGCGCTCAGAGAAATAGGTATTCAGCCGGATATTCTTCTTTGCCGGACTGAAAATTTTCTTTCCGAAGACATAAAATCCAAGATCGCACTTTTCTGCAATGTGGAAGTCAATTCTGTTTTTACCGCCAAGGATGTCGGCTGCATCTACGAGGTACCGCTGATTTTCCATCGGGAGGGACTCGATGCGAAGATTGTTGACCTGCTCAATATCTGGACGGGGCAGCCGAAACTGGAAGTTTGGGAAGACGTGGTTAACAGATTCCATAACCCTCCGGATGAAGTATGCATCGGTATTGTCGGCAAGTATGTAAACCTAACCGATTCATACAAAAGCCTCAATGAAGCGCTTATGCACGGAGGCATAGCCAACAATTGCCGGGTAAAATTAAAGTTTGTTGATTCGGAAAAGATCGAAACCGAAGGCATCGGTAAAAATCTGGATGATGTTGATGCCATCCTTGTTCCGGGAGGTTTCGGCAGCCGCGGTATAGAGGGCATGATTCTTGCCGTGCAGCGCGCACGGGAAAAAAAGATTCCTTTCTTTGGAATTTGTCTGGGAATGCAGATGGCCGTGGTGGAATACGCCAGAAATATCTGCTCAATGAACAAAGCCAACAGCTCCGAATTTGACCCTGAGACTCCCTATCCGGTAATCGATCTGTTGCCCGAACAGCGCAATGTCAAAGAAAAAGGCGCTTCTATGAGACTTGGCGCCTGGCCCTGTATTACCGAACCGGACTCTTTCGCTTTCACCGCCTATGGGCAGAAAAAAATCTCGGAACGGCATCGTCACCGCTACGAATTCAACAATGATTATAAAAGAGCGCTCACCGATAAAGGCTTGCGCATAACGGGGATATCTCCCGATGGGCGTCTGGCAGAAATAGTAGAGATAAAAGACCATCCCTGGTTTCTGGGATGTCAATTTCATCCGGAATTTAAATCCAGGCCGATTAAACCTCATCCGCTGTTCAGCAGATTTATTGAGGCCGCCTTAAAAAACGCCAGAAAGAAGGACCAGAAAATCAAACAAAAGAAAAAATCCGCAAAGGCTATTTAGTAACATTAGAGAAGAACATGTAATTGTTACGCCCTTGTGTTTTTACAGCATACACGGCCATATCTGATTTTTTCAACAGTGAGTCAACATCTTCGCAATCATCAGGATAAATATTATTCAGGGAATTCGAACCTATGAGCTCTTTATCAAAAGAGGATGAACTTGCGTTATCTGGAAGTATATAGGAGGCTTATTTATATAAATAAAAAGCATTATGTCAAGAAAATTTAATTATTTTTAGTAGATTTTTGTGGCAAATTTATAGTTATCCTTAAAATACAATAAGATACGTAAACACAACATTCCAGTTTGTGCTTGACAGCTCCCAATAATTAAGCTAAGCAACAAAACCCTATTTAGCAGAATTCAAATATTACAAACTAAGCAAGGTAATATTTAACAAAAATTAAACAAATTAAATTCAGGAGGATACTTTTGGCAACACACAAATCAGCAGAAAAACGTGATCGGCAGAACAAAAAACACCGCGCACGCAATGTCGCCGCCAAATCTGCACTAAAAACAAAAATTAAATCAGTCATTGAAAACGTGAACAACAAAAACAAAGAAAAGTCTATTAATGCTCTTAAGGCTGCTATCCCAGCACTGAATAAAGCAGCCGCTAAAGGCTTAATTCATAAAAGAAATGCTGCACGAAAAGTTTCCCGATTGGCCAAAAAAGTCAACGCTGTTCAATAGTGAGACACCAATTTCAAAAGTGTATAACCTAAATACCCTAAAGGGCGCCATGGGGCACTATAGGTGTATTGAAATTAATTAGTTGTAATGCTTCAGAAGCAAAGCGCACTGAAGTTTGTCGGTCGAATTATCCAATAGCCAAAGGTTATTGGAAACTATCCCCGAAACGAAGCGGATGGGATTTACACAATTATCGCAATAAATAAAATATAATATAAACATTTCTTTCCTCACAAGAATTAATTTTTTGTATTTGCTTTGTCTTCAAGAATCATTTAGAAATCAATCCAAAGAGCATTATTATGAGGCAAAGAAAATACAAATCATTGTACGGCGATTTAATAGTAGAAATCGGTCGCCTGTTTATTAACAAACCTTACAAAGGTGGAACACTTGATAACGTCGGCAAAGAAAAAATGATTGTCAACGTATCGGCCTTTGATTGCACTACTTTTGTGGAAACTGTTTTAGCGCTTGCCCGATGCGTCGCTGACGGAAAAATTTCACACAACCAATTCATGAGAAATTTGAAACTTATACGTTACCGCCAGGGAAAAATTAACGGCTATTCTTCCCGCCTGCATTATTTTACCGACTGGTTACGCGATAATGAACAAAAAAAAATTTTAAAAGATGTATCGATAAGCCTTGATGGCAAACCTAAGCACAAAAAAATTAATTTCATGACTTTTCATCGCGAAATGTATCCTGCTTTACAAAACAAAACGCAACTTGCCAAGATGGCGTTGATTGAGAAGAAACTTTCCGGCAAAACTTTCTCTGTAATTGGAAAAAATAAAGTAACCATGCAAAAAGCAAAAATACTTAATGGCGATATCATTGCATTTACCACAAATCAGGAAGGACTGGACGCGGCACATGTAGGTTTTGCTGTATGGCAGAAGAAAAACCTTCACCTGCTTCACGCCTCCAGCAAAGAAGGCAGTATAGTAATTTCCCCCCAAACGCTCATTACTTATCTGAAGTTCAATAGGAACCTCACCGGCATCATCGTCGCCCGCCCATTATTTTAAAAACTACAGATTACACCGATTTCAAATTTAAGATGATATCAAGGCAAAGAGGAAGATGCTCCCCGGCATGCGCCGGGCAAGCTTCGCCAACAAAGGCAGACGAATGAAAATTAATTATTATCATGGTTTTTCGAAATGATGATAATCCTTCGGCTGGTCAAAATTCCCACCCCAGCGCCAGCCGCGTTTTAGAAATTCCTCAACTATGGGATGGTCTGCGGCAAGAGTTCCCCTTTCTCCAAGACGGTATTTCGCACCCTCTGGAGCGATGATCCCATTGGGATAAATAACCGGATTTTGCACAGGATTGATATCTATCGCTTTCCCCAGAGAATGCATCGATAATTTCGTTGTTCCTGAAATAACCCTGAAGTTGAAAGAAGAAGAATTATTATCCGCCATGGAACTATAATCATCCCACTGGTAAGCAACTATGGGAATAACTTTTCCGATGGGAAATAGAATTTTCTCAATAAAGTTAAATATCTCATAAACATCATCTTCCAGTTCCTGATTGACGATAATTTGCCCCTGATGCTTTCTGCCGTCAAAAGAATAATAGCAGACATCAATAAGCGATAAGAGATCAATGATTTCCGGCGGCGCAATTGTTCCTTCTATTGCATCGGAAAAGCTCATGGAGCTGTCTATAATAGTTTCTTCCGTAAAAAACATTTTCAATTTCCTTTTATAATTTCTTTAATAATTGAATTCATCATCTTTCCCGACAGCGACACTTCCCTGTAAATTTTACGAATGGCATCATAATCCAGGCAATTATAATTATCCGGGAGCGGCGCTATAACAACGCCTGCCATATCAACGGCTCCAGGCGAAATAAAAATTCTCCTTTCGTCTTTTGCAAAATAGGAATCCGGACGGTGTTTCCGACGCAGAAAAACAGCCAGCCGCCATCGATCACCGGAATAATCGCAAATTATGTTAACCATCGGTTCATCGCTTATCTTCAGAATTTTCTGAATTGTCATCAGCAAATTTAAAAATTGTTCGTTTAATTTCTCTGCACTTTTCGATTCCAGCAGAATTACAGAACGATCAAAACTTTCCCACCGACCGTATCTTACAAAAGAGTTTCCGTTAATCGGCAACAGCTTTTTAAATTCCCCCCAAAAAGGAATTCTGCTTTTCGGAACCGCCTGAAAATGCAGATGATCGGGAGCGGATGCGCCGCAGGCCGGACCGTTGTAAAGAACAGCATATTCAGAAGAAAAATCGGCAGCCAACTGCAAAAAAGAAAGCAGAGATGGCGCTATTTCCTGCGGTTCGTGTTTAAGCGTAGATATTGTAAAATGATTTTTGAAAATCGGCACCGGATTGCAAAGAATCAAATACTTGCTTCTGTATAAAATTCCTCTCTGCTCGACCGGCAAATTGTCCTGACATAAAAAGCATGGTCTGGCCTTTATCGATCCCGCATCAACTGCGGCACCGCTGTTTATCGCACGAGCCGGATTATACTGCAAAACAACCCTGTAACTTCCGCCGGGGAGCTCTCTGGTCTGAACGGATGCCAGGCCGCCACAGGCCTCAGCGAATCCCGGCCAATTTTTCTTTTGTTCCTTTAAAAGATTCAGGCACAGATCTTTTAATGATTTTTGCTTTTTTCCCGGATATTCGGCAAAAGTTCTATTTTCCAAATCTTTGTTTCTTTTATTCAAGTTCTGCCGTTCCCGGATTTCCAGGGAACGAAGTTCATCTTTGTAAAAATCGTTGCGGTTCTTATTTTCAATGGAAAGTTCGGCATCAGTGTTACCTTTCCAGCGGCGGCACCAGTATAAATTTTCATAAATCCTGCCGATTTTATATTCACGGGTAATTCTCAAAGCCACGGCGTAATCCTCACCATAACTGACATTGGGAAAGCCAACCCGGCGGATAACGGATAAATCAAATGCCCGTGGAGCACCCATGCCGTTGACACGCAAAAGATTATTGTGGCCGTTGGTCTGCGTCCATTCACGGTGATCAATGAAACCGGGTGGAATTTTCTTCAGCTTCTCACTGACAATCGTGTATGAACCGACAACCATAGCGTATTCCCCTGTGCGCATGACATCTACGATTCTTTGCAATGTCTTTGGCGAACTGTATAAATCATCAGAATCAAGTTGAACGACATAGCGTCCGCAATACGGCGAAAAGATTGCCTCGTTCCAGCAACCGCCGATTTCTAAATCGTGACGTGCAGGAATAATATGACGAACATGAGGATATTTGTCGGCGAATCTCTTCAAGATATCCGTAGTTCCATCCGTAGAATGATTATCAACGACGATAATATTAAACGGAAAATCGGTTTTCTGTTTCAGAGCGCTATCCAAAGCATCGGCAATCGTCTTTTTACGGTTAAGTACGGGAATGACAATGCTTGCTTTCCATTGAAAGTTATCCTGCTCCTTGTCCGTCCTTTCTGTGCGCGGCAAAAGATATGCCCCGATGCGCTTCAAATGATTCGTGGCGATTTTTTCCAATTTTTTTTGACGAAGGAAATTTTCTTTGGCGATATAATCAAAATGCGCTTCCATTTTTTTACAGGTTTTTTTTATCTCTTGCTTATTTTCTGCGGACATAATGTACAAGAATTCTGCAATATGAATTATTTTATGATCAATGGAAACTTTCAGGCGCAATTCATACAAAGCTGTATCGGCATCAGCAGAAAGAGAGTCGTATTTCTGTAGACTTGATTTGATTGCCGCACAAGAAAATAAAAACAGATGTCCGAAATTAAAATCGTCGCGGATGCTGCCCGCCTGATAATCTATGAGAGGATGTTCAACCAGCTTATTTCCGTCACGCACAATAAAATCTGAATAAATCATGCCGGCTTGATTAGTCTCGGCAGCACCAATGAATTCACGTAAAGACACTTTATCAATAATAATCTTTTTATCGGCATCCATTACCAGCAAATATTTGCCTGATATTTTTTTCAGATATGAGGAAATACTTTTTATTTCCTGAATAGTATTTTGATTGGGAAAAAAGAAGTCCATTGCTTCTTTTTCATCATTGATGGCCAGAAATAGAAATCGGCCGAATTTTCGGACTGAAGGGGTCATATTTATCGGTTAAATTAACTCGCGTTATCACTCTCTACAAGAGATTATATGTCGCTTCGAACCCCGTTTTATCGGGGTGAGAAGTCTTATTTTATAATTGTTTGAGATTCCTCACCCCGACACGTCGTGATTCGGAATGACATTCTTTACTATTATGAATCAGTCTGCGCGCCGGTGTGACATTAATAAATGTTAAAATCCCGACATCATCAGGTTAAAGGCTTTTTCTGCCATATCATTGGCCAGTTTCCTCAAAGCCTGTCTCCTGGCAGAAGGAAGCAGATTAATGTCATCATTGAGTACATAATCAACCGATTGCGTCATATTATCCGTGCTCCAGATTATTTTGCTGTTTGCAGTATCTTCAAAAGATAGATTAAGTGTAATTACCGCCCGTTCTTCCGCCGCCAGACCACTTTTAACATAGGAAAGCGGCAATGTATTAAGATTGAGAATCTTCCCTCGAACTACTGCATCTGCGTCATCTGCGCTGGACACTATTTTAAAACGGCCGTTTTGAATAAACTGATTAATAAACGCTGTTCGGAAATAGTTTTCTATTTCCGACTGTGCCGTTTTGTTGCTAAATGATTCTACGTAAACTTTTTGGATATGTTTATCAATGGACTCTCCGCGGGAAGTAAACGAATAACCACAGCCGAATAAAACAGCGCAGGAGGCACAGACGATTGCAATTCTAAGTCCCAGATTGATTTTCTTTCTTTTCACTCGAAAATGCACCTCTAATATATTGATTTAATTATATATGGTAAAAACTGCACTCATGGTTCCCCAGGAAGCC
>MAEO01000216.1:0-242 GCA_001683985.1 Smithella sp. M82
GGTCTCGGGTTTGTCGAACGGCGACTCTACCTGTATCCGGAATTCTTCTCGGACATCGCCGTCGACCGGCTCCTCGGCGAAGGCGTGACGATCGACCACCTCAATGACGACGTCCTGGGCCGGACGCTCGACGCGATCGCCGCGTACGGTCCGACCGAGCTATTCAACGAGATCGTTGCCGAGTGCCTCCTCGCCAGCGACTACGGCACACACTGCCTCCACGTCGACACCACCGCTTTCAG
>MAEO01000216.1:252-1573 GCA_001683985.1 Smithella sp. M82
TCCGGCGAGGGAGAACTCACAGCCGGGCAGCTGAACCTGAAACAGCGTCTCAATATGCGGTCATTCCCTGATGAGGTTCTGGCATACAGCCGCTGCAGCAGCAATATCCGTGTGTTGAATGGTGTGCCCACCTTTCGCACTAACTTGAGCCCTCGGTAGAATTATCAAACCGCAAGATCCTTGTACTTTCCGGAGAAACCTCTGTTGTGCCCACTTCTGCTGACTTCATCGAAGGCTCCAATGTCTCGATCGGCCATCTCGGGATCGTTGCCGGTGCTTTCGACACCCTCGGGATCGCCGGGGTCGTTGACCGTGCCATTCCCAAAACACGGCACCACCACCTCACCCACGGGGATATTGTCAAAGCCATGGTGCTCAACGGTCTCGGGTTTGTCGAACGGCGACTCTACCTGTATCCGGAATTCTTCTCGGACATCGCCGTCGACCGGCTCCTCGGCGACGGCGTGACGATCGACCACCTCAACGACGACGTCCTGGGCCGGACGCTCGACGCGATCGCCGCGTACGGTCCGACCGAGCTCTTCAACGAGATCGTTGCCGAGTGCCTCCTCGCCAGCGACTACGGCACACACTGCCTCCACGTCGACACCACCGCTTTCAGCGTCAGCGGCGAGTATGACGCCGACACCGACTCCCGCGAGATGACCATCACCTACGGCCATCCCAAAGACGGTCGGTGGGACCTCAAGCAGTTCGTCCTCGGAATGGCGACCGATCAGCATGGCATCCCGCTCTTCCTGCAGACCTTCTCCGGGAACGAATCCGATAAGAAGACGCTGCTGACGATCATCACTCAACTGACTGAGAACCTGCAGCACCCGGGCAAGGTCTATCACATCGCCGATGCCGCCTTCTACACCGCCGAGAACCTCGCGACGCTCGGCACCCATACCTTCTGGATCAGCCGGGTGCCGGCGACCCTGAACGAGGTCAAGGATCTCGTCGCCGCAGACCTGCCCCTGCACCCGTGCGCGGACGACCGCTACCGGTATGCGGAGCATATGTCTGAATATGCCGGCATCCCGCAGAAATGGGTCGTCTACCACTCGGCACCGATGCAGGAGCAGCAGGAGAAGACATTCGCAAAAAGGCTGGAGAAGGACAGAAAAAAGGCAGAGACGTCGCTCCGAAAACTCAGGGCACAGGAGTTCGCCTGCGAGCCGGATGCCCGGATCGCCGCCGAGAAGTGGTTGCAGGAGCACCTGCAGTTCCGTTTTAGCTCTCTGGACATCCGAACAACTACCCGGAAGCTGACGAAGAAGCGGGGCAGGCCGAAGGCGGATGAGCCAGTGGAGACGGT
>MAEO01000216.1:1790-2262 GCA_001683985.1 Smithella sp. M82
TTGAAGAAGAAGCGGGGCAGGCCGAAGGCGGATGAGCCAGTGGAGACGGTCTATACGGTCTCTGCGGAGCTTGAGTATAACCCCCTGGTTGTCGAACAACGTCGGCAGAAACTCGGCCGGTTCGTTCTGGCGACGAACGATCGGGAACTCTCACCGGACGACCTGCTCAAAAACTACAAAGAGCAGGGCACGGTGGAGCGGGGGTTCCGGTTTCTCAAGGACCCCTCGTTCCGGGTGGCGGAGATCTATCTCAAGAAACCCTCCCGGATCCAGGCACTGGCGATGATCATGGTCCTCTGTCTCTTCATCTATGCGATGACTGAGTTCCGGCTCCGCCGGAAACTGCAGGAGAACGGGGAAACGGTGACCGGTCAGACGAAGAAGCAGACCCGAAAACCAACCCTGAAGTGGGTGTTCTTCCGCTTCCGCGGAGTCCGGGAACTCCGGTTCCAAGCGGGAGAGACGGTGACGG
>MAEO01000216.1:2333-2936 GCA_001683985.1 Smithella sp. M82
GCTGGCGATGATCATGGTCCTCTGTCTCTTCATCTATGCGATGACTGAGTTCCGGCTCCGCCGGAAACTGCAGGAGAACGGGGAAACGGTGACCGGTCAGACGAAGAAGCAGACCCAAAAACCAACCCTGAAGTGGGTGTTCTTCCGTTTCCGCGGAGTCCGGGAACTCCGGTTCCAAGCGGGAGAGGCCGTGACGGTGCTGGTTACGAACATGAACCCGGAGTTCTGGAAGATACTCCGGTTGCTTGGAACGGAGTACGAAAATTACTATTTGTGATCAAAGACATGCGGAATGTGGGATACCATCTTGGGTATATTCTATTATTCTTACCTCTCGTACAAGGCTGAAAGTGCTGCTACGAACTTCATTCAAATCGATCCCCGCGACACGACACAGATGTGTTCGAACTGAAGATGCTCTCCGAGAGAGTCCACGAATGCCCATACTGTGGGTTTATTGCCGATAGAGATTATAATGCTGCGGGGAATATTCACCGCGTGGGGATGAAACAGCCCTTCGGGGCTGTGGAGCCAAGACCTCTACATCACATCTCTGTGGTGCAAGTGTTGGCCATGATAGCCGGGAAGCCCCGCCCGAGAGGC
>MAEO01000216.1:2946-3176 GCA_001683985.1 Smithella sp. M82
ACTGTGGAGCCAAGACCTCTACATCACATCTCTGTGGTGCAAGTGTTGGCCATGATAGCCGGGAAGCCCCGCCCGAGAGGCGCGGGGTATTTCACATGACCATTCTGTCGATCAGGTAGCCTGCAATACCGAGTGAACTGATAAAGACCGCCAGCGCCGCAACGTAGGCAAACCCTTCCATCCCCGCCATAAGATCGGGCAGCACCACCAGCAGCAGGACAAAGATCACA
>MAEO01000217.1:0-430 GCA_001683985.1 Smithella sp. M82
TCCCCTCTTCGGCAAAGAGGGGTTAGGGGAGATTTTCATGCTCCTTTGTGACGGATACCGTCATGTGGGTTTCATATAAACGAGAGCCGGGGACATACTTGGCTTCGTAAGTAAAAAGCCTGTCACGTAGATCTGTCAGGCCGCTATAATCCATTTCCACGGAAGGCAGCATGGAAATCTTTCCATTTCCCCAGACAGCATTAAGAAGTTCTCTTCCATCAATAAATTCTTCGACCAGTGCCGGTTGCCTATAAGTATCCAGAACAAAAGCTATGCGGTTTTCCAGTTCCGCAGGAGATGTAACGATAGATTCGGAAGTAATCCCGATACTGCAATGCTTATGGGCAGGTTTAACCCATCTTCCGCAGTCATAAAGCTTGGAAGACGTAATATCAAGTAGTTACGATTAAAATCAGGCTATTTTCGTCAC
>MAEO01000217.1:440-515 GCA_001683985.1 Smithella sp. M82
AATAGAAGGAAAGATGTTCCAGTCTTCCGCTCCAGTATTGTCAAACACATTCCAAAGCGGTGTGGGAATTTTTGC
>MAEO01000045.1 GCA_001683985.1 Smithella sp. M82
CTGGAGTTTGGACATATTTTCTTTTAAGTATACGCATAAGCCATGATATTTTTCGCGATGTTACATTTCAAAAAGTCGGTTATAGGAGCTTCGTTGATTTCCTTTCGGAGCAGGGTAATCAGGTCGAGTGCAGAAGGTCTGGTTGCCCTCTTTCTCCATTTTGGCAAAGGAACAAAATCATGAGTTCTCCCCGGTCCAAATTCTTTCAAACCAGCCAGCAGCAAAAGGCTGTAACTGGCAGCAGCGAATGCCGGTTGTCGCGGGACGGATTTCTCAGACCAAACCTGAGCGTTTCCGATGCCAACAGTATCCTTCTGTTCACGATGATTCACCTCAATCTGCCAACGGTCAAAGTAACATTGCAACAATGTCTGCTCGTTGCTGTCCGTGTCGGTGCTCAGAAGATAGGCCGGGTCACGATAATTTCTTTTGGCATTCACCGATGTCTTGTACGGTTGCGGGGCAACGACCAGCAGGCGAAGAGGACGGCGTCCCCCACCTCTCTGCCACAAAACACTGTTGACCTCTTTGTAGCGAATGTCTCGCCACGATCCTCCAAAATGAATCCTGCACATATGCCAGGGTATCGAGTCATTCTGTCGAACCGCTTCCGGAGAAAACCGCTCTTTGCCATAGATGCGCCTTCCTCCCTTGGGGGCAGGAAAACACAAGCGTGCATCTTTCCGACAACGGCCAACAATCTCCACCCGCTCACGCGGCTGGGAGAGGATGGTGCGATTACACAGACTGCCGTCAACGGCAATCATCATCTTCCTCCGCGTTTCCCCCAAACGGTCAAGATTGTCTCTCAACCCCCCGATGATCGTGAGACCCTGCTGCGAGAGGTTCTGTGTCTTTATCGCCTTCTTATATGCCAATCTCTGTTCGTCGGTTGCCTTTTTCCCCGGCTTCTTGACTGCCGGGCATTCCACGAAACGGACAGGATATCCGCGCGCGGAAAAATCACCATCCCGGTAATGGGGAAAGATCAGAGAAGCATGCATAAATCTCAACCCGTACATGAAGTTCACATGGAACGGCGGAGAGAGCGGATCCCGTTGCCAGAACGCCGACTTGATCTTTCGACCGCTCTTGGCGATCTTGGTGTCGTCAAACGCAATGCACACAGGCTGATCGATTGGGTAACGCACACAATATTCTTTCAACACCGGGGTGAACAACACATCGGGTTCCCACCGGCTACGCGAAAATATCTTGTAATCAGCGCTCCAGTCCTGATGTTGGCGTCCCACCGCGCAAATAGACCGGGACAGAGTTCGCCGCCCCAATGCACACAGGGTTCCCAGAGAAAGCTCCATCGCGCGAATACGGCTTCGCTCTTGAACAAAAGCCCCGGCGCAGGATTCCTGCAAAAGAGAGGTCATCTGCTCGCTCAACATCTTCCTTACCTGCCTTTCAGGGCAAACATGTTTTTACCCGTGCGCACGAAACGATCTTCCTTCATCACTTTTTTTGAAAGAGCTGAGACAAGAGACTCTCGCTCCAGTTTCACACCATATGACTTTTCTGCTTCAGCGATGATCTGTGAAACATGGAGCGGCGTTCCGGCAGCAGAGAGTATGTTGAAAGCAATATCTATTTGTGACATACTCTTTTCGCGTGGTTCCTCTTCCTCGGCAGAACTACGCATACGTTTCAGCGCCCGCAACTGCGCTTTTAGGGAAACAACCATTGTATCAAGGATAATGTCGCGTATGTCTTCTTTTTCCATCCTGACACCTCCAAAAGATGAATTTGTATCGGAGGTGTCTTTATAACAAATTATACGTATGTCTGTCAAGATTTAATTTTAAATACATACGCAAATGTCCAAACTCCAG
>MAEO01000218.1 GCA_001683985.1 Smithella sp. M82
GCAATGGCAAAAGCGCAGTCTCGCAGACAAACGATATGTCTATTTCTGGGCCGATGGTATTTACTGCAACGTTCGCATGGATGATAAACAGTGCCTTCTGGTCATTGTAGGCGTCACTGCTGACGGCGCAAAGGAACTGGTAGCCATAGAGGGTGGTTTCCGTGAAAGTGAGATGTCTTGGAAACAATTGCTTTTAGATCTGAAATCCAGAGGCCTGACCACCGCTCCACAACTGGCGATTGGCGACGGGGCGCTGGGTTTCTGGAAAGCGTTGAGCAAAGTCTACGATGGCACCCGCTGGCAACGATGTTGGGTTCACAAAACGGCAAATGTCCTGAATAGTTTGCCGAAGAGCCTTCAATCCAAAGCAAAATCCAAATTGCATCAGATTTGGCAGGCAGCCAACAAGGATGAAGCACAGCGCCACTTTAATGATTTCGTGAATACGTATGAAGCAAAGTATCCCAAGGCGGCCCAATGTCTGGAAAAGGATCATGATGCTTTGTTTACGTTTTATGATTTCCCTGCTGAACACTGGCGTCACATTCGAACCACGAATCCGATTGAATCGACTTTTGCGACGGTTCGATTACGAACAAATAAAGTGAGAGGCTGTTTTTCTGCAAGCACAGTCATCTCAATGGCATTCAAATTATGTCAATGTGCTCAGAAAAGATGGATTCGATTGCATCG
>MAEO01000219.1 GCA_001683985.1 Smithella sp. M82
AGTTCCCCTCTTCGGCAAAGAGGGGTTAGGGGAGATTTTCATGCTCCTTTGTGACGGATACCGTCATGTGGGTTTCATAAGGCTTTGCAGGAACTCCCCGGGTGCTAATAACACTCAATATCTCCTGGAATCTGTGTCTGCAATGTCTCTCACCTCCTACCAGCACGTAGATCAAGCAGCAATGAATAGGCAGTAACGAAATGAATAGCTTCAATCGGTTCCCAAATCGCCAATACTGCTTGGCTTTGGTTCCCTTCCCCATCCGTAAAGTACCCGATGTAGTGATCACTTGACCATACGAACTTAAAATCCAATGACCTGTGTGTTTTGTATTCGACATAAATTGTTTTCTTCTCGTCACTTGTCGTTACACCCACTCCCTGGATCTCATCTAGACTGCTCAATCGATTCGATATCTTCGTTCTCAATTCTTTTGTCATGGCTTCATCTCCTTCTTTGGGCTAACGAGACTGTCGAAAAAGCCCAAATGTTGCGATTTTAGAAAATTCACATATAGTAAAATCAACTACTTACGTGTCCCAAAAAACCCGATTTAAGGTTTTTCGACAGGCTCAACGCCTGCAATCACCAGCCAGCGGAAGCCGCGGGCTGTAGCTGGTCTGGTGAATTGCGATGTTATGGCTGCTGTTCATCAACCGAAAAATCGCTCATACTCATCATGACTCCCAACCCAGAACCATGTGACCGTATCTTGGTCAAGAATACCCAGAGCACGGTACCCAAGTGTAATTCTTACTGACCAGATATTCTCATCACGGTTAATGCACTTAAAACGCAAAGATGGATGAAAAGGGTTCTCGGTCCAGAGTCGATACGCCTTTTTCGCTCTGCCTCTGATTTCACGGTCGAGCTTATGATACCGTTCCCAGAATGATGGTACAGTGGCGGATTTCATAGCTTCTCGATATCCAAGGGAGTTGCCTTGCCCTCTGCTATTTCTTTCCGTACCCGCCGGGCTGCTGAGACAAGATTGGATTGGGTTCGGGAGAATGACTCATTCCACAGCGCTTCGTCCCGCAACTCTTCGATGTATTCGCGTAGATGCTCAACCACCCGATCCTGGGCTTGCTCCGGTAGTGTCTCAAGCATTTTAATGATTGTCATCGTTGCTTCTGAAGCCATATATTTCATCCTTCCTGTTTTAGAGTATGTTTATCGTCATACAAAAATTTATTGGGCCCTAACGAAGAGATCAACCGGAGCGGCCCACGGGACCGCGATCGGCTGCATTGATTTTGTTATAAGATCTTAATAGAAACATCTTAATTTATTTCTTATTCTGTTTTAATTCACATAGTATATCTGCAAAGGCACCTTGACATTTTATCATAGCACATCATAAACTTTATTGTAAAGAGATGCTGTTCTGATAAAAACACCTATATTAACAAGCGATGATATTAGTAATAAACCTTCTTTAATAGTAGCGCTAACACCATCTTTCCCAAATGAAATTACGTTTTGGGATAATGCATAGGCTAAGTCTCCATCAGAATAAGTGTTAGCTAAAATATCACCAATATCTGTCATTACAAAAACAAGGGCTCTATTTTTATCGAACCTTACGTGATAATTTTTAATAATAGGTGTGTCTGTAAATGGAGATTTAAATATAATAAAATCCTCTTTATAAATCTCACTATCAAACCCGGCATTAACCAGCTTACGATTTAATTTTTCACAATATTTATGCATATGTTTATTACTCCAATGGCTACTTTGGATTGCTGTCTATAACGATTAATATACCAACTTGGTTTTTTCCGATTTATGGAGCCTATATTACTCTTTTTTGAGCGGAATCCCAAGAAAAAAGCGC
>MAEO01000046.1 GCA_001683985.1 Smithella sp. M82
CCCCTGTCGCAACACCATATCGCGGACAGGCAGTCCCTATGTGATCCAAATACGTCAGCCGATCTTCATCGGTAAAGAATGCGTCAAACCGGCGATTGCCGCGTTGAACGATGTGATGAGGATATCGGGGAACTACTATCCGGGGTAAACGAGCCATAATGGAAAAATTAATACATTTCTGTCTTCCGACTGTCAACAATAATCAGCGGCTGTCACCAGTTTCCATCCCAACCTGCCCCGGCTCAGGACAGGGATTATTATTAAATTATTTATAATACTGGATTTACCCTACAGTCTCTTTCGCTGGAATGACGAGTTGAAATCATCATAGTATTTTTATTGGTTAATCAATTTTTTTCCTGACTGATAACTATCGACTATGGAGCAAACCCAAAGAAACAGCATGAAAAATAAAATTAAAGACATGTAAATACAGTTTAGCGCTTTTATCGAATCAATTGCCAGTTGAAGAACAGCGCTAAAAGTAACGGTTCCTTTTTTAAAAGGTGAGACTTTTAAAGTATCCATGGTTATTTGAATTACAGACAACAAAATGTGCAGAGTTCCCGCTATGACAGCAGAGATTATCAAGACACCTTTTTTGTATTGCTTTAAATAAATCTGTCCCCATCCGGGAAACAAAAGAACGTTGAATAATGCTGCTTTGGTAGCCTTATTCATTGTTTGTCTTCATCTCCTTTATTCAAGAAATTACAGCAACATCTTTGATTTTTAATTGAATATCCGAAGAGCCGTTCCAGTCATTGATTTGCGGTGTGAAAACTACATCGATATTGGCACCGTTGACTGCAGAAAGATGTTCGCCCATATAAAACCAGATGGAACCACAGGATATGCCATCGCAATTGAGCCACATTTTCAAATGGTTATTACCGACAATGGTAGGAGCAGATACTTTTATATTACGGGCATAAAGTACCGGTTCAGGATTGTTACTGCCGAATGGTGCAAGCATATCAATTTGATTCATTAAGTTTAGATTAATGTCAGTGAATTGACATTCAGCATCGATTATCGTTTGGGAAAGTAGTTCCGGTAATTGAACACTGCCGGAAATTATTTCTTCCAAGAGACAGGAAAATTTTTCAATATTTTCTTCTTTGATGGAAAAGCCTGCGGCATAAGAATGACCGCCATAAGAAAGTAAAAGATCGGCGCACTGTTGAATGCCTTTGTAAATATTAAATCCCGGAATACTTCTCCCTGAACCTTTGCCTATACCGTTGCTCAGGCTGATGACAAAAGCCGGACGGTTGAACAGATCGACAAGTTGTGAGGCTACGGTACCGATGATTCCCGGATGCCATTTATCGGATATAAAAACAAGGGCATTTCTTTTTCCGATACTTTGGTTCATTCTTATTTGTTCAAGAATTTCATTGATGATCTCCTTTCCCATCAATTGCCTCTGACGGTTATATGAATCGAGCTTTTTGGCGAGTATTCGGGCTTCTTCTATGTTCTCAGTCAAAAGTAATTCTACCGCATCCAGAGGGGACGCAATACGTCCCGCGGCATTAATACGCGGGATAAGAGAGAAAGAAGCTTTATAAGAATCAATGTTCTGGTTGTCAACA
This sequence comes from Smithella sp. M82, assembly GCA_001683985.1. GTDB lineage: Bacteria > Desulfobacterota > Syntrophia > Syntrophales > Smithellaceae > Smithella. Next base: position 1,599 of record MAEO01000046.1, read on the forward strand.
CCACTGACTTCTTTAAGGGCTTTAATCCCGGATCGTTGGTCTTCGGTAATTATTTCCAGTCCTATTTTGGCAAAAATTCTGTTTTCGTCAACAAGTGGCGCTATATCACCGATAGTTCCCAGAGCGACAATATCCAGATATTCTTTTAAATTTGGATAGTTTCTGTTTTTCCAAAATCCCTCTTTGTTAAGTCTTCCTCGCAATGCAATAAGAAAGTTAAAAGCAATTCCCACGCCGGCCAGACCTTTAAAGGGGAACGCGCAATCTTCACGATTCGGATTTATTGAGGCAATGGCAGAAGGCAGCGGGCCTGATATTGCGTGATGATCCAGTACAATAGTATCGATGCCTAGTGATTTGGCATAAGCAATTTGTTCAAGATCGGAAATACCGCAATCTACAGAAACTATTAATTTGACATTATTATTCTTGAACTTGTCAATAGCCGGTATATTTAAGCCGTAACCCTCTTCTACTCTGTCGGGAATATAATAATTTACATGGGGAGTTGTTTCTTTGATGAACTTGTAAAGGATAACAACAGAAGTTATTCCGTCAGCGTCATAATCGCCGTAAATAATTATCTCTTCGTGATCATAAATTGCCTTTAATAAACGTGAAATGCCTTTTTTCATATCTTTCATTAAAAAAGGGCTGTGCAAATTATTGAGGGAAGGGTAGAGATAATTACGGGCTTCTTCTATATTCTGAAAGCCCCTCTTGATCAGGATTTGAGCTATAATCGGATGGATTCCGAATTCTTTGCTTAGAAGATTTTCAATTATTTTATCGCCGGATTCCGTTAATTTCCATTTCGTTGACGGCAATAATTGTTTTGGCTTTGTCATCTTTTTGGACTTCTTATATACTTTTTCTTTTGTATAATATCAGGTTTTATTCGATGTCAAGCTTTTGCTATTCTTTTTCGAAAATTATGTTCTTTATTGAGGATTCATGTTTTTGCAATTCAAAGGCATTTTTCTTAAAATCATTAACATTTTCCAAATGAATAATCTGTTCCATATTTTCTGCTTCCAGATGAATATTAAAAGTAGATCCTTTGAAACGGTATTGTTCTTTTCTGTATTTAAACGGTTTTTTGAAAATAAAATCACGGGGTAATCGTTTTATTTTAAAGCCAGATGGAAATGTATAGGAATAATTTTCTATAGAATAGAATGACCTTTTTAAGCTGATTGGATAGTGGCGGTTATTGGCAGCGGTTATATCCCGATATGAATCAAAGGTAATAATGTTGGATAAAACCATTGTTTCTTCGTCAAGTTTTTGCACCAGATTTTTAATGTTTCCCGAAAGTCTGATCGTGAATGGTTTTTGAGTATCAGTAAAACTGCTTGAATTCCTTAACTTCGATACCCTGATCTTCGAAATACTTCTTTCTTTGTTTCGGCGGGGAATATTTAAAAGAATACCTGACGGGTTCAGCAGCTTTTCCGAAGTAAGTCTGCTCTATAATCAATGGTCGCATTGCCTTCCTGATTAATATTGTATTTTATATCCACTTTGTAATAATCTTTCTTTCTATTCAAATCCGGAGTCTTTAAAAAACGATAAGAACCGTCATCATTAATCAGAAAAACTTTAGTTGGAGTAAGGAAAGGTGATGAATTGTAAGCGGCTGCTTCATTAGTCGCATCAAGCCAAAAATATTTTTTGGAGATTGGAACGACAACAATAATGTGGTTGAAAGCATTTGAGGTGTAATGGTTGTTTGAAACTTCTTATATTTTAAATCGATATTGGACGGTAATACTATTTCCAGAGTGTCTTCTTCTATCGGGAAAATATTACGGCAGAAAAAAGTGTCATAATAGTCGAATGATAAAACCGGTTTTAAATTTTTTCATAAGCATATTCAATTATACATCCATTTTCCACCGCCGGCATGGTAAACCGTTTTACTTTAATGTCCGTATAAAATTCATAACCTTCATACTCTGAAGAATCGATAATATCCTTGCTGTTCAGTGGAACAATCTTTCCATCCGGTTTGATGGTATTGGCAAAAAGAATTCTGGCCTTTTGATACCCTTCGCGGTAGGATATAGAACGTGATGCAAAACTGTGTCCACGTTCATTGAATATTTTAATACGGATTAAATTTCTGGAAATACTGGTACCATCGGCGAACAATTCTATATAATTGTATGATTTTAAAAGATCTGCGCCGGCATGGGGATGTTCTCCGGCTTTCAGGGCCTGATTTTAAAACGAATTAATATCACCGTCGGTTATGCTTCTGATATTCGGGTTTACGGTAGAACAGGAAAAAATAAATAATGATAAAAGAAAAAGTACAAATTGGCCAATGCGCATGATTTACTCCATATTTTTTTGATTTAATCATACAGTCTTTAAATTCCGGCGTCAAATGGTCATTGTTTATTGATCTTTAGTCTGATCGATGATAAGAAAAAAATACTTTAGATTAAAACGAAAAAACATTTCTTTGATACAATTTATTGTCGAAGGGTATGAGGGAATGGCCACGGTAACAACAATCGAGCCTCGCACTTCAATAATCCAGGTTTCCATTATTCCGGATTTTTTATCAGAGATGAATGAAGTTATAGGCGATCTGAAAAATAAATACAAAATGGAAGAAATTAATTATCCGGAAACATATCAACGAATATAATCATATGGGAAAATTGTTATATGTTCATGCTGACACATACTTATTTCTTACAGAAATTTTTAGCTGCGACAGATTTCAAAAATATTGAACCGGATATTTATGTTTATAACATTATTCCTGATTTATTGACGATCCATCCGCAGATAAGTCCTGATAAAACACACAATATAAAAAGATCTCTGCAAATACCTGTGCAATATTCAAGATCGGCTTATGTTATATTTCATCTATTGGTAGATGATCTCTCTCATTATGGATATATCTGCTTCAATGGTCATAAAAAATTTGACCCCAACTCTCAGGGGTATTCGTATCTCAAAGGTAAACATTTAATAAATTCCATTTTGGATCTGTACGGGATGATCGAAAAAAATATATCTTATGAGGAAGCAATTTATCAATCACATTTGATTATCGAGATGATCTTTGACCTTGTAATTTTAAATCAGATTAATTCATTGAAAACTATTGATTTATTGATAGACTCGATAAATTTCACTTTGAGTAATAAAATGGACGAATTTGTCGCCACAATTAACTGGTTATATAAATTTGGGGAAGATGAAATAAAAGAAGTAATGAAGAAAGCTTCCCTATCTATCACGAAAGAAGGAATGGAAGGCATCATGAGTATTTCAGGACGAATAAATCTTTATAGAGAAAAATTCGGCCTGAAAAATAGTGACCAGTTGTTTTATAAAAGAGTCAGAAATTTACTTCAGTACGCTAAAGATTTAATTGACGACGATGAATTATTTCTTCTGGAAACCGCCCATACTATAAAAAATTACGGTTGGCTTCCCACTTTTAGATAGCTTTTTTTACAAATCCCGAACGAATACAACGCGTACAGACTTTTACTCTCTTAATATATCCTGTTTTCTCATCAACACAGCGTAATTTTTGCAAATTTGGATGCCATACAGTTTTTCTTTTATTATTGGCATGACTAACCAAATTGCCGACTGACGGCTTCTTGCCGCATACTTCACAAACACGTGACATTTGAATATCCTCCTGAAACTATGCGATGTTCCTAAACTATAGGCGAATATTTTGCAAGCATTTTTTAAAGATTATTTAAAGCTTCAATTTTTCATGGATGCCGGTTGACCGGTCGTCTCCAGGACACGCAGCCGGATATTGTCCCGCGGATCGATCTTCCGGCTGGAAGCAACTGAATTTAATGGAAGATGAACATATTCGTCTTTCATCAAAGCTACAAGAATACCGGTTTTACCGGCCATTGCCGCATGTACGGCATATTGTCTCAGCGAGTTACAGTAGATGCTGTCCGAAGCGTTTGCCGGAACCGAGCGGATTAAATAACTGGGTTCAATGTATTTCAGGTTAATTTCCGGGCCGTTTTTTTGAAATAATCTTTTATCTCTTTTTTTAAAAATAATCCTATATCGAGCAGACGAATATTTCCTGAAGAGTCTTTTTCTATAAGAGAATTCTTCCCCCTCAGAAGATCCTGACCCGCTCCTTATAAATCACTTTCTTTTTTCAGCCACGGAACGTGCGGCATTTATACCGGATATTATTTCTCCTTCGAAGCCAATATCCGGTAATAGTGATGCCCCGGTAAGAAAAATGTTACTGAACTTTGTTTTATTGCTGTTTGCGGCAAATCCCGTAATGAAAGAATTACGCAATTGATATTTAGGATTAACAATGCTGAGTTGTTTTCTGGAAATATTAATAGACTCTTTTATATCAAAAATTTCGATGTTTTCTTTTAAAAAGGGCAGAAAAAATTCGAGACGCTCAATTATTGACCGCGAAGTTGCCGTTAAGTTCTCATTAGACCAAATCATCGGATCATCATGAAGGAAAACAGTTGCTGATAAAGAACTTTTTCCTGAAAATGTTGTTTTTTCATTATCCGGCGAGCTTAATTCCAAAATGATAAGGTTATCATCATAAATATCTTTTTTCACATCGGTAATAACTGCAACATGCCGCGCCATTTTTTCGGGAACACAATTTGGGCGAATACCAAGATGAATAGTAAAAGGATGATGAGAAATTTTAATCGGTCTGATTAAGCTATCCAGATTAATTTGTTTTTCACGGTCAAAAACAAGGTTCATTTTATCCCACTTTGTGCTGACAATTAAATTATCGGCTGAAATTTTCGATGTTGCACCATTTCTATCTGTGAAATTTACTTCTATTAATCTTCCTTTCTTAACCGAAGATACTTCGCAATTATTAATGTGCAAACCATGAGATGATGTTATTTCATTTATTAGAGAATTTAACAGTGTCTGCTTGCTCTGCGAGAAATAATAAACACCACGCAGAGGAGCGGAATACCGGAAATGTGAAAAAATAGAATCTTGGTCTTTTAAAAAAAAGGAAAGCAGCGCCTGCTGTGCTTCCATAACTTTTCTGAATGCATCATTTCCGGAACAAATCCATTTAAATTTCATATTATCAAGTTTGTATTTAATTAAATGCGGTGTCAGTTTAATAAATTCAAAATACTCTTTTATATTTTGGGGTTGAATAAAATGATGATTCTGAAGCCATTTATTTACTATATCGGAGTTCTTCACAACTTTATCGTAAAAAGATTTGATTACATCGGCTAGTTGTGGAAACTCTCTTGTCATCTCTTGAATTAACAATTCTTTGTCGTTGAAAAAATCAAGCCGGTGTTCGGGTAGAATTATTTGATAAGCAGGATTCAATAAATTTCCTTGCTCTTCGATCGGGAGAATTCCCAGCTTGGTTAAAAGGGAACGACATACTTGATTTTCACCGAAACCGGTTAAAGGTGTGGGATCAATATTAAAATCAAGTCCTCCGATTGTGCAGATTTCCCCCAAACCAATTTCCGAAATTAAAACGGTTTTGATATTTCGGCGGGAAGCAACTGCGGCGGCAACAGGGGAAGAAAAATCATCGCCTATGACAATCAAATCATACATAAATTAATTCGTTTCCCCATTACAAATAATGATAGTGCTTAAACGAGAAGATTTTTATTTGTTATTTTTGATTTTCACCTTGCGTCCGTCTGTTTCTAAGCTGCCATCAGCGAAAAGTTGAATTGCCTGCGGATAAATACGATGCTCTTCTTTTAATATTCTTGCGGCTAAGGTTTCCTCTGTATCATCATCAAGAACCGGTACGGCGCTTTGAATAATGATCGGTCCTGTATCTACACCTTCATCTACAAAATGAACTGTACAGCCGGATATTTTTACGCCGTAATCTACAGCCTGTTTCTGGCTGTGAAGTCCGGGAAAGGACGGTAGAAGAGCAGGGTGTATGTTCATTATTCTACGGGGGAAAGCTTTCAAAAGTACAGGAGTAAGAATACGCATAAACCCGGCTAAAATTACCAGATCGACATTATTGCTTTTTAAAATTCTTACTAATTCTGAATCAAAATCTTCTTTATTTTTAAAATTTGTGTGTTTTAAGACAATAAAGGGAATACCGTGTTTTTTTGCTCTGGTTAGTCCGAAGGCATCAGGATTATTACTGATAACTATTTTGATGGAGGCTTTTAACGATCCTTTTTCGATATTATCAATAATCGACTGTAAATTGGAACCATTACCGGAAATTAAAACTCCCAATTTTAATAAATCAGCCATTTCTTTGTTAACCTTCGGTAATAATAACCTGCTTTTGTTTATCTTCCTTCTTTTCAATAAAGCCTATTTGATAAGCTTTCTCTCCCAGCACTTCCAAACGACTAAGAACCTCGTCGCACTCTTTTTCAGAAATTATAATCATCATTCCTATACCCATATTGAATACACGAAACATTTCTTTTTCTTCAATGTCGCCTATTTCACGGATAACATTGAAAATAGGAGATATCTCCCAACTGCTTTTATTTATTATTGCCCGGCATGATTGGGGAATTATTCGCGGAATATTGTCGTAAAATCCGCCGCCGGTTATATGTACGAGACCTTTAACATTGAAACTCTTAAAGAGATTCAGCAGGGGTTTTACATAAATTCGCGTCGGTTCCAGCATTTCCAGGCCGATTGTCTTACTCAGACCGGGAACTTTATCGTTAACGCTTAAATTGCCTTTTTCCAGAAGAACTTTTCTGGCCAGGGAAAAACCGTTGCTGTGTAATCCGCTGGAAGCCAATCCGATAATCCGGTCATTGACACTGACAGTGGACCCGTTAATTAATTTGTCCATTTCCACCATGCCGACACAAAAACCGGCAAGATCATATTCTCCATGTTTATAAAAACCGGGCATTTCCGCGGTTTCGCCACCCAGCAGGGTACATCCGGCCTGCCTGCATCCTTCAGTAATTCCTTCAATAATTTTTACGCTTTTCCCCAATTCTATTTTTCCCGTAGCAAGATAGTCAAGAAAAAACAGAGGTTCCGCACCTTGAACAACTACATCGTTTACCGACATAGCTACCAGATCGATACCTATAGTGTCATGCTTATCCAATAGCTGAGCAATCCGTAGTTTTGTACCAACGCCGTCGGTGGAAGAAACCAGCAAAGGATTTTTATAATTAATGGGATTAAGATGGAAAAGACCGCCAAAACCGCCAATGCCTGAAACAACTTCTTTGCGTGCGGTTGTCTTTATCAACGGTTTAATTCGTTCTACAAATTCATTAGCAGTATCAATATCCACGCCTGTGTCTTTATATGTAGTTTTAGTTGTCATATCGCCTCTGGATGAATTTGATTATTTTAAAAATGTATGTTGGTTTGTGTAACGTAAATCAGCTTTTAAGTCAATCATTCCTTGCGTAAACAAAATTTTTTTGTTAACAAAAAGGCATTTGTTCCAATAAGAAATTTAGGTTTGCCAATTTTATTATGCGGAGACTTAAATGGATTCAATAAAAGAAATTTTGCAAAAAATAGAAAATCCTTTAGTTTTTGCATCCCGCGATAATTTTAAAAATCTTCCCCACATCAAAGATTTGGGCAAAACCATTCTAAATTTATTGTCATTGCTGAAGAGCGCCCTGACATCAATTGCTGACGCAGATTTCTTACTTCAGGCCGAAGAGCTGCTGACAATATTTTCCGATTATGACTGGCAGAAACTGGAATTAAAAAAAAACAAAATTGAAAAAGCAGTTCTTGCACTGGATAAATTGAAAATAGCGCTCAACTTCTTAAAAGAGCCCGAAACAATTCAGGAGCAAGACAGGCAGACGATTCAAAGAATATCGGATTTAAAAGAAGCTTTGGCCAAGCTTAATTTACCGGTTCAATACTTAAAGGGTGTGGGGCCGAAAATGGCCATCCGTTTTGCCGCCAAAAAAATTGCTACGGTTGAAGATCTCCTGTTTTTTTTGCCGCGAACTTATGAAGACAGACGGGAAATAAAAAAAATAAACCGTCTGGATGCGGGGAAAATCCAAAGTACTGTTGGTACTGTTGTGTCAGCGCAGTATCGTCATTACGGACGGAAGAAAATATTGGAAATAGTCATTAGCGATGGAACGGCAAACCTTACGGCAAAATGGTTCAAAGGACAAATGTCTTATCTGCTGGGCATTTTTAAGAAGGAAACTAAAGTAATATTTACGTCAGAAGTAAGACCCGATTACGGCGGCAAATCAATGATTCATCCTGATTATGAAATACTGGATGATAAAGACGAAGATAATCTTTTGAATTTCAAAAGAATAGTGCCGGTTTATTCGGAAACGGAAGGACTGAATCAGAAATATTTCCGTAAAGTGATGAACTATACACTGGAAAATTATTCACGCTATGTGACCTCACCGATACCTTATAATATTTGTGAAAAGCGCAGTCTGCTCAATATCCATGAAGCGCTGTTGTCCGTTCATTTCCCCGGAGATGACGAATCACCGGAGAGATTTATATCTTTCCGATCTGATGCCCATCGGCGTTTAATCTATGATGAGTTCTTCTTTTTTCAACTGGGCATGGCAGTCAAAAAAAAGGGACGGATTATCGATGCCGGTATTAAATTCAATATCAATGGGAATTATTTTAAAAAATTTATGACTCTTCTGCCTTTCAGTCTTACATCTGCGCAGGAAAGGGTAATTAATGAAATAAGAGCCGACATGACCAAAGAAACTGCGATGAACAGGCTTTTGCAGGGCGATGTCGGAAGCGGAAAAACGATTGTTTCGATGGCCGCGATGATTACAGCCTGCGAAAACTCCTATCAGGCGGCCATAATGGCACCCACTGAAATTCTGGCCAAACAGCATTTTGCAAATATTAATTCATGGGCTCAACAATTAGGTTTGCGTGCAGTTTTACTTACCGGCAGCATGACAAATTCAGCAAGAGATGAAGTAATTAGTCAGATTCAAAACGGTAAAGCCGACATTATCATCGGGACGCATGCTTTAATTCAGGAAGATGTCGATTTTCATAAATTGGGGATGGTTGTTATAGATGAACAACATCGTTTCGGTGTTATGCAGAGGGCAACGCTGCGTGCAAAAGGAATCAATGCCGATGTCCTGGTTATGACGGCAACGCCGATTCCGCGGACACTGGCGATGACCGTTTACGGCGATCTGGATGTTTCCGTAATCGACGAAATGCCTCCCGGTAAAAAGCCGGTGCGAACCGTAGTGGTATCGGAAAACAAAAGAGATAAGGTTTATCAATTAATCAGCGTGGAGCTGGGGAAAGGCCATCAGGTATTCATCGTTTATCCTTTAGTCGAACAATCGGAAACTCTCGATTTGAAAGACGCCACCAATATGGCTGCCCATCTGCAAAAAGATATATTCCCTGATGCTCATGTGGGATTAATTCACGGCAGGATGAAAGATAAAGAAAAAGATAAAATTATGCGTGACTTTTTGGAAAATAAAATACAAATTCTTGTTTCCACGACAGTGATTGAAGTGGGTATTGATGTTCCGCGGGCATCTTTGATGGTGATAGAACATGCCGATCGTTTCGGTCTTTCTCAACTGCATCAATTACGCGGCAGGGTAGGGAGACGCGATATTCCTTCGAGTTGTATTTTGCTTGCTGATTATAAATGTTCGGCTGACGCCCGTAAAAGATTAAAAGTGATGGAAAAAACAACAGACGGATTTGCCATCGCCGAAGAAGACTTGGCTATTCGTGGACCGGGAGACTTTCTGGGGACGAGGCAATCTGGTATGCCTGATTTTCGCATTGCCAGCATTATTCGCGATGCGCGAATTTTAAACGATGCCAGGGAAGATGCATTTCAACTGGCAGAAAAAGACCCCTTTCTGGAAAAACCGGAACATACAATTTTGAAAGAAACGTTACTTTGGAAATGGCAAGGGAAGCTGGATCTGGCAAGAACGGGATAATTTGTATGGCAGTAAAACTAGGACAAAAACCAGTATGGTGTCCCCGGAATTTCCCACAGGGCGTCAAGATTGCCGGTAATAGCAGCTCTCTGGTGGGAAACATAGGGGATAGACCGGTTTCGAAGAGCATTGTCAGGAGATTTTTGGGATGGGGGTAAGGTAATATAACCGCGCTGCTCTAATTTACAAAGAAAGTGCGGCAGGCCATATCCTTGTTCTGGCCATTGGCGGCGCGCCAGTTCCAAAGATCGCATAGCTCCTTAGAAAGTCGGGTGCGTTTCCAGGATGGATTGGCCTTTATCAACTGCCGAACTGATTCAATATCATCATCTGTTATTTCCCGTCCCTGAATAACCATTGTCATTTTCATGATTTGCTATTATCATGAAAATGAAAGGGAGTCCAGAAAAAAATCAAAGAAATTAAAAAAATCCCTTGACTTTTTTAGGGGGAGGGGTAAGACACCCATAGATTAATAGGGGGCTGAATAGTTACAAAACAGAGGCAATCATTCTCTGCTAATTTTTTGATTGTAATATAACACTTAATTTGTTATACAAAATATTACATTCTTTTAAAATAAAATTCAGGAGGTAAGGTTATGCCAAGTCCAGGTCAGGAATTATCGAGCATTGATTTTGAATCGATGATCGGCGGTCCTTTGGTAGCAGTCATTAACGCCCAAGCGCAGGCTGCAATGTCAACAGTAAACTTTATCAAGGAAGTAGGCTTTAAAAAACCGAGCGCCGAGCAGGAGGCCGGTGGCGACACATCGACGGAAGAACCTATCTATGTATCTTTCAAATATCCCAAGGAACTGAGCCCCTATGTGCCGGCTGTCCCCCCCGATCCGACGGCGACGCCGCCAGTGGCTGGATCCCTCGCAGTTCCGGCAGTCTATGAGACGCAGGAATTGAAGGTGCCTATCCTGACGATTCTGCCAATTCCGTTTATCCGTATCGATGAGACAACTATTGATTTCAATGCCAAAATCAATTCTGTCGAATACCGGAAAACCAATACTGATCTGAAAATCAACGCATCTGTGGAAGCAAAAGCTGGATGGCTTTGGGGCTCGGCAAAACTAAAAGTTTCGACCTCATTCCAGCGCACGACGCAACAGGGCAATACCGTAAACCGAACCTACTCGCTGGCGATACATGTCAAAGCGGTTCAGGATGAGATGCCGTCAGGCATGGAGAAGATGCTGGGAATACTTGAAGGCGCCATTACTTCAACACCCGCCACACCGGCATCCGTCACACCGGCTTAGTAGCCTTCATTTGCTGGAATTATCGACCCCGTATATGTGCGTGCCGGACGCATTTCAATCCATGTCACATAATTGCAGAGGCCTACGGGGACTGAAGGAACTTTTGCAGGACAATAAATTAATGGAGAAAAAATGCCAAAACTTGGTGATTATATCGGTCATCTCTTGTCTGAGATAGCAATAGCAAGAATGCAGGCAGATATTGAATCCGTTAGGATAGCCGAGCTGTATGCCGATCATCCTCTACTGCGGAGCATGCCCGTGCCGCGCTTCCGTATGCCAGATGTAGAGATAGACGTGCCTGTCGTCGTAAAGGGCTTGGAAGGTTCGCCGGAAGGCGAATCTTCCAGCGGCACCCCCCCCATCGCTGAAATTCGCAAGGTGTTCGATAAAGTATTCGTGACAGCTATAACAAAAGAACGTATCACAATGACTGCTGCCGATAAAAAAAGAGTCGAAGCAGTGATCGACCGTCGAACCGTGGCGTTGACCAGACCAGACGATATGGCCATTGGAGCCAACCGGGTGGCTGATGACTTTATAGCCAATACAGTAAAAGTTATGGGCGAGTTGATCAAGCCTGAAAAGCGTGCTGAGTTTCAGGAAACACTCAAAGATACCATGCGGATTGAATTGTTGAAGAGCATCAAGCCGTCGACACGTCTCAATGTTCTTGTCACGACCGGAGAAATCCGCGAAGCCGGTCCCAGTGAGGTCATTACCCATCTACGTCTGAAAATTTCTGAGGAAGCTTTTGAATGGACTTCCATCGAAACAGATGAAGGGAAGAAAGATCGTCTGGTCATAGAGTAGCCATGTTACGCATTATCAATATCGAAGAAATACAGCGCATGCTGAACAACGTTTCCGTGCTGGTCGACTTACAGCAGCGGCATGATTCCGCATTCGATGAAAATGTCAAGATATGGCTGGCAAAGCTGGGAAAAATCCTTGAAAGCAATCAAATCATGTTTACGTGTGAGATCGCAAGCCAGCGGGCGACGATCCTTGCTGCGGAAAACGGCATTCTTCCGCCCGGAATGGAAATGTACAGCGGAATCGGCAAGCGAAAAATCGTGCAGGCAGCCGCAACCTTATCGCTACGCAACGCCAGCCGCCTGGTTACTGATTATCTCCGAAAAGAGGTCGATAGGGTTGCCGATGCCGAACGGATGATGCGGCAGATCATCGCCATGGCAAAGGCTAAAGGCTTGATCACGGCAATGCCCATAGGCAACGATCACACGGAGTTGCTTAAATCGATTTGGCGCAATCTGGCTGCCGATGCTGAATTAGCGCCGGGCACAATCAATGTCGAGGGGCTTGTTGGGCCACATGATGCGCTGATCATTCTTGATCGGATAATGGCCAGTGATCTGCAGGTATAGAAAAGTGTCGATGAAGGGTCGTGTCGCGGCCATAGAAAAAGGAGTAGGAAAATGCCTCTGCAAGTGAATATCAATACGGGTACGAGGCCTTCTCCCCAGATTTTTGCCGTTTCCGCTTCCAGACCGGTATCCTACAGTTGACGTTGCGGCAATCCATATACGTCGCAAATACCATCTCCGATTGCGCACAGAATATTTATGGGGAGCATGAGCAGGACCATGTCATTGACAACCAGCAGATAATGGGTAGGATGGACAGGGTAATTAATAATATAATTGATAAGAACTTGCTTTTCGTTGTCGGCAGTATAAGAAACGTTCACTTGTGTGTCAAGGAATATTTTGTAATTGTCCAGCCAATTTAGAAATGTCCTATTAGATGTTAAACAAATATAGAGAGACGTATAAAAAGTCTATAATGCGTTCTTCCACCACATGATTTATCGCATATTCCAAGGTCGGCCTTTGTCACGGCATCTTTAACTGATTTGTAACTATTTAGCCCCTCCATTAATTTGACCAACCTTTTCACCCCCCCCCTAAAAAAGTCAAGAGATTTTTTTAATGTTGATTATAGATTGAAATGTTGTATTCTGGTAACGGTTGACGATTTGTTTGTCTGAGGAAGCTATACGTACTAAGTTCTGTTTTTCTTATTAATGTTAATCAGTTGCACATTGTATGAGTTTTCATATTTTTTTGTCATTTCGGGCAAAGAAATCTTTTTTGCAGAAACTGCTATCTCCTTTTGGGGCATAAGTTTGTTTCCATAAGTCAAATCTTCAAATATAATTTATATTTAATTGACAAAAAGGTTGGATTTGTTGTAGAAAAATCTTGCCAAATAGTCGGAAATTCATATGGAAAATGGAAAATATTAAAATAATTTCAGGTATATATTATGAAAGACATTAATATCGGGTTAATCGGTTTCGGAACCATTGGAACAGGTGTGATTAAACTGCTACAGCAGAATGAAGAACTTATTACAAAAAAGTTGGGAGCCAGAGTAGTTTTGAAGAAAATTGCCGATATTGATATTACCACCTCACGTGATGTTAAGGTTAACAAACGTTTGTTGACTACAGATGCCCGTGAGATAATCAATGATAAGGATATCTCCATTGTTGTTGAACTAATGGGCGGATATAAGCCGGCGCGTAATTTTATTCTGGAGGCAATCTCCAATGGGAAACATGTTGTTACCGCCAACAAAGCGCTTCTGGCAACTTACGGCAGTGAAATATTTCCTGCTGCGCAGAAAAAAGCGGTGGATATAGGTTTTGAAGCAAGTGTCGGCGGAACTATTCCGATAATTAAAACTCTGAAGGAAAGTTTGGCCGCAAATAAAATTAACTCCATTATGGGAATTATTAACGGGACCTGCAATTTCATTCTGACCAAGATGTCCGATGAAGACAAAGACTTCAATACGGTACTAAAGGAAGCGCAGAAGCTTGGTTTTGCAGAAAACGATCCGACTTTCGATATCGAAGGAATCGATACAGCTCATAAAATGGCTATAATTCTTTCTCTGGCTTACGGGAAAAAAGTAGATTTAAAAGATATTTATCTGGAAGGAATTACCAAAATAAGCCGTGAGGATATAGGGTTTGCCCGGGAACTTGGTTATCGAATAAAATTGCTGGCAATTGCCATGTTAAAAAATGGCGCAGTGGAAGCAAGAATTCATCCGACGATGATACCTTCCGGTCATCTGTTAGCCAATGTCAATCAGAATTATAATGCCTTTCACATTGTCGGTGATGCATCCGGTCCTGTTTTCCTTTTCGGACAGGGTGCCGGAATGACACCTACGGCAAGCGCTGTTTTTAGCGACATAATAGACAGCGCCAGAAATATTTTAAAAGGCATTACCTGCCGTGTGCCGTTACGGTCGATAAGTGAAACAGCGATGAAGCCTATTAAGCTTATACCGATGGATAATGTTGAGACAAAATATTATTTTCGGTTTTCCGCAAATGATCGTCCCGGCGTCCTTTCCAAAATCTCCGGTATTTTGGGGAAAAACAACATCAGTATAGCTTCTTGCATCCAGAAAGCACAAGGTAAAAAAGGAGCAGTGCCTATTGTTATGACAACATATAAGGCGAAGGAAAAAAATGTACAGAAGGCATTGAAGAAAATAGATAAGCTGGATATCGTTCACGGCAGCACAGTTTTGATTAGAATTGAAGAAAATTTAAATTAAAATTATTGAAAAGAAAATTTGCATGAATAAAAATATGAAACCCACATGACGGTCTCCGTCACAAAGGAGCATGAAAATCTCCCCTAACCCCTCTTTGCCGAAGAGGGGAAC
>MAEO01000047.1 GCA_001683985.1 Smithella sp. M82
GGGGAGGGGGGATTTTCATGCTCCTTTGTGACGGAGACCGTCATGTGGGTTTCGCCTGAAAATGGCCTATTAAATTAAATGATGTCATTGAATACGTAATGCGGGGTCTTTAGACCCGCGAAATCCAGCGCACCTCAAGGTACGCACTACATTTTTACCCCCCCCTTGTGATGACTTGTCGTCATGGGTGTTTGATTTGAAAATCCGTGTATTCACCAATAAAGGTTTCTTCTTCAGTTATAACTTTGTCAACTCTGGCTGCCGGCGGGCCGACATGACACCACTTAAGCATTTTATCAACATCTTCATTATTACCTTCGAAGAGAGCTTCTACGCGACCATCAGGCATATTACGAACCCAGCCGGTAATATGAAAACCAATTGCCGCACGATGTGTCGTTGCGCGAAAAAAGACTCCTTGAACTCTACCGCTTATGTAAGTATGAACGCGCCTCAAAGTATCACCTGCCAATAAGTTTCAAAAGTTCTTTTTCACTGATAATTTTAATGCCAGATGATTTCGCCTTTTCCAATTTAGACCCGGGTTTGCTTCCGGCAACAACATAAGTCGTGTTTTTTGTTATACTGGAGTGGATTGTACCACCAAGGTTTTCTACCAACATTTTAGCCTCATTTCTGCCCATGTTCTCCAGAGTACCGGTGAAAACGAATGACTTGCCTTGCAAAGGAGCATTAGCCCGTATAGTTTTCTTCTGAGGAATAACTCCGGCCTTGCTGAATTTATTCATGACATCAATATTTTTTTGTTCGTGGAAAAATTCCACAATGCTTGCGGCAATTTCCGGACCGATTTCATTAAGTGATGTCAAATCTTCCTGTTTTGCCTTAATCAGATTTTCCATGCTGCCGAAATGGTCAGCCAGAAGTTTAGCAGTACGTTCTCCCACATGTCTGATGCCCAGAGCATAAATGAATTTATCAAGAGTCGGATTTTTCGATTTATTGATGGCGTCTATTAAATTTTGTGCTGATTTTTCCGCCTGGCGATCAAGAACGAGAAGTTGTTCCTTGGTTAAAAAATAAAGATCTGCCGGATCGGCAATCAATTTAGTATCGAAAAGCTGTGCGGAAACTTTTTCTCCCAGGCCTTCAATATCCATAGCGCCGCGCGATGCAAAATGACGGATATGTTCTTTTAATTGTGCCGGGCAGGAAATATTGACACAGCGGTGCGCTGCTTCCCCCTCAAAGCGGACAACTTCCGAGCCACACTGGGGACAATGGGTCGGCATTTTAAATTTCTTTTCCCTGCCTGTTCTTTTTTCGAGAATGACTCTAACGACCTCTGGTATAACATCACCGGCACGCTGTATGATGACGGTGTCACCAACACGCACATCTTTTTTAAGAACTTCGTCTTCGTTATGCATTGTGGCACGGCTGACCATGGCACCGCCAATGTTGACAGGTTCCATAATGGCAACGGGAGTCAAAGTTCCCATGCGTCCCACGCCGATAAATATTTCTTTAACAACCGTGGTTGCCTGTGCAGCCGGAAATTTACAGGCAAGTGCCCAACGGGGATTGCGCGAGACATTGCCTAATTTTTTTTGTAAAGAAATATCGTTAACCTTTAAGACAATACCATCTATTTCGTACGGCAGTTTTTCGCGCATAGCGCCGATGCGCTCGAAATATTTAATAGAAGAATTAATGTCATGTGTCTTTTCAATGAATTTATTTACTGGGAAGCCCCAGCCGGCAAGAGCTTGTAGCGATTCCCAATGAGTTGAGAAAGTTATATCTTTCAGATTGCCGATACCATACAGGAAGATATTAAGAGGGCGACGCGCGGTTATTCGGGAATCGAGTTGTCGCAGAGAGCCTGCGGCAGCATTGCGGGGGTTGGCAAACGGTTCTTCTCCTTCTTCGATACGCCGAAGATTCAATTTTTGAAATGGTTCTTTTTCCATATAAACTTCGCCCCTTATTTCTATAAAAGAAGGAACGGGGTTGTGCGAGGTGCCTTTCATTTTTAAAGGCAGGGAAGAAATAGTCTTGAGGTTTTGCGTAACATCTTCACCGGTAGTTCCGTCGCCACGTGTGGCTCCTCTGGTAAAAAGTCCGTTTTCATAAATGAGATTCACGGCCAGTCCATCCAATTTCGGTTCAGCAACGTATGAAATACTATCTACTCCTGCCAGGCGTTTGATGCGTGTATCAAACTCAATAATTTCTTCATTGGAGAAGGCGTTGGCTAAGCTAAACATTGGCGACGGATGATCGAATGAAGCAAACTTGGCAAGAGGAGCATCCCCTACCCGTTGGGTCGGGGATGCTGCCGAAAATTCTTCCGGATAGCTGTTTTCCAGATCCTGAAGTTCACGCATTAAACGGTCGTATTCGGAATCGGAAATTTCCGGAGCATCCTGCTGATAGTATCGTTTATTATGGTACTCAATGATATTTCTTAACTCGGCGATTCTTTTCAAATCAGCTTGTTTATTCATCATTTAACCAGTTTCAGATAAGGTTTTTCTTTAGGTTTCTCCAGTGAAGATTTTGTTTTATTAGCTGTGTTGTTTTTTAATAATATTTCATTGATAATTGCATTTTTCGTCCTTACAGCATTGATTATTGAAAGTATAATTACTGCTTTTTCCCATTCTGCAGAATGAGAAAATTGCTCGACCTTGCCCTTATACTTATCCCATAAAGAGGTGAGCGATGCTTCGTCGAAATGCAATATATGTTCGGCAATTTTGTTTAGGGAATTTTCCAGAGCATTCATGATAAAATATTAACTTTAATTGTCAATAAAGTCAATTTAAAGCTTGTTTTTTTTACCTCTTATGGCTAATAATTTCAAGCATGGTTGCAGTTTATGGAAAATAAAACGATAAAAATTGGAGTCATATCCGATACTCATCTGACAGATTATGACGAAAAAATGAAAAGATGCGTTACCGAACATTTCTGTGACGTGAATATGATTCTTCATGCCGGAGATCTGGTTGATCTTCGGGTTTTGGGAATATTTCAGGGCAAAGAAGTAAGGGCAGTTTCCGGTAATATGGATAACATTTTCGTAAAAGAGAAATTTCCGAATCATTTGCTTTTTGAAATAAAAGGATTCAAATTTTTGCTGATTCATGGATGGGGATCTCCTTTGGGAATTGAAGAAAAAATATCAGCCGGATTTTCAAACGTAGATTGTATTGTTTACGGCCATACTCATAAACCGGCAAATCATAAAAAAGGCAATGTTTTATTTTTCAATCCAGGATCTGCGGCAGATAGATATATTGGTTCTTCGAGGACAATTGGTATATTAGAAATTGACAAAGATATAAAAGGTAGGATAATTAACATTTAATACCAATTTGGTTGTAATTGCCACTTTGCGAGCGGCAATTACCGGCAAGGAAAGACTGTTGATTTATTATGCGCCCCCCTATGGGATGCGCCTCCGGTCTTTGGATAACTTTGTTGGCATCGTCGTCGGTTTCCTCAACGTATGAAAAATACGCCTGCGGAACATCCTCCTTGCCGCCGCGTTATCCTTTGAAAGCAAAATGGTATAATTTTGGTCGATTGGTTTTGAATATGGAAACAATTTTTGCGCCCTGGCGAATGGAATATATTAAAGGAGAAAAACCTGATGGCTGTGTTTTCTGCAAGCACTCTATCAGGTGTGAAGAATTTATTTTGTTTGAAGGTAAAACTATCTATGTAATGATGAACAGGTATCCGTATGTAAACGGACATTTAATGATAATACCGCAAAGACACATTGGGAAAATTGAAGAACTGACGCAGGAAGAAAGAAAAGAAATATTTAATCTTTTGGAAACAGCGATCAAGGCGCTGAAAGAAGCTATGAAACCGGATGGGTTCAATATAGGCGCCAATATTGGCAAAGCGGCAGGAGCCGGAATCGAGGACCATTTTCATATTCATGTTATTCCGCGCTGGGAAGGCGATACGAACTTTATGAGCGTGGTGACCAACGTGCGGGTAATTCCGGAAGATATATCTAAGACCGCGGCTAATCTTGCTCCCCTTTTTAAAAAGTATCGCCAGGAGGGATAATATCATTATGAGAATAATATACTTGATATTTGTTATAGTTTTAGCATTATTTATCGTTACATTTTCTCAGCAAAATTTAACCACTATACGATTACAGTATTACGATTTCTTAAAAATCCCGCCTGTGCCGGTTTATTTGCTTATTTTTGTTTCAGTTTTATTTGGAATAATCATTACAGGCTTCTGGGGAATAGTAGAAAGGTTTCGTTTAAATCGCACTATCAAACGTTTGAATAAAGTCGTTCGTGATTTACGCAGAGAACTACATGCAAACGAAACTCCGCAGATTATTGATGAACAAAAAACACCAAAATAATTTGATATCTTATTCTGGCGTAAATTTAAAATTTATTGCTGACGCAAGTTTGGCAAGGTTGGCAAAATGGATGCGTCTTCTGGGCTACGATACCGTGGTTTATTCAAAAGAAGCAGGTCGCGAAATGCTGCGACAGGCCGATGCTGAAGGCAGAATAGTTCTCACCAGAAGAAGAGACATGGTTGGACGTCAGTTTTCCGGTATTCTCTTTCTGGTTACCGATGTTATTGTCAGTAAACAACTCAAGGCTGTTATCGAGAAGTATTTTCTTAAGGTTGACAGGGAGAAAATGTTTTCAATTTGTCTTGAATGCAATCGAAAACTTCACAGTATTGAAAAAAATGAAGTCCGTGATCTGGTGCCGCAATATGTTTTTGAAAATTGTAACAGATATAATCAGTGCCCGCGTTGTGGTAAGATTTATTGGATGGGAACACATCCGCGAAATGCTTTAAGGTTTATTGAGAAGCACATTCCGAGTCATCTCCCTTGATTTTTTCAATGGCGTGCTTCAATGCCGGTAAAATTACGGCGAGATTTTCTTTCGCGCCTTTGGGGCTTCCGGGAAGGTTAATTATAAGACTTTTTCCACGAATTCCTGCTACAGCTCGGGAAATCATAGCGTGAGGAGTAATCTGCATGCTTTGATGACGCATGACTTCGGCCATGCCGGGAATTTGTTTGTCAATTACTTTCAGGGTTGCGTCAGGTGTGAGATCACGCGGGCTTACGCCGGTACCGCCGGTGGTTAAGATCAAATCCATCTTTTCTATATCTGCAAAGTTGATGATAGTTTTTTGAATCTGATCTGTTTCATCAGGAATTATAATAGTTTTTTTTATTTCAATTGCAACATCCGCAAGCATTTCTGAAATTGCGGGACCGCTTAAATCCTCTCGTTTACCCAGCGAGCCTTTATCGCTTACCGTTATGATTCCGGCGCAAATCATATGATTATTCTTCTTCTTTATCTTTCTTATACTCGGCAATAATTTTTTCAGCGATATAAGCGGGAACTTCCTCGTAATGTGAATGAGTATAAGTGAAATTTCCTCTACCGCTGGTCATGGAGCGAAGATCAGGCGCATATTTTAATATTTCTGCAAGCGGGACCTGACCTTTGATTATCTGATTGGAACCTTTGGCGTCCATTCCCTGAACGCGGCCGCGTCTGCTGTTTAAATCTCCGATAACATCACCCATGTATTCGTCAGGCACTTCTATTTCGATGTTTACTATCGGTTCAAGTAGAATCGGCTGGCATTCCAATACGCCCTTCTGAAAAGCCAGTGAGCCGGCAATTTTGAAGGCCATTTCCGACGAATCAACAGTATGGTAAGAACCGAAAGTCAGATTTATTTTAAAGTCAACCACGGGATAGCCGGCAATAACGCCTTTAGCCGCTGCTTCCACAATGCCTTTTTCGACAGCCGGTCGATATTGTCCTGGAATAACGCCGCCGACTATTTTGTCATGAAACTCAAAACCGCCGCCGCGGGGCAGAGGTTCAATATCAATCCAGCAATCGCCGAACTGGCCGCGTCCGCCGGATTGTTTCTTGTATTTACCCTGAACATTGGTTTTGCCTTTAATCGTTTCCTTATAGGGAATCTTGGGCGTGTTCAGGTTTACCTCCACACCGAATTTTCTTTTCATCTTTTCAATGGTAACTTCAATATGGACCTGACCCATACCGGAAAGAATCATTTCCTTTGTTTCCAGATTGCGTGAGAATACGATTGTGGGATCTTCTTCTTCCAGCCGGTGAATGGATGTTGCGATCTTGTCTTCATCGCCTCTTGATTTCGGTTCAATGGCGAAAGACATAATAGGCGGCGGAACAGCCACTTTTTCAAAAACAATAGGATTTTTATCGTTGCAGAGAGTGTCTCCGGTTAGTGTTTCTTTAAGTTTGGCTACGCCGGCAATGTCTCCGGGAATAAGAGTTTCAGCCGGTTTCTGGCTCTTGCCTTCCAGGAAGAAAATGTTGCCGAATTTTTCAGTTATTTTTTTCGAAGAGTTGAAAACGGGCGTGTCTGAATTGAGTTTGCCGGAGAAAACGCGGAAAAGAGTCAATCTTCCGGCATATGGATCGGCGATTGTTTTAAAAACAATCGCCGAGAATGGTTCATCTTCGGAAGGCTGACGTTCTTCAACGTTATCAGTTCCCGGTTTTCTGCCTTTTACAGGAGCGCGATCCAGAGGAGAAGCAAAGGATTCAACTATAAGATCCAGTAACATGGAAATACCGATTCCTTTGATGGAAGAGCCGCAAACTATCGGAATAAAACTTCCCGATGTGACACCTTTCCTTAATCCCGCTTTCAATTCTTCAGCGGAAAGTTCGCCGGTTTCCAGATATTTGTTCATTAGATCATCATCGGACTCGGCGATATCTTCTACCATGGAGTCGTGCAGACTTTTTACTTCATCCTTCATTTCCGCCGGAATATCAACGGCCTTGCCTGTTCCCTTGTTATCGCTGAATACATAAGCCTTCATACCGATTAAATCGACTATTCCGTTAAATTTATCTTCGGCTCCTATGGGCAAACAAACAGGAGTGGCCTTTTTTTTGAATTTGTTCTTTATGCTTTCGAGAGCAGTATCATAAATAGCGCGTTCTTTATCCATTCTATTGATGAAAATAATGCGGGGCAGTTTGAATTCGTCGGCCACTTCCCATACTTTTTCCGTCTGAAATTCAACTCCTCCGACTGCGTCAATTACAACAACAGCATTCTCAACTACGCTCATTGAGCATTTTATATCGTAGGCGAAGTTAGAATCACCCGGTGTATCAATAAAATTGATTTTATGTTTTTCCCATTCGACAAAATTTGCCGCCGAACTGATGGATCCCCGTCGTTTTTGTTCTTCCGGTTCAAAATCCATAACGGATGTTGCGTCATCAACTCTCCCCAATCGTTCACTTTTACCCGAAACATATAAAAGAGATTCACAGAGCGACGTTTTGCCTGTTCCGCCGTGTCCGATAATTGCTAAATTTCTCAGGGACTTAGATTCGTACTTGGCCATGAAGACTCCTTTCAATATCTCTCTATGCTTTTCTTTGAAAAAGCAAATTCATTTGAATGGGCGCTTGTTTAGCTTATCCGTTAACTAAAATCAAGATAAATTTAATACTTATGGATAACAAGGATTAAGTTGGATTTTAATATTTCCCCTGTTTGATATCGTTGTATAAGCGCTTGGCCAATCTTATAAAACAATGATTTTCAGGGATAAGCGGATCAATGTTCGGATCGCTTGCTATAAGTTTTTCTAGGATTGCCAATGCTTCTGCTGGTTTGCCTTTATAGGCAAGTACATCAGCCCAAGCATAAGGTATGTAATAGTAATGAGGAAAAAGAATACTGGCTATTTCCAGGCCGTTCAAATCCATCTCCATGGTGATATTGACCAGACTCATTCCTTTTTCCGTAATCCATCCGCCATTAGTGACTATGGTTGCCAGGCTGATAACTGGACCACAGAAGAAATAGATGCTGTTCTCTTTAGAGCAAAAGTAGATGGGATTCAAAATATTCTTAAGATAAAATGCTTTATGGGCAAAGCTCGTAAACTGGATTGAGCGCGCCAGATTGAGCATATACCAATAGTTGGCCGGTACGCTGTGAGGCAAGATTTCGCGTGCTTTTGTCCCATAGGCGATCCCTTTTTTATAATAGGTCATGCCTTCATTATGTTTGTTAATACTGGTATAATATTGGCCTATGTAATAATTAGCGCGTGAAGCCCATGTTTGTGCAAGTCCATCTGCGGGGTGTTCCTTGGACATTTTTTCTACCATGGCCACTGCAGATTTAGCCTTTTCAACATCAAGACGAGCCAGCCAAAGAGTTTTAAAAGAATTCCATCCAGGGTATTGCATATCAGGCAGGGCTTCTGCAGTATCCTTAATCGGAGCATGAGAACGGATTAAGGGACCATATTTGCCGAAAATATAATCATGGTCACGGCTGTAGCATATAGTTTCAATCAGCGTGGTCAGGGCATATAAGTTTTTTGGATCCATTTTGCAGGCTTTGGAAGCATATTCTTCCGCTTTTTCAAAATGTTCTCTGCGATCCTCTTTTTTATATCGGGCGTGCAGATAATGCGCTTTGGCAAGAAGAATGATCGGTTCAATCTTTGAAGGATAGGCACCTTTCAGCAAAAATAGAGTATTGATTAATTCATCAAGGTTGTCTCCTCCATAATGATTGTTCCAGAGATTTCTTACTTTTTCCCATCGCGGATCGTCGGTCGGTATTGGCGGGGGAGGGTCCCACGAGAAAGCGTATAAGAATGTGGATAATATCGTGATCCAAAAACATACCAGGAAAAAAGTAAGGAGAATATGGTTACTAACGTTTTGTTCTGACCGACGATCCTCATGTTTATTATCCATAATACTTCCATTTTTTTAAATTACTAAAATTTTTTGATAGGACAATTGACAAAAATAACGGTACTAGTTCGCGGATCAATACATGAAATTTGAAATATTTTCAATACAAGGGGAAGATATTGTCAAGTGGATAGAAATTGTGTGGATAGAAATTGTGACATAAACATACAATGACATCGATTTTTGTTATAATATTCGTATTATTGTAAGCAAAAATGAAACTGTAAAAGGATATATTAACTTGAAGATAAAAAATTTTTCCATTATAAGCGATGCAAGGCATGAATGAACATCAAAAGATATTGTTGGTTGAATTGATTTAATGATTGATTATGAAAAAGAGCTTAATCGGGAACAATATAGCGTCATAATGGAAGAGGGTGGTCCGCTTCTTGTGTTAGCCGGTGCCGGAAGCGGAAAGACACGAACACTGACATATCGTGTTGCCCGTTTACTGGAAAGTGGTGTCAAACAAGAAAATATTCTACTGGCTACTTTTACCAATAAAGCTGCACACTCCATGCTTCACAGAGTAGAGAATCTGATTAATTCCGACACAAGAAACATTATGGGCGGCACTTTTCATCACGTTGCCTATCTCATTTTAAAAAGTTATTCTTATATCATAGGTTATAAAAGAAATTTTTCCATTGCCGACAGTGAAGATGCACGTCAGTTGATAGCTGCCTGTATGGGCGAATTAAAGATAGATCCGAAACTGAGCAAGTTTCCAAAGAGCAATATAATTTCAGAAATTATCAGTCTGACAGTCAATACTCAAAGCACACTGGATAGTATCCTGGAATCCAGATATCCATTTTTTCTTCATCTTACAAATGAGATTAACCGTATAGCCTGCCTTTATGAACAAAAAAAGAAAGAATTGGCGGTGATGGATTTTGACGATCTTCTGAGTAATTGCCGCACACTTCTGAAGGAAAGTCCCGACGTTTTGAAAAGTCTTTCCGGCAGATTTGAACATATTCTGGTAGATGAATATCAGGATACCAATATTATTCAGGCCGATATTGTTGACCTTTTGGCCTCTACTCACAGAAACCTCATGGTGGTTGGAGATGATTCGCAAAGTATTTATTCTTTTCGCGGTGCAAATTTTAACAATATAATTAATTTCCCCAATCGTTATCCCGATTGCAAAATATTCAAACTGGAAACCAATTACCGCAGCACGCCGGAGATACTGCATCTGGCCAATTTGAGCATCAATAATAATGAAAAGCAGTTTCCCAAAGAATTGAAAGCTGTGCGAAAAAACGGCATGCGGCCGGTAATGGTTTCTGCACACAATGTTTTGAAACAGGCTGATTTCGTGGCTCAGCGAGTTACGGAACTGATTCGTTCGGGCGTGCCGCCGAAAGAAATAGCTGTTCTTTACCGTGCGCATTATCATTCCATGGAAATGCAGATGGAACTTGTTCGGCGCGATATTCCGTTTGATATTCGCTCCGGCATCCGTTTCTTCGAACAGGCACATATCAAAGACGTGACTTCCTATATGAGAGTTTTAGTCAATCCCCGCGATGAACTGGCCTGGAGACGTTTACTGATAATGTATCCAAAAGTAGGTAAGGCTACCTTCAATAAAATCTGGCAGTATTTAAAAAAGGAAGAAAATCCTCTGAAGGCTGTCTTGAAGGATGAATTTATTAAGGCAATGTCGAAAGCTGTCAAACCGGGGTTGGAAGAATGTCGTAAAACAATAATGATGCTTCTCGAAATTCCTGAATCCGGGCGCATTCCGGAAAAGGTAATAGATGTTTTATTAAACAGAGGAGGCTACCGTGTTTATCTGCAGGACAATTATTCCGATGCTTCTTCACGTGAAGAAGATTTGATTCAACTGGGAAATTTTTCCGCTCAATTTCTTCAGATGGAAGATTTCTTAAACGAACTCGCTCTGCTGACTAATATGGCCAAAGAAGAAAACATTGGTGAAGAAGATGAAGATAGAGTTGCTCTAAGCACGATTCATCAGGCCAAGGGATTGGAGTGGTCTTACGTTTTTTTAATCTGGTGCGCGGACGGTATGATTCCTCTTCAAAGAGCACTAAAAGAACAGGATGGTGAGGAAGAAGAAAGAAGGCTATTTTATGTGGCGGTAACCAGAGCCAAAGACCAGCTTTATTTATGCTATCCGGCTTTGGATTATACTCGCTCATCCGGTATTCTAAATCTTGCGCCATCACGCTTTATCCGAGAAATAGCTCCACTTTCCGAATACGATGATGACCGACCGTTTGAACAATGGATAATTTATGACGAGTGAGGCTCGCGTTTAAGAAAATATATTGAAGGACATCTGTCCAAAATAGATTTTGGAATTGAAAAGGGCGCACACAATCAGGCAGAAGTTTCTTTGTGACAAGAAAGCGAAAACCTGAAGAGGAGGCGCCCTGAGGAATAGATTTAGCAGCATTTTTGGTCAAATTCTACACCTTGAATTGGACAGCATAGTGATTGAAAGAGAAAAAAAGAGGCAACCTGATTTTCAAAGAGCAAAAAAACCCGTCCCCATACCTGATTTTACGAGGGCCATCATACCCGTTTTTAGAATATTTTGGACAGCAATGACAAACAATAATGAATCAATCTGATCTTTCCCGGAAGAAAAAAATATAAAATACTATGTTTAGTATCTTGCATATGTTATGGAATAAACCGATTGTTCGTGGGAGGTTATAGATGCCTGAGCAGGGGAAATGTGTTTTTTGTGATATTGTTGCGGGTAAAGCAAAGGCTTATAAGATTTATGAAGATGAGTTATCCATGTGTATACTTGACATTCATCCCTATACAAAGGGACATTGTCTGGTTATATCCAAAAGACATGTTCCCTGGTGGCACGAATTGACAGATGAGGAAAATGTCAGTTTGTTCAAAGTTGCCCAAATCGTATCCAATAAAATGATGGAAGCTTTTAAACCGGATTTTATTTTCCTTTATGCACGCGGTCGGAGAATTCCTCATACGCATCTTTTTTTGATACCGACTCACAGTGGTGATGTCTTAGACAAATTTTTCAACGCACTGGAAAATTTTCAGGAGGCGCCGCAAATGCTCACGAAACTAAAGACGCATGAAGAGATGGAAGAAGCCGCCAGACTTCTTAAAATATAAAAGAGAAATATTGTAAAATTTATTGACAACAACATGTTTATTTGATTAGTGATGCGTGCCGTAAAGATTTAATCCTTCTCTCGAGCGGAGCAGTAATAGCCAGTGCAGTAATTCCGACGCTCATTGCGAATAAGTTTTTCCTGCCGAGCCATCTGCTGGGAGCCTCCGTTCTTGATGATCAGTCTCCTGACGAGAGGGATATTATTAGAAAGTTATAGTATTTGTAATTTCTGTTTTTTTAGAGTTTAAATTTTACAATTCATTTCGTTCGTTTCAGTATGAATGGTTAGCAATAGCGCAGAAAGAATTATAATTCTATTTGTGAGCCAAGTTCAACGACTCTATTGGCCGGAATTCCGAAGTAGAAAGTAGGATTTCCTGCGTTTCTGGACATAAAAGCAAAAAATGCTTTTCGCCACCTCATCATTTTCGATTTTCCGCCGGTAAGAAGAGTTTCCCTGCCCATGAAAAATGTCGTGGTCATAGGATCGGTAACTAATCCATACTGGGCAACAATTTTCATAATTTGCGGAACATTCGGTTTCTGCATAAAACCGAAGAAAGCCTCGACGCGATAAAAACCCTGACCCAAATCGATCAATTTGATTCGTTCGCCGGCCGGTACTATAGGAGTATCTTTGTTGACGATGGAAAGAAGCACAACTTTTTCATGTAATACATGATTATGTTTTACATGATGAAGCAACGTCGGTGGTGTGCCCACCGGTGACAAGGTCATAAAAACGGCAGTTCCGGGTACACGTAAAATATGACTTTTCGGCAATTCAGCAAGAAAACTTTCCAGTGGGAATCTTGAACCGATTAAATTCCTGTACAGTTCTGTTCTTCCTTTTTTCCATGTGGTCATTGCCAAGGCTATAAATGCCGCAACAAAGATAGGGAACCATCCTCCGTCGGCAATCTTGAAAATATTTCCTGCAATGTAGGCAATATCAAATACCAGGAACGCAAGTAAAAGAGGTAAAGATTTCCATAGAGACCATTTTTTATAATATGTCAGTACAAGAAAATAGAGAACGGATGTAATAATCATTGTTCCGGTAACGGCTATCCCATATGCGCCTGCCAATGCACCGGACTCTCTGAATCCAATAACTACGCCTATACAGGAAATCATCAATGCATAATTTACAAAAGGAATGTATATCTGTCCCTGCATTTCGCTGGAGGTGTGAATGATTCGAACACGTGGACAAAAACCAAGCTGAACGGCTTGTTGAGTAAGCGAAAAGGCACCGGATATTAATGCCTGAGAAGCTATTACTGTGGCGGCCGTGGAAAGCGCTATCATTGGGTATAAAAGGATTTCCGGCACTATGTTGTAGAAAGGATTGATATTCATTTCAGGATGCGCAAGCAATAAGGCTCCCTGACCGAAGTAGTTGCATAGCAGCAACGGGAAGACAAATAGAAACCAGGAAAATCTGATGGCATTTCTGCCGAAATGTCCCAGATCGGCATAAAGAGCTTCGCATCCCGTAATACAAAGAACAACCGATCCGAGCGCAACAATACCGTGTATTCTATTATTTATGAAGAAATCGAGTGCATACAGCGGATTGAGGGCGCGAAAAACCGCAGGTTCGCGTATTATCTGTATAATACCGAAGTAGCCAATAGAAAGAAACCAAAGTGCCATAATCGGAGCGAACAGATTTCCGATGTGAGCAGTTCCCCGGCGCTGCAGGGAAAAAAGAAGAATAAGTACAATACATGTCAAAGGTAAAATAAATGGCGCAGCAGCCTTGGTTGCAACTTCCAGTCCTTCAATCGCAGAAAGAACAGATATTGCGGGAGTGATGACTCCGTCACCATAAAGAAGTCCGGCGCCCACAATCCCTGCAAGTAAAAGAATGTATTTGAGTAGACGGGAAAAACTTTGATCGGGTGTATTCAAAAGACTGACCAATGCAAAGATACCGCCTTCGCCTTTGTTGTCAGCACTAAGAATAAAAGTTACGTATTTGATGCTGACAACAATGAACATTGACCAGAAAATAAGAGACAGAACGCCCATGATGTTCATCATAGAGGGAGCGATGGCATGTTTTCCGTAAAAGCATGCTTTAATGGCGTAAAGAGGGCTTGTTCCTATATCACCAAAAACTACACCAATAGAACCGAAGGCAAGTAAGAGGACTTTTTTATTCAGCCACTCGTAGCGGCGTTTTTCATGTGATTCAACACCATCGTCATTTTTAACACCTGATGATGACATAAAAAAATCTCCAAAGTATTTAGGGGAGAATGATCATCCCGGACCACTCCGGAAGGTTCTCCTCATCGAAGCCTACGAAGTTAGCTGAAGGGCTCGGGCCGAAGAGGCTACCCTACGCCGTAGCGATACGCCCCAGAATATTGGTTCCTCCGCTCTTGAAAATCAAGATTAGGCTTGGCTTTTGCTGTAAATCATCTTTCAAAGCTTGTCAATAAAGTTATTTTATGTGTTTTATGATGAATTATTGAAAGGATAAATATAAAGGTGTATCTAATTCCATTTCATTGAATTTGCGGGGCAATAAAAAACTAACGCATTTCGGTGCACGCGTTTCTGAAATGCGAGGTTTAATAGCCCCGCGTCGCTTCGCTATGCGGGACAAATTCGACTAATCAATTCGCCGCACTATGCTTGCGGAATTGAAGTCTCCCTAGTGGTGGCCGTGTCTGGCTTTTGATTTTATTTCTTTGTATTCCGCGCGCAGGGCAATATGATCCATATCTTCCATATCTTCCGCTCTTTTCACCCAGTCTTCAAACTGAATATCCACGCCGAAAATACCCATCATTTGATCCTGATCATTAACGATAGGCGCAGATACGGTAAAACATAAAATACCCGTCATTTTAGAAATAAAGAAGTCAGAGACATACACTTTCCCTGTACGCAGCGGATTGATGAACCATTCTCTGTCCGATTGATCGTCGCCTACGCCGTAGTTTTCATATTTAGCGCGATCTTCAATGTTCGTAATATTTTTAGTCGTTTTCCGGCCATTCATATCCACTACGTATGCGAATTGGATTGAAGGATGTTCATCTACAAAATGCTGCATAAGAGTTTCCTGCTGTACCGTATCCATGTTTTTCATTAAAGGGTGTTCGATAATTTGATTGACTATAGCAACGGCAGCTTTTTCTGCAATGAACTTTATCTTTTCCAGTTCCGACATAAAGTATTCCGGCAAATGCAGACGTGCTTTTTTCTCCATCTCTTCAGGAGAAATGGAAGTTACTCTGCCTGCTTCGTATTGTTCCGTTACCCATTTGTGAATTTTTGAGATAGCCGGATGCCTTTTATCGATTATTTTGTTGCCTTCGAGATTAAAGCGTTGATTAATCCAGAAAGCGATACCGGCATTGCCGGATTTATCGGTGATCGTTGTGGTGATCGGTCGTTTCAGAAGTTTGCGCGTATCGAATATGTTGTAAATTTCTTCACATTTGATCAGGCCATCGACATGTACGCCGGCGCTGGTAACATTAAAGCCCAAACCGACAAAAGGATAATTGTGCGGGATTTTTACACCGATTTCTTTTTCAAAATATTCGGCAATATCGGTAATGACAGTTGTGTCAATGCCGTTATTACCTCTAAGCGCAATGTATTCA
This sequence comes from Smithella sp. M82, assembly GCA_001683985.1. Taxonomy (GTDB): domain Bacteria; phylum Desulfobacterota; class Syntrophia; order Syntrophales; family Smithellaceae; genus Smithella. The sequence continues at coordinate 15,552 of MAEO01000047.1, forward strand.
AAAATCAAACCTTCAATCGGAGAATTTCCTGTTCTTTCTCCCAGTCCCAGAAGAGTGGAATTCGCCGCGCTGCAGCCGTAAAGCCAGGCAGTTGTAGCGTTGATCATAGCTTTATGAAAATCGTTGTGACCATGCCATTCCAGCAGACATCCGGGAACGCCGGCGTCATTTAAAAATGCGTGGACGAGTTTATCAACACTGCGGGGAAGGGCTGCGCCTGGGTAAGTAATACCATAGCCCATGGTGTCGCAAAGCCGTATTTTTATGTCAATACCGCTTTCTTCTCTTAACTTCATAAGTTCCTGAGCGAAGGGAACACAAAAACCGTAAATGTCTGCGCGGGTGATGTCTTCGAAGTGGCAACGTGGAATTATGCCTAAATCCAGTACAGATCTGACTACATTAAGATAATCATTCATGGCCCGGCTTCTCTTTTTGTTCAACTTGAGGAAAATGTGATAATCGGAAACAGAAGTCAAAAGACCTGTCTCTTTCAAGCCGAATTCCTTAACCAGAGGGACATCTTCCTTGGAAGCCCTTATCCATCCGGTGATTTCCGGATAAGGTAAACCAAGTTCCAAACATTTTTCCACCGCTTCTTTATCTTTTTTGCTGTAAAGGAAAAATTCCGATTGACGTATTACGCCGTTGGGACCGCCTAATTTACTCATTAACTGGAATATCGTTACAATCTGTTCCACAGTGTAAGGCGGTCTAGCCTGTTGTCCGTCACGAAAAGTCGTATCTGTAATAAAAATTTCTTTAGCCGGACGCGGTGCAAGAATCTTGTTGTCGAAAACAATTTTGCTTACATCGGTATAAGGAAAGATTTCTTTGAATAAATTTGGTTTGCCTACGTCCTTTAATTTAAATTTCCTGATTTTTTTGTTTTTAGACGTAATTCTCTTTTCATTTTTGGATTTAAACATCTTTTTCTCCAATTTTTAGTAAGCTTGAAACTATTTTGCAGAAGATAGTTTCATTAGCGCACTTATCCCGTTTATCGGGATAACAATTAAACAATTTTTAAAGATAACTCCATCAATTGTTCGATGCTGACTTTAGAGGGAGCATCGGTCATTAAGCAAGCTGCTTTCTGAGTCTTCGGGAAAGCAATTACATCACGTATCGATTCGGCTTTAGTCATAATCATCGTCAGCCTGTCCAGGCCAAAGGCAAGACCTCCGTGAGGCGGAGCGCCGTACTCAAGAGCATCCAGCAGAAATCCGAATTTTATCCGTGCCTCTTCGTCAGTCAATTTCAACGCATTGAAAACGTGGGATTGCACATCCTTATTGTGGATACGGATACTTCCGCCGCCGATTTCCGATCCGTTAAGAACCAAATCGTAGGCTTTTGCACGTACCTTTCCCGGATCAGTAGTCATCAAAGGCAAATCTTCAAGAAACGGCGATGTAAAAGGGTGATGTGTAGAGACAAAGCGCTTTTCCGTTTCCGAATATTCCATCAATGGAAATTCCGTAATCCATGTAAAAGCCAATGTATCCGTATCAATCAAATTCAATTTTTTTGCGAGATTCAAACGTAAATTGCCCAGAGAGTCGGAAACAACTTTGGGCGTGTCGGCGACAAAGAAAATAATGTCACCTTCTTCAGCGTTCATTGCTTTGCCTATGTTTTGCACTTCTTCCGGTTTAAAGAACTTGAAAATAGGAGAAGTCCAGTCGTTGTCGGCATTGACTTTGGCCCAGGCCAGGCCCTTTGCTCCGTATATGGCTACAAAATCTTTCAATCCGTCCAGCTCCTTGCGGGAAAGAGCGGATGCTTGTTCAGCTTTAATTGCTTTAATCACACCTCCGGATGCCGCGACTTCTGCGAACAGTTTAAATTCTGAATCTTTCACAATAGATGTAATATCCACGATTTCCATATCGAAACGGATATCGGGATTGTCCTTACCGTAACGGCTGATCGCTTCGGCGTAGGTTAATCTGGGAAGTGGAAGTGCGAGATCCTTACCAAGGCAAGCTTTAAAAATCGCTTTCATCAGGCCTTCCATCATATTCATAATATCTTCTTCAGTAACAAAAGACATTTCTACGTCAATTTGTGTGAATTCCGGTTGGCGATCAGCGCGTAAATCCTCGTCTCGGAAACATTTGGCTATCTGATAGTAACGGTCGAAACCGGAAACCATTAAAAGTTGTTTGAAAAGTTGCGGCGATTGTGGCAGCGCGTAAAACATACCTTTGTAAATTCTACTGGGAACAAGATAATCGCGTGCGCCTTCCGGCGTGCTTTTACCAAGAAACGGTGTTTCCACTTCGATAAAACCGTTTTCCTCAAAATAGCGGCGGGTCGCAGCAGCCAGACGACTGCGTAAAAAAAGATTTTTCTGAATCATCGGACGGCGTAAATCCAGATAACGGTATTTAAGACGGATGTTTTCAGAAATATCTTCGTCATCGAATGAGAATGGCGGCGTCTTGGATTCGTTCATAATTTCCAGGTCAGAGACGACAACTTCAATTTCACCGGTTTTCAAGGCAGTGTTATTCATCCCTTCGGGACGTTTGCGCACTTTTCCTTTGACAGCAAGAACATATTCAGACCGAATCTTATGTGCTTCGGAGTGAATATGTTCTCCGGCATCGGGATTAAAAACAACCTGCACAATTCCTTCGCGGTCACGGAGGTCAACAAAAATAACACCGCCATGATCGCGACGACGATGAGCCCAACCCATAAGAACTACTTCCTGTCCGGTATGGGAAATATCCAGGTTTCCGCAGTAATGCGTTCTTTTATCTTTTGTTAAGAAATCAGCCAAAAATATTTACCTCTCTTTAAGAATTTTTATTAATGATTTCGGCAGTTCATCCACTGGAATTGTCTGCTGTTCTTTTGTATGCATATTTCTCAAAACAGCCTGTTTTTCTTCAATTTCCTTATCACCGAAAATACAAGCAAAAGAACTGTTGAGTTTATCCGCTTTCTTTAACTGGGCTTTCAGACTCTTATCCGAATAATCCATTTCTGCAATAACTCCGGCTCGCCGCAATTCATTGGTCAGACCAAAAGCTTTTTTTTGGGCTTGCTTACCCAGTGCGGCAATAAAAATATCGGTTTTAAAAGCATTTGAATTTTCGTCCGGCAGGCAGGCGATAAGGCGTTCGCAACCGACAGCGAAGCCGATTCCTGGAACTTCCGGACCACCTAAAAAACTTACCAGACCATTGTATCGTCCTCCTCCTGCCACAGCGTTTTGCGCACCCAGTACAGTTGATTTTACTTCAAATGCCGTTTTTGTGTAGTAATCCAGTCCCCGAACCATTCGGGTATTGATACTGAAAGATATGCTTAAATCATTGAGAAACGATTTAACTTGTGAAAAATGTTCTTCACATTCCGGGCACAGAAAATCAATGATCTTAGGCGCGTTTGCAATGATAGAAGCGCATGTTTCCACTTTGCAGTCAAAAACACGCAGTGGATTAGTGTTTATGCGCCTTTCGCAATCAGGGCAAAGACTTCCTTTGCCTGTTTTTAACAAGAAATCAATGACAGCCGGGGAAAATTTAGGACGGCATTTCCCACACCCCAGAGAATTGATTTCCAGTTCCAGATTATTCAAGCCGGCGCTGTTTAGAAAATACATCAGCATGAAGATTACTTCAGCATCGGATTGCGGTTTATCTTCACCGAACATTTCGACATCGATTTGATTAAACTGACGAAAACGGCCTTTTTGCGGTCTTTCGCGACGAAACATAGGACCAATTGTAAAGAGTTTGGTTATTTGTTCGGCGGCGTACATGTTATGTTCGATATAAGCACGGATAATTGAAGCAGTTGCTTCCGGTCGCAAAGTTAAATTATCATTACCCCTGTCGGAAAAAGTATACATTTCTTTTTCAACGATATCGGTTGTTTCGCCAATACTTCGCTGGAAAAGTTCTGTTTTTTCCATAATCGGGACACGGATTTCCCGAAAACCAAATGATTTAAAAATGTTACGGGCAATTGTTTCGACCTTCCAGAAAGTGTCGGAATCTTCCGGTAGAATATCTTTAAATCCTCGAATTGCTGTAATTTTTTCCATAACTTATATCCATTTAAATTTTTTTATGTAACATATTCAAATTTTTTTAGCAATGGAAAATTTGAGCCGTTTCAATCTCTTAAGTGATGAAAATATAGAAAAAAGTGTAACATGTCGGAAAACCGACGGCACATTACATTTCATCCGCTGTTTTCTTCTCTTGTCTCATTTTGGCTTCGCGGATTTCTCTATTTTGACTACGAGTTTGGCGAGTTTGTCCTTCATCAGAAAATCGTGCGCACCGGATTTCATTGCCGCTACTGCCGTATCTTCGCCAATAGCGCCGGACACTATAATGAAGGGAACATCGATTTTTGTCTCTTGTAATATTTTGAGAACAGCTGGTGCGCTGAAGCGCGGCATTTTATAGTCACAAAGGATAACATCCCTCTGTTGTCTATCAAGAGCGGTTTTCATGGCATCGGCGGTTTCCACTCTTGTCCATTGCGGTTCGTGGCCGCCATTTTGCAATTGACGAATCATCTGTACATAAGTTGATCGGCACGATGGATAAATCTTTGGTATCTTCTTTAAAAATGTACTGTGCTAAGAAAATTATTTCCTTTTTAGGAAAGTATCTATTTGCAAGTTATTTCCGTCGGTTATGAGTGTTATCGCTCCATCCCGATCGGTGCGAAAAATATTAACTCCGGCATCTTTATACCTTTGCAGAGTTAACGGATGTGGATGATGAAATACATTTGATTTACCGGCGCTGACTATAGCGTAACGGCAAGCTACGGCCTTAATGAATTCGATATTGCTGGAATGCTTGGAGCCGTGATGTGGAACGATCAGAACGTCACTGCGTAAATCTTTTTTAGATTCAATAAGCATTTTTTCAACATTGCCGGATATATCGCCCGGAATCAAGATGCTTACTTTACCGAACGTTATTTTCAAAACCAAAGAAGTATCATTCACTTCATCAAAAGAAATGTTATGTATATCTTTGCCGGAGTAAATGGGTGGCCATAATACCTGGGTGCGGACCCCGTTAATTATTTTTTCCGGAGATTTATCGGATAACAGAAAAACTTGCGGATTGTTGAGTTTAATTGTCTTTTCCCAATCGGGAAATTCTTCCGGATTAACAGGAAATTTCGATTTCCAGATTTGCCTTACATCGAAATTATTTATAATATAAATAAGACCGAGTAAATGGTCAGGATGCGGGTGACTGAGGACGGCCGTGTCAATGTGACCAATCTTCTCCTGATAAAGAAACGGTGCAACGACGGCTTTCCCAACGTCAAAAGAACCGTCGGTAAAGCCGCCGCCATCAATAAGCATATTCTTCCCGCCGGGTAATCGCACTAAAGTGGAAATTCCCTGTCCCACATCAATTACTGTAATTTTTAAATTGGAAGAAAATTTATCTCTAATTGTAAAATAAGTTACTTCGCCGGCAAAAATAATTAGTATAACAATCAATGCATATTTAATATAGCGGAAACGGTTCAACGAAAATTCCTTTTGAGTTTTTCCATTTTTTTTCTCTTCAATAAAACGGATAATAAGAAATATTAATAAATAGAAAATTGCAATTTCAACAAGATTTGGTTTGGTGATGCTACAGGAAGACCAGGGAAGAGAGGCCAGTTTATCGATTATAGAAACTGATATTTGCACAAAAAAAGAAGCCAGTTTAATAAAATATCCCGCAATTACAGGGGAAAAAAGAGAGGAAATAATAAAAAGCATTGATATAGTCAGAGTCAACGTTCCCAAAAGAGGCACCACGATCATATTGGCGAAGATTGTTATACTGGATACGCGGTTAAAGTAATAGCTGATAAGAGGCAATGTACCTATTGTTGCCGCAATGGATACAATAACCGATAAATATAAATATCGAATAATGCTTTGCGTCCATGACGGAAGGTTTGTAATCTTTTCTGAAGGAATATCGCTGAACTTGGGAACGATGTAAATCAGCGCTAAAACAGCCATAAAGGAAAGTTGAAAGGAAATATCAAAAAGCGCTTCCGGTGAGATAGCCAGAATAATCAGTCCCGCCAAAGCCAGCGTTGAATAAAGATCTTTTTGCTTTCCGGAAATCAAAGCGATCAGAAAAATAAAAGCCATGAGAGCCGAACGCATAACAGTTACTCCCATTCCGGCAATAAAGGCATAAATCAAAACCATAAAAAGCGCCGCAACTGCCGCAAATTTTATAATGTTGAATCTGAGCATTAGATATTCAGAAGATTTCAAAATAAAAAAAACGAAGAAAAAAGCGATAGCTGATACCATTCCAATATGCAGGCCGGATATGGAAAGAATATGAGCTGTGCCGGTTTTGTTAAAATTGTCCCGAATATCAGCGGGAATTTCATTTTGATTGCCGATAGTCATGGCTTCAATGATTTCCCTCTGTGGAGAAGATGCGTTATTATAAATTATACGTTTTAAATAATTTCTAAATGACTCCAGATGCGATCTTGCGCAGTTTGCCGTCTTTTGTCTGAGAAGTACGATTTTTGAATTATCGGAAATATATCCGATGGCATAAATGCCCTGAAGGTTCAGATATTTTTTATAATCAAAACCACCAGGATTATTAAAGTTATGAACGTTCTTTATAGTTGTATGGAAGCGGATGAAATCGCCGTATTGGAATTTTAAATCCGGCGGAATTACCAGACGAATATTCCCCGTGACGGGGAAATATTTTTTGTTTTTTATTTTTCTCAGGCAATTTACTGTCAAAATATTTTTATCAGGGTAGGCAAGGGGAGTTTCTATTACAATACCTTCCAGCGTTAACATGTCTTTATCGATATATTGTGCGATATGTAGACTTTGTTCCGCAAAGAATCTGTGCTTTTGAATACTGAAAAAACCGATTATAAAAATTAGACAGAGAATTAAAAACAAACCGGCAACAGGGCGTTTCTTCCTAACCGTGATGATGAGAAATAGAAGTGCAAATGCAATTATGGCTAACAGTAAAAAATAAGAGGCAGAAAAATAGCTCCCGGCGGTAATTCCGGCGATGAAAGCAATTAAAAGATAAATTAGCGGTCTGCGCATTTATTTATTATATTCTTTTCTATAAGAAAAATAGTTCAAATTCATTAGCGAAAACTGCTGAAATAATATAGTATAATTTCAAATCAAATTTGCTGTGAGCATCATGCCCGTGATTCAAAAAGGAAATGAAATGCCTGTACTGTATAATGAAGCCTTAATCAAAGAAAAAAATAAGAGACGTTTGTTTTTTTTGATAGCATCCAGAGTTATCCTTGTGACACTGTTTCTGGGGACTACTGTTTTTCTCGATATCAGAAAACATGAATTCTCGATATCGGAAATAACAATAACATTTTTTTATATAATCACTGCTGCGTTTTATTTTTTCTCAGTGGTTTATATTTTTCTTCTGAAATTCATAAAAAATTTAAAAGTTAATATTTATCTGCAACTCATTATAGATGTTATTTTGATTACTTTTCTTGTTGGTTTGACAGATAACATTCAAATTGATTATTCTCTTTTTTACACACTGGTAATAATTTATTCGGTTCCCTTTCTGGGACGTAATGGCGGTCTGATTATAGCATCGGTTGCCGGCACGTTTTATGGTGCACTGGTGGGACTTAAATATTTCGACTTAATTCCTTTTGTTTCTTCTGCCGGATATTATTATAATCTTAAAACTTATGACCTATTAACAAATATTCTGATTCATATCGTATCGTTTTATGTTTTAGCTTTCCTGGCGGGGTTTGCCGTCGAGCAGGAAAAGAAAACGAGATCATTACTCGAAGAGAAGGAATCGGAATTTAATCAACTGGATTTGCTTTTCCGGAGTATTATTGAATCGGTGTATACAGGTGTCATGACTGTCGATTTAAATAATGTTGTCAAAACTTTTAACAATGCTGCAGAAGAAATCACCGGTATCTCAAAATTAGAAGTACTGGATAAAAAAATGGATGATATTTTCCCTGAATTTTTGCCTTTTATGAATACGGATACAATTGATAAGCAGCCCAAAAACAGGAATGAGGTTTTAATTGATGGTTTGAAAGGAGGGAAACTTAATTTGGGTTTGTCTGTATCTCCGCTTAAGGGAAGGAGTGAAAATCAAATCGGGAATATTCTGATATTTCAGGATTTGACTCAGATTACGGAGATGGAAAAGAAACTCGAAATGAACAGGAAGATGGCAATAATCGGTGAAATGGCGGCAGGATGGGCACACGAAGTACGTAATCCGCTGGCGGCAATAACCGGGTCAATTGAATTATTAAATAAGAACCTGAAAGTTGAGGGAACCAATAAACGTTTAATGGATATCATATTGCGTAGTAAGGATCATCTGGATAGTTTTGCCCGTGATTTTCTCTTACTGGCTCGTTCCGTTCCGGAAAAAAGAGAATCAGTTGATTTGAAAACGGTGGCTGAGGAAGTTCTGGAACATATAAAGTTATCATCGGAATGGAAAGGAAAAATAAGGATTGAAAAAAAATTATCGCAAAATACGAAAGCTTTTGCCAATAAAGAACAGGTACATCAAATTATCAATAATCTGGTTCTTAATGCCGTTCAGTCGATGGAAGAGAATGGAGCTTTATCTGTCGAAACAAAAACGGTGGAATTGGAAGACGGAGTTGAATATGCCGAAATCAAAATTGCGGATACAGGATGCGGCATCAAAAAAGATGATTTAAACAGAGTATTTGAACCTTTCTTTACGAATAAAACTAAGGGAACAGGACTGGGTTTGACTATTGTTAATCACATTGTTGACGGATATAATGGAAAAATAAAAATAAAAAGCAAAGAAAATGAGGGAACTGTCTGTTCTGTATGGTTGCCCGTCAAATAAAAAAAGCGCCGGTATTCGGTTTCGGTAGTTATTGAAGTCAAACGGAGGTAAACATGGCAAAAATTCTGGTTGTTGATGACGATCAGGGCATGAGAGAATTCATGGAAATTATGCTTGTTCAGGAAGGTTATAATGTGACAAGCATCGGTGAACCCCGAAAAGCGATTGAATTGTGCCGCAAGACATCCTTTGATCTGATTATTACCGACCTGAAAATGCCCCAAATCAGCGGTATTGATTTTCTCAAATCTATCAAGGATCAAAAACCAGATACAATAGTCATTCTGATTACGGCTTACGCATCAGGAGAGACGGCAATAAAAGCGATGAAAGAAGGGGCATATGATTATGTGGAAAAAGGCGGAAGTATTGAAGAACTGAAGAAAGTCGTAAGAACGGCCCTGCAGAAAAAAGGATTGATTGAAAATAATTTAGAAGAGGAAAAATCACCGGCATATCCGGAAAACTCATTCTGCGGGATGATCGGAACAAACAGAGAAATGATTAAGATATTCGCAACAATAAAAAAAGTGTCAGATACGCTGGCGAATATATTAATACTGGGTGAAAGCGGAACCGGAAAAGAGCTTGTTGCACGCGCTATACATGAGAATTCTTCACGCTGCAAAAAACCATTTGTGGCTATTAACAGCGGCGGAATACCGGATAATCTGCTGGAGAGTGAACTTTTTGGGTATATGAAAGGTTCTTTTACCGGCGCTTATGCCGACAAGCCGGGATTCTTTGAAATGGCGCGAGGCGGTACTGTTTTCCTTGATGAAATCGGTGAACTTTCACCCGCATTGCAGGTAAAGATATTGCGTGTAGTTCAGGAAAAGACATTCAGACGCATCGGCGGTTCTGATGATATCAAGGTTGATGTGCGCATCATATCAGCGACCAATCAGAATTTAAAAGAAAAAGTAAGAGAAGGAGAATTTCGCGAAGATCTCTATTACAGACTTAATGTCATTCCAATCCATCTTCCTCCGCTCAGAGAACGCAGGGAGGATATACCCCTTCTTATCAACTATTTTATAAGAAAATACGCGCAAATGTTCGGTAAGGAAATAAGGGATATTTCTTCTTATGCTATGGAATTATTGATGAATTATGCTTTTCCCGGCAATATTCGTGAACTGGAAAATATAATAGAGCGCAGTGTTGCCCTGGAAACTTCCAATATAATATTGCCGGAGAGCCTGACTTTGCATCCTGAAATATCTTCTGGTACGCCGAAATTTGATATTGAAATAACAGAGAAAGGAGTCGACCTGAATACGGAATTGGCAAAAATCGAAAAAATAATGATCGGGAAAGCATTACAAAAAACCAACGGATCCAAAGTAAAAGCTGCAGAGTTACTGAATGTTTCCTTTGATTCGTTGCGTTACCGCATAGAAAAACTTGGCGTTGAATGAAATATGCAAGGCTGGCATATCAATAATGTGGTTAAAAATACTTTTTATTTCTAAAAAGAAAGCGAATGTAATGCAAAGAGCAAAAATAGTGGATGGTTTCTTTTTTCTTGGACAGCCACTGATTATTTAGCCACGTCTTCGGAGAGGGGCGAATGCCCCTTTTATACGGATTCCACAAAGCCATGTTCA
>MAEO01000048.1 GCA_001683985.1 Smithella sp. M82
AGAACATCCATGCTATCGCGTGCTCCTAACGGATAAAATAGACCAGATAGACCAGATAGACCAGACAGACGAAACAGACCAGATCGACCAGCGTCCCGGAGCGTTTCATTTACACTGGTTGTTAACCCCTGTCGCTGATTTGCCTAAAAACTTAGAATGTTCAGAACGCCCCGGATACGCGGATTTGTAAAGGCAAAAACTCTTTAGTTGAGGATGTTCCAATTAAATTGCCTGCGAATTGGGACAAATATATTGATGAGCCATTGACAGAGAAAGACACAGAGTGTTGCTCGGCAATCGCCTTATGGACAAACTGAATGGCAGATTAAAGTAGCTCAGGAGCTTGGATTGGAATGTACACTCAGACCAAGGTGAAGGCCAATAAAAGTAGAAGAGAATGAGCCTGTCCCCTTTTCTGCTTCTTTTCTGCTTCGAAGGAGGAAATCAACCGACAGGCGGCGGAAAAACTGGTGCAACGCTATCCGGTGCGACAGTAGAGCGCAACGAATCGCAATTTTCATCCTGTTAGGAATTTTTTAAAAGTGAACTGTTTGCGAATTAAAAGTGAACCGTTGAGCAATGGAGAAATATAAAGGAAATGAG
>MAEO01000049.1 GCA_001683985.1 Smithella sp. M82
ATGGCCCTGTTTCTCCTTTGTCTAAATCTAGGTTGGATTCAGGGCCAATTCAATTTTACAGAACTTTCGTTACGCTACCGATCCGGCACAGCACCCGGATGATCATATGGCACATTGTGGCAAATATGCACAAGTATAAGTATCACGCTGACTGAGAATACACATATGTCTTCCAGCTCGAGTGAAGCAGGCAATCAGATCAAGCGTATCCCCGTCAAAGAGCCCACCTGGAGGGACCTGCACAACCTCAAGGAGGCTGGGCAGAGTTACGATGAACTACTTAGCCAGATGATCCGGCGCGAGCAGGATTATCGGGACTGGCGGATGATCGCCGAGATTGATGAGACCGGCGAGTTCGTAGCCTTCGACCCGGACGATATCTTGCAGGACGACTGACGCGCCGGGGAGCAGGAGAGCGTGTTTACTCTTGTCATTGAGCGAAGGGCACGGGAGTTCGTGAAGAAGCTCCCCCCAAAAACCCGGCGCATCATCGTCGAAAAGATCCTGGAACTCAAAGAAGACCCCTTTCCGGGAGGAAACAAGGAAAAACTCGAGTACCCCCACCCTCCTGCAGTCTATCGCCTGCATATTGGCAGGTCTTTCACGGTATTTTATATCATCGAGCATGAGGAGAGCATCGTCAAGATCGAGAAGATCATGACGATCGAGAAAGCCCATAAGGAGTACTCCCGCAGGTAGGGAGGACGACCCATGCAGATTCATAAGGATATCCTTGCCGCCTTTCCCGGCCTCTCGGTCGCAGAGGGCGTTATCGGCCCGCTCTCGATCCGGGAGACGACCCCGGCCCTAAAAGCCCTGGGCGACGAGGTCGCCCGCTCGATACGGGAGCGGTATACGCTGGAGAGGATCAAGGACGAACCCCTGTTCAGGGCATACAGGGACTTCTTCTGGAAGGTGGGCGTCGATCCGACCAAAACGCGGCCCGCCTCGGAAGCGCTGGTGAGAAGGATCCTGGCCGGGAAGACGCTCCCGGCGATCAACACCGCGGTGGATGCCTATAACCTGGCCTCGGTCCGCACAGGCATACCCATTGCGGCGTTCGATGCCGATACCCTGGTCGGGGATCTCGCGATGCGGTTTGCTGAAGAGGGCGAGGAGTTCCTCGGCATCGGGATGGCAGCGCCCGTCATGCTCCGTAGGAACCAGGTTATCCTGACGGATGAGGATGCGATCGTCGCCGTCTACCCGTACCGCGACTCGGATGCAACGAAGATTACCCGCGCCACAACGACGGTTCACATCGTGGCATGCGGTGTGCCGGGGGTTGAGCGGGAGAAGGTCCATTCGGCATACGAACTGGTCGTCGCATACCTGCGGGAACACGCTTTCGGCATCCGGTGATGTTGAGAATGAGCGGGCCTGCGCTCTCCCTGTATCTTGGGCTGTTTTACTGCGGGTCATAAACCCGTCTCCCGCATTGCTCCTCTGAAGCGTGATCCAGACCATCCGGTTGCCGAAACAGGCATCAGTACTTCGCTAAATTTCCCTC
>MAEO01000050.1 GCA_001683985.1 Smithella sp. M82
AAGAGGGGAACTTCCCCCTTTAGAAAAGGGGGATTGAGGGGGATTTGATGAGGATAGTTTTAAATAACAATATAAACAATAACTTAGAGGTGTATTTTCAGAGGAAAGTAAATGAAAAAAGAATACGATTTTTCCAAAGGTGAGAGAGGTAAGTTTTATCGTTCAGATGCAGAATTGTATCTACCTATTTACATTGAGCCGGATATGATGGAAGTGCTAAGAAATTTCTCAAAGAAAAAAGGCGTCGATGTTGCGACAATAGTAAATGAATGGATAAAAAAAGACATATCAATAATAGAAACAATAACAAAATAACACATAACCAGTCGCTCCACAGGATGCGGCGAAACGACCGCCGCACCTGTGACCTCAGGTGTTGGGCACAGGAGACTCTATGAAAGCAACTATTCTATTTGTCGCAATTCTATTCGTCCTCTCTGGTTGCATGCATCACAACATACAGAACTATGCAGCCATTGACTATTGACATTTGCTCCAGTTTATCTTGAATATCATTAACTTTCTTCTTCCATGCCGGCTTGTTGTTTATCTTTAATGGCCTCTTTGCAGATGGATGCGGTTTAATGAATAACTTCCATCATGGTAAACCATGAACCGACTCGATACGTTCTTACATCCGAATTATCTGGGGGATTTCTTGACTTACGAATTGGGGCCGTCGAGACCACCTAGCGAAGCCCGGTCCTTACTTCTTAGGGTCACACGGGGATGTCCGTGGCATCGTTGTGAATTTTGTTCGAGTCACCGGACGATGAAGTTCAGCCTCCGATCTGTGGATGAAATTAAAAAGGATATTGACTCCATCAAAATCATCTATGAAAAAATCAAGGAAATCACATTGAAAAGCGGTCATGGCGGAGACGTAAAGAAGGTAGCTGCCGCCGTCTATGAAAATCCACCAAACGAAAACTTCCAGAATGTAGCCATGTGGCTCTATTTCGGTGGGCAAAATGTATTTCTGCAGGATGCGGATTCTCTCATCATGAAAACAGATGGCCTGCTCGAAGTAATCCGCTATCTGAAGCAAAACTTTCCCGGCATCACCCGCATCACCTCCTATGGAAGATCAAAAACAGCCGCCAGAAAAACATTGGAGGAACTAAAAGACCTCCATGTGGCAGGTCTTTCGAGATTGCATGTCGGCCTGGAAAGCGGAAGCAACAATGTCCTGACAGCTGTTCATAAAGGTGTAACCGCTGAAGAACATATTCTTGGCGGTAAAAAGGTCGTTGAATCGGGCATTTCTCTTTGCGAATACATCATGCCGGGACTGGGGGGAAAGAAAATGACCAAGGAACACATGACGGAAACTGCCCGGGTTTTGAATGAAATCAATCCCGCCTTTATCCGTCTGCGGAGCCTGTCTTTAAGAGAAGATTTACCCTTATTTGCAAGATTACAAAGCAAAGAATTCGACCCATTGAATGACGATGAAATAGTAGAAGAAATTGGGGGGATAATCCAGCGGCTGGAAGTTACCAGCGATTTCCGGAGCGACCATATTGAAAATCTGCTGCAGGAGGTGGAGGGTAAATTGCCCGAAGACAAGCCCCCAATGCTGGAAGTTATCCACCGGTATCTGAAACTGCCGCCTGAAGAAAGGCTGATCTTTCAGCTTGGCAGAAGATTGGGGTATTATGAAAAGCTGAGTGAACTGGAAAATCCATCCCTTCACCGCAGATTAGAAAAGATACTGGAAGATATTCGCCTTAGGCGTCGTCACAAATTAACTATTGCAGATTCATTTTGGGTGAGATGGTATAATTCCATTCTCCATGAAATGACTCATGC
>MAEO01000051.1 GCA_001683985.1 Smithella sp. M82
GCTGCTGCCGTTGACATAAAAGATATCGGCATGATGGACAAGCCTGTCGATAATTGCCGCTGCCGCTACGGTATCTTCGAAGATTCTCCCCCATTCGTCGAAATTGTAATTGCTGGTCAGGATAATGGAGTTTTTTTCATAAAGAGCGGCGATCAACTGAAAGAGCAGATTTGCCCCGTCTCTGTTTATCGGCATATATCCCGTTTCGTCAAGGATAATCACATGGAGCCGGCCATAAGCGATGATCTTGCCCATCAGATTTCCCTCCCGTTTGGCGATGGTCAGTTCTTCAAGGAGTTTTTGCATCGTCAGAAAAAGGACGCGATATCCTGCCCTGCACGCCTTGACCCCTAATCCAACCGCCAGATGGGTTTTCCCGACGCCGGGAGGGCCAAGAAAAATCACGTTCCCCTTATTTTCGATAAAAGACAGGGAGCCAAGCCGGGCAATCTCCTTTTCATTCAATGAAGGCGGAAAGGAAAAATCAAACTGTTCGATTGTTTTAACAAAGGGAAAGCGGGCCTTGGTTATCTTGGCTTTTACCGAGGCATCCCGCCTGCGTTTCACCTCCGTCTCCAGAAGCAACGCCAGATACTCGTCATAATAAAGCTTCTTTATGGCCGCCTGCTCACCGATATCATGACAGTTCATCATCATGCCCGGCATCCGCAGAACCTTTATGTAATGTTCCAGTTGCTCTGTCAGCTCATTCATGGCTCGCCTCCACATGATAAGCCAAAAGAGCTCTGGAAATATCCATTTTCTCCATGTTGGCAAGGGCTTCATT
>MAEO01000052.1 GCA_001683985.1 Smithella sp. M82
TGACGAAAATAGCCTGATTTTAATCGTAACTACTTGATATTACGTCTTCCAAGCTTTATGACTGCGGAAGATGGGTTAGCCCAATGGCAGGATGTCTGAGATTTTGAAGGAAATCATATCGAATTTTATTTTGCAGTAACGATATAATTAATTATTTTTTTATTCTATATCCCGGCTTTGGCGGATCCTCGGGCGGCCCGGCAAAGATTTGTGCAATTGACACCCATTTGCCCGCAACATCTCCTTCATATACTATACCGGTGTCGATAATATTACGCCGCTGTGATACCAATAGACAAAAATCCTCTGCGGTGCCGCGGACAATGTTATCAGCGCCCTCGGGTCCCCATGTCCAGAGATCTCCGGACGGGCCGGTCAGCTCAACTCTTATCGGTTCATCCGGAACTTCCAGTTGGCGAACAGAAAAACTCCAATTGAAAGTGGCTACTCCGAGATGTGATATATGCTTGAGCCGATTGGTTGCCGGACGCGCTATAGAAAACGCATCAACTATATCCTGACCGTGCGCCCATGTTTCCATCATTCGCGCGACCGCTGAAGACCTGGCGCTCATCGTGGGGCCGTACCATGGCACTCTGGTTTTTGGATCTAACGATTCATAGGCTAAAATAAGGCTTTTGCGCTCTTTACGCCACCATGAGAGCAAATCCGCAACGGATAATTTACCTCCAACTGAATTTATTCTTATATGCAGTTCGTCATAGTTTGTAATGCCGGAGAGCATATTTGCTGTATGTTTTTCGAACGCCTTGGCATCAGTTGCCGAAAGCATGGCGGCATTATCATAATATGCCAGGTGGCTGATTGTATCAGTATTCTCAAAACCTTGGGGATGGGAAACTGCTCAGAAGATCTGATCGCAAAATAGTTCTTATTTTGGATAACGCCCGCTGGCACCATGCCAGGGCATTAACCCCATGGCTGACGGAGCATCAAGATATCTTCCAGCTTGATTATCTTCCGCCATACAGCCCGGATTTGAACAATATCAAAAGAGTATGGAAACTGACACGAAAATTATGTACCCACAATCGATACTTCGCACTGCTTGAAGACATTGCTGAAGCCGTTTTCCATCAATTCGATATGTGGAGCCAACCTAATGACTCCTTGCGCCGACTATGCGCAATTAGTTAAGACGCTATGTATATCTATCCATCAATAATTAAATAGTAAGTCCCTCATTTTCTATAAAACACAGAAATCTTAAATGGTGCATATCGCATTTATTTCACTCGAAAATGCACCTCTAAGTCATTGTTTATATTGTTATTTAAAATTATCCTCATCAAATCCCCCTCCATCCCCCTTTTCTAAAGGGGGAAGTTCCCCTCTTCGGCAAAGAGGGGTTAGGGGAGATTTTCATCCTGCTTTGTGACGGAGACCGTCATGTGGGTTTCATAAATAGATGTAAATTAGAAAAACGAAACCTCTTGACAAATTTTTTAGAATGATTACTTTAACGCCAAAAATGATATATGTCTAACGATATCAATATGCTACATAAAATATAAGTCATCAGAAAGGAGGTAAAATTATGATTAAAAACCTATTGCCAACCGTATAGCGTAAGAATGATGCAGCCCTGCTTCAACTCAGAAGTATCCGCTCTGGCCGATTCAACGGCAGGCAAATAGATTATTCAATGATTTTTTTAAGGATTTCGGTCTGGGACCTTTCGAACGTGTGCATGAGTTCGGTTTTGAACCAAACCTTGACGTCTTGGAAGACGACAAGAAAATTTACATCAAGGCTGAATTGCCCGGCTTGGATGAAAAGGACATTGATGTAACTGTTACTCCGGAAGTCCTGACAATCCGTGGTAAAAAAAAGGAAGACAAGGAGAAAAAGAACAATGATTACTTATACAAAGAAACCCATTGCGGATTCTTCCAGAGAAGCATCGCTCTTCCCGAAGGCATCAATCAGGAAAAGGTGGAAGCCAAGTTTAAAAACGGCGTCCTTGGCATTGAAATCCCTTGGTTGGAAGGTTCAATGGCCAGGAAAAAGATTACCATTAAAACATCATAAATAGTAAAAGAGTTCCATCGATCGAGGGAACTCTCTGTTAAATTTTAAAGTTTTCAACAATATATTTATCTGAACCATATCGAGAATATTAAGGAATGACTATCAGTTTTAATCTTTTTAGGAGGCATCTAAAATGAACATCAGACCTTTACGTGATCGCATTATTGTGTCTCGTCTTGAAAGCGAGGAAAAAACACAAGGTGGCATCATTATTCCGGATACTGCTAAAGAAAAACCGCAGCAAGGAAAGGTAATCGCCGTTGGTCAGGGGCGCTTAAAAGAAGACGGAACTATAATTGAACAGGAAATAAAGGCGGGAGATAAAGTTCTGTTCTCCCGCTGGAGTGGAACTGAAGTCAAGGTAGACGGTAAAGAATGGCTTATAATGAAAGAAGACGATATCTTAGCAATTTTGGAACAATAAGGAGGTATTTAATGAGTTCAAAAGAAATAAAATACAACAGCGACTCGCGGCACAAAATCATGAAAGGCGTTGATACACTAGCCAACGCAGTAAAAGTTACGCTGGGACCTAAAGGTCGCAATGTTGTAATCGAAAAATCTTGGGGCGCCCCACAGATTACCAAAGACGGCGTGACTGTCGCTAAGGAAATAGAACTGGAAGACAAATTCGAAAACATGGGTGCGCAGATGGTAAAAGAAGTTGCGTCCAAAACTTCAGATAAGGCGGGCGACGGAACAACAACCGCAACTGTGCTGGCTCAAGCCATTTATAAGGAAGGCGCCAAACTAACTGCTTCGGGCGCTAATCCAATGTTTTTAAAACGCGGTATTGATAAGGGTGTTGATATTGTTGTGGAAGAAATCAAGAAATTATCTAAGAAGATATCCGATAAAAATGAAATTGCTCAAATCGGAACTGTTTCAGCCAATAATGACAAGACAATCGGTGAAATTATCGCGGAGGCAATGGAACGCGTCGGAAAAGATGGCGTAATAACAGTCGAAGAAGCAAAGGGCATGGAAACAACATTGGAAATAGTTGAAGGAATGCAATTTGATCGGGGCTACACTTCACCTTATTTTGTTACCGATGCAGAAAAGATGGAGGTCAATCTTGAAGACCCATACATTTTAATTTGTGACAAAAAAATCTCCGGCATGAAAGATTTAGTGCCTCTTCTGGAGCAAATCGCTAAAATGAACAAATCACTATTAATCATAGCAGAAGAAATTGAAGGGGAAGCGCTTGCAACTTTGGTAGTTAACAAGGTTCGTGGCACTCTCAAATGCGCTGCTGTGAAAGCGCCCGGCTTTGGTGACCGCCGCAAGGCAATGCTCGAGGACATAGCAATCCTAACCGGCGGACACGTCATTTCTGAAGATATGGGGATAAAACTAGAAAACGCCAATATCAAAGATTTGGGAACCTGCAAGAAAGTTACCATTGATAAGGACAATACAATCATCGTTGAAGGTGCCGGAAAGAAATCTGAAATTGAAGGACGGGTAAAGCAACTTCGCGCTGAAATCGATGAAACAAAATCAGATTATGATCGTGAAAAGCTCCAGGAGCGTCTGGCTAAAATCGTTGGCGGTGTTGCCGTAATTAAAGTTGGCGCGGCCACAGAAATTGAAATGAAAGAAAAAAAGGCGCGGGTAGAAGATGCTTTGCATGCAACACGGGCCGCGGTGGAGGAAGGTATTATTCCTGGCGGTGGAGTAGCTTATATCCGATCTCTCAAAGCGCTAGCTGACAGCAAAATGGATAACATTGAAGAACAGCAGGGTCTGGAAATTGTGAAAAAGGCGCTTGTGGCGCCGCTACGCCAGATAGCAATAAATGCCGGTCACGAGGGTACAATCGTCGTGGAAAAGGTTAAGGAATTGAAAGGAAATAACGGTTTTGATGCTGATTCGGGCGAGTACGTCGACATGTTTAATGCAGGCATTATCGATCCCACCAAAGTTGCACGATTTGCCATTCAGAATGCAGCATCCGTTTCTTCATTGCTTTTGACAACGGAAGCTATGATTGCGGAAAAACCCAAAAAGAAAACTTCTGCGCCGGCCATGCCACCGGACACAGAAGATTACGACTACTAAACCGGGTGTAAAATCCATTTTTAACATGTGATTTATACCGTTGGCCGTAACCGGAAAAATAGTATGCTTATGTTGAATTTGCAGACAATTTCAACACAACCTTCTTTGCAGGATATCCGCGGACTTTTACAAAATACCGGCGGCGATTTGTTGAACAAACTGCTGGCAATGGAACGTGTAGATTCTTTTATCCAAAACCTGCAGCCGAACGATTTTTTTTGGATTATAAAACACATTGGCGAAAACGATTCACTCCCATTGCTGGCAGTGGCAACAACAGAACAATGGCAGTATCTGCTGGATTTGGAAATATGGCGCAGAGATCAGTTGGATTCAAAAAAAGTAATATCCTGGCTTGATCGACTCAATCGTGCGAATGCTTCAAAACTTGCCGACTGGATTTATGCGGAGCAGAACGATTTAATTGCGCTTACTATTTTGCGAAAAGCCGAAATTTTCTTCAAAGAAGAAGGCGAAGGGGATGTGCCGCCGGGTTATTTTACCCTAGACGGCAGTTTTTACATAAAAGTGTTTGATAGTAACGATACGCCTATACTTGAAAATTTTTTTCGCACTCTGGCTCATGAAAACTTTGAGGCATATCAGACACTACTTTTGAATCTCCCCTGTTACATTTCAAATGAAACAGAAGAGGAACTCTATCGTCTGCGCACTAACCGTCTGGCAGAATATGGCTTCGCTTCTTTCGAGGAAGCCCTTGCCGTTTACGCACCACTAGACCCTTCTGTGCTTTCATTTGAAACAAAACCGCATCTTCCGGGTGCACTTATTATACCAGAAGAAAAGAATTTTGTTCCGTCTTTGACATTCAATAGCATGGAAGATTTCCGATTTCTGGCAGAAGCTGTCAATCGGATTTCCGATCCACAGGAAGTAGATCGTATACGTTTGGATTTTACAACGCTTTGCAATACATTGATAGCAGCTGATTCGTTTTCCTGCATTAACGATTTCAAAAATCTCAATCGAATCGGAAGACAGGCAGCAGGTTACATTCATGTTGCACTGGCAAAACTTTGTCACAGGGATATAAAGAAAGCTGCGTATTTACTTCAGAATCATTCATTGATAACAATTTTTCGCGTAGGTTTCGGTTTTGTCGTTAAATTACAATGGCGCGTTAAACACTTTATCAACAAAGGATGGTTCTCAAAAATCGGCAAGAGCCTTGATTTTTGGGGAAGTACATGGGCTGACGCAATAGCAGGGCTTCTTTTCAAACATCCTTTGTATTTCGACGCCGGCGCAAGAGCAGAACCATACAGACACTTTGAGAAACCTGAAGATTTACAGGAAACGGAATATTTACTGGATAAACTGGATGCTCTTGATCGCATGTTGGGTCGTATGACGGAAGTAGAATCACCTGACGTTATTTTTTTTCATAAAGTCTTCCATACGCTCTTATTTAACCGCTGGGCGCGTCATATACTGGGTTTAACTCCATCTTTTGAACCGTTGTCACTTTCACAGGCTGGTAATTTTTTCCGACTTCTCCGGCAAAATGAACCATTTCGCCCTTATAAAATGGAGCATTACCGGGATACGTTTATATGTGAATTTTTAAAAGGATCAGATGGATTTGAAACAAAGGCTGGAGCATCCCTGCATGATGCACTAAATGAAATATGGAGTGAATTTAGCCGTGAATATGAGAATATCGAAATAAAAGATTTGGATGCACACTACTCAAAATATTTGTTGATTGAACATAAATAACAAACATGACCGGTATAAATGACAAGGGATAATTTTAAGAATTTATTAAATTTATCTTTTTAAAAGAAAAGAATAAAAGCTCTTCAAAGGGCAATTTATTACCCCTTGAAGAGCCAATAGGAACGAGAACTGCTTGTGCCGTTCTATATCGATGCTGGAGTCACGATTTTTCTAAACTTGATCTTTTCCGGGTGGCAATCACCACTAAGATCCTGCGGTTCTTTCCCAAATTCATCTCCAGTAACATGACTGGTTACGTACACAGCAGTTTCTCGTTAAAACTAATTTAGTCCAGAAACCAAAATTGTCAATAGTTGTCCGCTTAAAAACACAAAAGAAGTATTGGATAATAAGATGTTTTTCATGTCTGAAGACGATCGACAGTGTTTAAATGATAATTTCTGGAAACAAAAAAGGTATAAAGTTGGTCTTGTTATAACAATTGCTGCAATGGAAAAAGCGGGAAGAAAGATAAGTGATTGGGTTGCCACCAATTGTGTAGAGGCAACCCTTGGTAATTATCGCATCTGGTTAGCCGCATACTGTGCGTATTCACATAAAGGGGAATATAAATTTACCAGTGATAATGATGAATCCGTTATCTTAGATTGTCCGGCTTTGACCGGACTGCAATGGGGACATGCAGATTTTGGTGGATTTAAGAACGGCAAGCACATGTCATCATGATTATTGTTTTAGATATATGTTTAAGAAACAGGTAATTTTTTATTAAAAATAGGGGAGTGATACTATGAATAATAAGTATAGTGTTCAGAAGATTTTTTTCATTGGAAATTATCTGCCCAGGCAATGTGGAATTGCAACTTTTACAACCGATTTGTGTGAATCTATAACATCTTTAAACGATCCTTCAATAAAATGCCTTGTATTGGCGATGAATGATTCTGATAGGGGCTATAATTATCCGGAACGGGTCATCTTCGAAATCCAGGAAAAACATCGTGAACATTACGACTCTGCTGCGGATTTTATCAATATTCTCCAACCGCAAGTTATCTGTGTCCAACATGAATTTGGCATTTTTGGAGGTAAGTCAGGACGTTGGATCTTGTCTTTACTTCGAAAAGTCTATGCGCCGATAATCGTTACTTTGCATACCGTGTTAAAAAATCCTAATGCTGATGAACGTAATGTAATATGCAGTTTGGCGGATATTTGTGATCGTCTTGTCGTAATGAGCAATATGGCTATTGATTTTCTCAAAGATATTTACGGTGTACCGTCAGAAAAAATAGTTATGATTCCGCACGGCATACCTGATACTTCTTTTATTGATCCAAACTACTTTAAGGATGATTTTGGTTTAGCGGGAAAACAACTGATCTCAGGATTTGGATTACTTGGTCCGGGTAAGGGAATCGAGTTTGTCCTGGAAGCGCTGGCATCCGTAGTCAAAAAATGTCCAAATGTTCATTATATGTATATTGGCTCAACTCATCCTCATATTCTCAAGCAACAAGGAGAAGCTTACAGGCAATCCTTAATGCGTCAAATACGCAAAATGAATCTCTCAGAAAATGTCAGTTTCGTAAACCGGTTTGTGTCCCTGGAAGAACTTTGTCAGTATCTGGGTGCCACAGATATTTATGTTACACCTTATCTAAATGAAGCACAGATTACATCCGGCACCCTGGCTTACGCCATGGGATTAGGCAAAGCCGTTATATCAACACCGTATTGGTACGCTCAGGAAATGCTGGCAGAAGGACGTGGTATTTTAGTGCCTTTCAACAATGTGGATGCATTGGCCGAACAACTTGTCAAATTGCTGCAAAACGATATCGAACGCAATGCCATACGTAAACGGGCTTACCAATACTGTCGCTCAATGACATGGAGAAACGTAGCGCAAGATTATATCAATCTTTTTGAAAAAGTGATTGCCGAGAGGCAGATATACCCTAAGCCTATGCGCCTGATGTCTCAGAACAGTACGCGACCCCATGAGTTGCCGGAAATTAATCTCAGGCATCTCTTGTCTTTGACGGATTCAACCGGGATTATTCAACATGCTTTTTTTTGTATTCCCGATGCACGGCATGGTTACAGTACCGACGATCAGGCACGGGCATTAATCGTGGCGGTAAAGGGAGCAAATCTGCGTCCGGAACTGGCAGACTGGAACAGCTTGATTTCCCGCTATATGTCGTATCTGATTTATGCTTTCGATCAGGAAAGTAAACGGTTCGGCAACTTTCTAAATTATCAGCGATCATGGGTAAAGCCGAGTGCAACAGAAGACGTACACGCAAGAGCGATTTGGGGATTATCTCATGTTGTAGCTTACTCCAATAATTCAGAATATCGCGCTGCCGCGGTACATATAATGGAAAATGCCGTCAAACCCATGCTATCATTCTCATCACCACGTGCATGGGCTTTAGGAGTTCTTGCCTGTAAAATATATACCTGTAAATATCCCGGCGCCGCCATATTCTCAAAAATTGGAGAGGATCTGGCACAACGTTTGTTCAGGCAATATCGTTTAAATGCGACTGTTGACTGGCCTTGGATCGAGGATCGTCTGACATATTCAAACGCAAGAATATCTCAGGCACTGATTGAGGCAGGTCAATGGTTAAAAAATGAAGATATGGTTCAAGCGGGTCTGCGCTCACTGGAATGGCTTGACCTTCTGCAAACGTCAGAGAAAGAACACTTTATTCCTATCGGCTCAAATGGTTGGTATGTTCGTGATGAAATTCGTGCCAGGTTTGACCAACAGCCAATAGAGTCCTCTGTATTTATAGAGGCCTGCCGCTCAGCCTTTTTAGCAACAGGTAAAAAGCGATGGACGGAATCTTGCCGACGGGCATTCGAATGGTTCTTAGGACGTAACGACTTAAATCTTCCTCTTTATGATTACACAAGCGGAACTTGCTGTGATGGGTTACATCCGGATCGGCTTAATCAAAACTGTGGAGCGGAGTCTGTCATATCCTGGCTTTTAAGTCTTTTGACCATGTATGAACTTCAGGATGATTTTGAAAATTCCCATGAAAAGGAGACCCTAATTTCATGAAACAAAAAAATAACCGTGCAAATGCTTCATGCTCCGAATTTAAAGAACTCTTCCGACGATATTCTGATAATCCCATTCTCAGCCACTATCAGTGGCCTTACCCGGTTAATTCGGTTTTCAATCCCGGCGCGATCAGGCTTATTGAGTCCGGTGAGGTACTTTTACTGGCGAGGGTTGAAGACCGGCGAGGTATTTCACATCTGTGCAAAGCCGTTTCTCACGATGGCATAAAAGAATGGAGCATAGATTGTTCACCGACTATTTATCCCGACCCGGAAAAACGACCTGAAGAAATATGGGGAGTAGAAGATCCACGAATTACCTGGATGCCCGAACTTAAATGTTATGCCATTCTTTATACATCATATTCCCAGGGCGGACCAGGGGTGTCTCTTGCCCTGACAAAAAACTTCAAGGATTTTGAACATTATGGAATGATACTGCCTCCGGAGGACAAGGATGCGGCTATATTTCCAAAGCGTTTTGGAAAATATTGGGCAGTCATTCATCGGCCGGTTCCAGCCTCCGGCTCCGCGCACATCTGGATATCTTTTTCACCTGATTTAAAGCACTGGGGAGATCATAAAATATTAATTCCTGCAAGACAAGGTGGATGGTGGGATGCAAAAAAAGTCGGATTATCCGTCCCCCCTATTTATACAAACGAAGGATGGCTTATCCTTTATCATGGCGTACGTAAAACGGCTTCCGGCGATCATTACAAAATTGGCGTTGCAGTATTAGACAAAGAAAATCCAACTATTGTAAAGCTCAGAGGATCAGACTGGGTTTTTGGACCATTATATGAGTATGAAAGAGTTGGCGATGTAGCCGATGTTGTTTTCCCAACAGGATATGTGCTTAATGATGATGGCGATACTATTCAAATTTACTATGGCGCCGCAGATAAAAGCATAGGCTTGGCTACGGCAAGTATCCGTGAATTACTTTACTGGTTAACACAACATAACTATTTAGGTACCATTTAAAAAATAAGTGGGGCGTGCGTCTGTCCGGGTTCAAATCCAGGCTTCGGCACCATTCTGGAAAACAAGGTGCAATCCTAACAGGTTGCACCTTTTCTGTTTTAATAATTGGATTGTTAACGTCTCGTTTATTAAAACCGAATCAAATTGGGTGCTTTATCGTGTGTGACAACAAATCCTTTTCTGCCGATAAATTCATCTGTTTCCATGAGCTGCAAAAGGAACTGGTCTTTTTCCGTTTGCGCCCAGCGCCTTCTGTCGTCTTCTAATCTTGCTATGATGATGGAATAGAAAGGATTTCCATAGCGGTCATGGATAACCGTATAGGTTTCAACTACCGCCGGACCATTGGGGTTTTCTGCCTGTTCAGGACTATCCATACTGTTGATTTTGCGTTGTATATATTCGGATTGATCAAATATCAAAAAAATATTTCCGCCGTGTCCGATGCCCACCACCCGGTTTTTTTCAGGGGGCGACCTGTCGAATATCCGGGAGTATTGGACTCAATAATCAGAAAGCTGATCCCGTGCGCGCCCTCACCGCCGGTTCTCACAGCACAGGTGATCTGGTCGGCTCGTGCGCCGCTTGTTATAAAAGTCTTACTTCCATTGACTATGTAAAAATCACCGTCACGCACGGCTCTCGTTTTGAGGCCGGCGACATCCGAACCTCCGCCCGGTTCGGTAACAGCGAGAGCGGCAATTTTCTCTCCTCTAATAACCGGTTTGACGAAGCGTTCCTTCTGGAGGGGTGTGCCTCTGCGCACGATCGGCGGTATGGCAATGTCCAGAGAACCGAGACCGGCAACCAAACCGGCTGAGCCGCTCCGCATCAATTCCTCAATCACGACGATTTTAAGAAAAATATCGCCTGGCGTTCCACCGACTTCTTCGGGATATCCTATCCCCAGATAGCCCATGTCACCGGCAACCTTGTATAACTCCCGGGGGAATTCTCCCGCTTCTTCCCATTTTTCAATTTCCGGCAGTATTCCCTTTTTCACAAGAGACCTGATAGAGTTGCGAAGCATCTCATGTTCTTCCTTGAAGTATTCCTGATATTCGTTCGTCATATTTTCGTCACCCTTTCTCTTTTAAGTTATAAGTTTAATGAGCAAATGATCTTTCAGCCAACTTCAATTCTCATCTGGTGCGTTTTATCATTTAATCCACGTCCGTCTCCGATACATCCAGCCGCTAATACCGGAATCGGCGCTACGCTATCGATTACCCGGGGAAGCAGAGCCAGCGTACCGACTCTTCCCGTATGTCCGCCTGCTTCATAACTCTGAGCCACGATAAGATCGAGACCCGATTCGGCCATTCGTTTTAAAAACTTATTATGTAAACATTTATTCTAATTTTTTTGTTTTTAATCCTCCATGATTTTAGTCAGAATTCTGCCATATTAAATCCTGTTGTCAATATGAATCTACAGTTGAAAGAGTTGCCCTCTACATGTTGTTTAATACAATCCGGTAAATGCTTCAAACATTTTTTTGTCAACCATGAATAACAAATTTTTACACCGCCGGATTTATTTCCTGAAGTGAACCTGACCGGCACGCGCCGGTCTCCGCTGCGCTTCGCTTTTTACTTGACGCTTTAAAGTAATTTTTCTATTCTGATAAAAAACAAAGACAAAGAACAATGATTGAGAATCTGGTCAACAATTTATCTTTATACCTGCAAGATTCGCTATTTTTAGCGCTTTTAGCCGCTTATCTGGGTGGTGTTTTAATCAGCTTTACTCCCTGCACTTATCCTTTGATTCCGGTAACGGCGGGCTTTATAGGAACACACGTTTCATCATCTAAATACCGCGGATTCCTTCTCTCATTATTTTATGTCGGAGGCCTGGCGTTCACCTATTCCATTCTCGGCGGAGCAGCAGCTTTATCAGGAAGACTGTTCGGACAGATGCAAACAACACCGTGGACGTACTTAATTATGGGTAACCTATGCCTTGTTATGGGATTATCCATGCTTGATATTTTTAGTATATCCCTGCCTGTTCCCAAAAAGTTTATCAACATATCAACAAGCAACAATAAAAAAGGTCTTGTTAGCAGTTTATTAATGGGTATCGTATCCGGTGTTGTTATCGGCCCTTGTACCACCCCCGTATTGGCTGTTTTACTGGGTTACGTTGCTGTAAAGACGAATGTTCTGCTGGGAATGACTCTTCTCTTCGTATTCGCCTTTGGTATGGGTACATTGCTGATTATCGTCGGCACTTTTGCCGGAATTATTGCCACCTTGCCCAAATCCGGAGTTTGGATGACCAAAATAAAATTTATCTTCGGCCTGATATTAATTGGCGCGGCAGAATATTTCCTGTATACTGCTGGTGTTTTATCGATATAAAAATGAGGGACTGATGATTAAAAAGATAATACTGTTAATTACAGTGATTCTATTTACGTGTATTTTGTTTACTTCTTCATTCGGACAATACAGGCCAAGTGTTTTTTCCATTCCGGCGCCGAATTTTTCATTATATGATATTAACGGAAAAATGTTTAAATTAAGCAGTCAGAAAGGCAATCCGGTAGTGATGTTTTTCGGCACGACCTGGTGCCAGGCCTGCCGTGGTGAGATGCCTTACTACAAAGCTCTTTATGAAAAATATGCCAAATTTGGATTGAAATTTCTTTATATTGATATAAACGAATCAACCAAAAGGGTTGCTCGTTTTGCCAAAGAAAATTCATTTCCTTATATTGTTTTGCTGGATTCTGACGGCAGTGTCGCCGCAAATTATAACATTACCGGGGTGCCGACATTATTCTTAATAGATAAGCAAAGCAACATCATTGGCATAAGCCATCGGACAACAGACTTGCCGATTGACGAACTTTTCCCTGCGAAATAATAATAGTCATGTGCAAAGAGGATTCGATTAATAGTTAAATGCAAAATTGCTATGGAGGGAAAAAACAATGACAGAAAAAAACTGGCTGCAAACTTTTACAAAGTCAGATAAAGACCGCTGGCTTGGGGGTATTTGCGGTGGCCTTGGCGAACACACGTCTATCCCTTCCTGGACATGGCGTTTAATATTTGTTTTGCTCTCAGCTTTTTATTTCACGGGAGTATTCATATATATTTTATTGTGGATATTCGTACCGACTAAATCAAAAACAGAGGATCAATAAATGAGACTAAAAAACGATATTTATATTTACGAATGGACAAATCTCTTTGAAAACAATTGTAACAGCTACTTTATCGGAGGCGAAATAAATGTATTAATCGATCCGGGTTTAACCGGTTACGTGTCTGATTTATTAAATCGAATGTCTGCTGACGGTATTAAAAAAGAAGATATCCGTTATGTCATTAATACTCATTCTCATCCCGACCATTTTCAGGGTTCCGAAATCTTTGATCAGGAAAAAGTCAAGGTCGGTCTGCATACAAGAGAATTTGAATTTCTTAAAGGAGATGGTGGTGAATTATACAGTCTCTTTGGCATTAGCGCTCCCAGGATGAATATAAACTTACCGCTGGAAGAAGGCGACGTGGTGTTAGGAAGCGAGATATTTAAAATAATTCTTGCTCCAGGTCATTCCCCGGGTTCCATCGGCCTTTACTGGCCCCGGCAAAAAGCGCTGTTTTGCGGCGATGTGGTTTTTGATCAAAGTGTCGGACGAACTGATTTTCCAGGCGGTAACGGCACGCTTTTAAAGAAAAGTATTCTCGCATTCTCCAAACTCGATCTGGAGTGGCTTTTCCCCGGACACATGGGCATCATCCACGGTAAGAACAACATTCAGGATAATTTCAATATCATCATTCAGGGTATATTCCCTTACATTTAAAGTACTTTTCGCGGAGAAAAACCTTTTATGGCCAATGAAGGAAACAAGGTAATTTACTCCATGATCGGAGTAAGCAAAATCTATGATAAAAAACCGGCGCTCAAAGACATTTATCTGTCTTATTTTTACGGAGCAAGAATCGGCGTCATCGGTTTAAATGGTTCGGGTAAAAGCTCTCTTCTAAAAATTCTTGCCGGGGTGGATACGGATTTTCTGGGTAAGACTATTCTGTCGGCAGGCTATACTGTCGGCTATCTGGAGCAGGAACCGCGTCTGGACGAAACCAAAACCGTCCGGCAGATCGTCGAACAGGGAGCGCAGAGCACCATGGATTTAATTCATGAATACAATGAAATAAACGAAAAGTTTGCCGAACCGATGTCGGATGATGAGATGGCCAAACTTTGCGAAAGACAAGGCGAGGTGCAGGAAAAGCTCGATGCTCTCGATGCCTGGGATATAGATTCCAGACTGGAAATGGCGATGGATGCTCTGCGTTGTCCTCCCGGCGATATACCAGTGAAAGTCCTTTCCGGCGGTGAAAGGCGTCGTGTAGCGCTGTGCCGTTTGCTTCTGCAAAAGCCGGACATTCTGCTTTTGGATGAACCGACCAATCATCTGGATGCGGAATCCGTCGCCTGGCTGGAACATCATCTGCAAAAATATGAAGGCACTATTATTGCCGTTACCCATGATCGCTATTTTCTGGATAACGTTGCCGGATGGATTCTGGAACTGGACCGCGGACAGGGCATTCCCTGGCAGGGAAACTATTCTTCCTGGCTGGAACAAAAACAAAACCGCCTGAAAAACGAGGAAAAGGCGGAAACCAACCGCATCAAAACCCTGGAGCGTGAACTGGAATGGATTCGTATGTCACCTAAAGGCAGGCACGCCAAATCCAAGGCGCGCATCAGCGCTTATGAGGAACTGCTGGGAAAAAATATGGAAAAAGAATCCGGCGCTCGGGAAATCTTTATCGCGCCGGGGCCCCGTTTGGGCGATCTGGTAATCGAAACCAAAGATGTCAACAAAGGTTACGGCGATAAACTACTGATGGAAAACATGAGTTTTACCCTGCCGCCCGGCGGCATTATCGGCGTGATCGGCCCCAACGGCGCGGGAAAAACCACTCTTTTCCGTATGATTACCGGCCAGGAAAAACCGGATTCCGGAATGATCCGCGTCGGCGATACGGTAAAACTCGCTTATGTTGACCAGAGCCGCGATTCGCTCGACCCCGATAAAAACATTTGGGAAATGATTTCCGGCGGACAGGATGTCATTCCCATCGGCAACCGACAGATCAATTCCCGCGCGTATGTTTCACGCTTCAATTTCTCCGGCGCCGATCAGCAGAAAAAAGTGGGAACGCTTTCCGGCGGCGAGCGCAACCGCGTTCATCTGGCGCGCATGCTCAAGGAAGGCGGCAACGTTCTTTTACTCGATGAACCGACCAACGATCTGGATGTCAACACCCTGCGCGCGCTGGAAGATGCATTGGAGAGTTTTGCCGGATGCGTCGTCGTCATCAGCCACGACCGTTGGTTTCTGGACAGAATCTGCACACACATTCTGGCGTTTGAAGGCGAAAGCAAGGTACTTTTCTTTGACGGCAACTATTCCGAATATGAAGAAGACAGAAAGAAAAGACTGGGCGCCGCCGCTAATCAACCACATCGAATCAAGTACCGCCAATTAACCAGACGATAACCCTGTTTCTGAAACGTAGTACAATCGTTATTCCGACTGGTCTTTTTCTTCCTTTTGTTTCTTCTCTATCGACTTCCCGCCTACTTTTGTAATATTTATTTCACCCGGTTCTGCTGAAATGAATCAGTTATCCAAGTCAAACTGAATATTACTGATATGAAGTACATCAGCGTCTTAAAATTTCCAGATGGGTGGGCATGCCGGAAGAAAAGATTGAGGCACTTGCCGTAGGTTCAACAAAAAGAAAATCATAATAAAAAAACCGCCTTCATGGTTTTTTGAACCATGAGGGCGGAAATCTTTAAATAACAAATTCAATATTGACTAAATAACATTATTTTACGATTTACTATTTTGTCTATTGTGGAAATTTTGGAGTAAATGGTATTTCTGTATTCACTAACTTATCAACAAGTTTAGATTTCGCCAATCTGTCCACTAAAAATTTAACCGGTCTGATGCTATAGACATTAGTCAGAAAGGTATTGAATTCATCATCGCTTACGCCCAGATAATTTAACCCATTCCCCACACCAGTAATTAATCCACCAATAAGCTGAGAAGCGGTTATTTGAGCTGTGACCATTTCCATTTCATTTTCTGTCATCGCCTGCATCTCGGCTTTTGCGCTTAAAGGAACCAACGTTATAACCGACATAAAGAATAATACCATGACTCCCATAACTATTTTTTTCATCTTTCCCCCTCCTTTTTTTCTTCTTTGTTTAATAAGACGCTAACATTACTTTTCTTTTGAGATTCTGAAGAACACTGATACAACACCCGCTAATTCACATCATGATTTGAAAAATGCAGAAACGTACCGTTTGAAATGGTCAGCATCAGAAGGGAAAACGTGCCACAGGAGACGAACTTTAAATATATTTTAATAATCTTTTTATTTTTGTCAAGTAAAAAACAACAGAGTAAGCAGAATAAGTTTTTAATTGCAAATCAATAATATTATTAAGTGTTTATATAAAGATGCCTTGCGCACGAAAACAAGGAGTTAATATTTGTAATGTTTTACGTAAAATAAACTAATGACAAAAATCAATACAACATCAACCTTTGATAAATATTTTCAAAGAGGAACCGGTTCTTGTTCCTGAAATCACTTCTTTAAAATCTATCAACAATACAATTGAAGAAGGAGAAACCCTTTTTTCCATTTTTACAAAATACGGATTGCACATGGAAAAACTTTTCGAGAAGATTATTTGCCTGCTTTACAGGCAGCGGATATTTTAGCATGGGATATCGATTTCAATACCGATTTGCGTACCGGCGATACATTCAGAATTATTGTCGAAGGACTTTATTCAGATTTATTATCAGCATTATCTGTTTCCGAGACGCAGTAGAATATTTTTTTCAAAACTATTACCTCCCCAGAAAAAAAACTTTACAAAACAACCTTATTTGATAAGGTACAGACAAATTATCTGAGGAGGAATTCCCGTGAGCAAAGCGAATTTGCCTGAATATGACTACGATACCATTATTATTGGCGGCGGACCGGCAGGTTATACAGCGGGTATTTACGCCGCAAGAAGCGGGCTGAAAACATTGCTGGTGGAAGGCGCGGCAACGGTCAGTCAGATAACTATTACCCATATGATTGAAAATTATCCGGGAATTCCCGACGGGATTAACGGCTTCGATTTGATGCAGCTTTTTAAAAAACAGGCGCTTAATTTCGGACTGGAAATTGTTGCCCACGATGTTCAGGCAATTAAAAAAGCCGGAGATAATCCGGCAGTCTGGGATATCGCTGTGGGAGACAAATCTTACAAAACCTTGAGTATTGTTATCGCAACCGGAGCGCGATGGGATAAACTGGGTGTTCCCGGCGAAGAGGAGTTTGCCGGGAAAGGCGTGTCATATTGCGCGACCTGCGACGGTCCGTTTTACCGCAACAAAGATGTTGTTGTCGTGGGCGGAGGAGACACCGCTATTCAGGAAGCGCTGCTTCTAACTCATTTCGCCAGAAAAGTTACAGTAATCCACCGCCGTGACAGGTTACGCGCAGCAGCAATTTTGCGGAAAAGAGCTTTTGCGGAAAAAAAAATCGAATTTGTCTGGAAGGCAAAACTTACCGAAGTTGCAGGCACAGAATTTGTCACCGGCGTGAAAGTGGCTGAAGTTGAATCAGGAAAAATTAAAAATATTGAAGCGGAAGGTGTTTTTATCTTTATCGGACTGACTCCCAACACCTCTATTTTCCGGGGAATTTTAAACCTGGACAAAGGCGGTTACATTATTACAGATGACAATATGCACACATCCGCCCCCGGTATATTTGCCGCGGGAGACTGCCGCGCCAAACAGTTCCGTCAGGTGGTAACGGCGGCCGGCGATGGCGCCAATGCCATCTACAGCGCAGAACAATACGTTGATGAGCTTAAAGGCCAAGCGTACTAAAGACTTAAATTGTCATATCGGGTGTATCGGCAATGGGAAACCCGAAAGACATACAGTGACAAAATCTACGAACCAGGCGGACATAAGCAAGACATGGAATCTTTCATCAATACCTGGCAGCACTTACCGGCTCACATAAATTCCTCTCTTTTCAGCATAGGTACATTCCAACTTCGTTACTACAGTTTGATGTATCTTGTCGCTTTCGCCATTGTCTATTTTCTCACCGTTTATCGTCTAAAAAGTGAAAATTACAAATATACAGTAGAAACAGTTCAGGACTATCTTGTCTGGGCAATGCTCGCTCTGATTTTAGGAGGACGGTTTGGTTACGTTTTATTTTACAACTTCGGTTATTATTTGCAACATCCGCTGGAAATAATTTTGCCTTTTGATTTCTCCAACGGAGTCAAGTTCGTCGGACTCAGCGGCATGTCTTATCATGGAGGACTTATTGGTATTGTTATTGCCACTATATTATTTTGCCGCAAACGTAAGATTAACCTCTGGCATTTTGTCGATCTGTTTTGTCCGGCCATACCCCTGGGTTGCACTTTCGGTCGAATCGGTAATTTTATTAATGGCGAGTTGTATGGCCGTGTTACTACTGTGTCGTGGGGAATGTATTTCCCTTTAGATGAGACGCAAAGCCTGCGCCATCCTTCCCAACTTTACGAAGCATTCTTTGAAGGAATTGTTCTTTTTGTTCTTCTATGGATCATCAGAAAAAAGAAATGTTTTGACGGATTGCTTCTGGGAATTTATCTTTGCGGGTATGGTTTCGTGCGTTTCTTCATTGAATTTTTCCGTGAACCGGATTACCAACTCGGCTTGGTTCTAAGCTTTATGAGTATGGGACAGGCGCTTTGCCTGTTAATGATGATAGCGGGCATAATTATCATCATATGGCGCAGAAAAATCTCATCTTCTTAAAAATATTAGCGGGGGCTATATGAAAAAGAACTTGATTATTATCGGTGGCGGTGCCGGCGGAGCTTCCGCGGCAGCAGAGGCAAAACGAAACAATCCTGAATTGAATGCCGTCATTTTGCAGGCAGGAAAGTTTGTCTCATATTCTTCCTGTCCAACTCCTTATTATATCGGCAATATCATCAAGGATGAAAATAAACTGGTAGCGCGCACGCCGGAAGAATTCCGCAAACGGGGCGTGGAGGTGCAACTTGACACGGAAGTCGTCAATATCAATCCCCACGCAAATGTTGTCGAAACAAAAGACGGCCATAAATTTCCTTATGACTTCCTGGTCATCGGAACCGGCACAAACGCTTTTATGCCGGATATTCCTGGCAGAAATCTGCCCGGTGTCTATTTACTTAGAAATCTGGAAGATGCTATCCACATCAAATTATGGCTGCGTGAAAAAAATGCCCGGCGCGTCATCATTATCGGTGGCGGTTTCATCGGACTGGAAATGAGCGAAGCCCTGCACGCGGCCGGAATTTCCACTGCGATCCTTCATAAGAATGCTATGCCTGCAAACCGCTGGGACAAGAACCTTTCATCGGTGATGCTCGAAGAACTTCAGGCTCATGGTGTGAGATTCATCGGCAACACCCAGGCAAAAGCTATTGAAAAATCATCCGGTGATTCTTTGAAGGTGATAACTGACGCGGGAGAGTGGCAAGGCGATATGGTGTTACTGGCCGTCGGCGTCAGACCCAATGCCGTGCTGGCCAAAGCTGCTGGTCTCACCATCGGTGGAACCGGCGCGATTGCGGTCAACTTTGCCCAGCAGACATCTGTGGAAAATGTTTATGCAGCCGGCGACTGCTGCGAATCGTGGAATCGCGTCAGCCGCCGCTGGGTTAATATTCCTCTGGGCGACATTGCCAACAAACAAGGGCGCGTTGCCGGTCGGAACATCGGTGGAAGACCGCTGACTTTCGACGGTATCGTCGGAGCCCAATCCTTTCGTCTTTTTAACCTGGAATGCGCGGCAACAGGCCTTTCTGAAAACGAAGCCATTGCCGCCGGGTACGCACCAATAAGCAACATTACATGGGGCAGCGCCATGGCGCCGGCAATGGGCATGAAAAAAATTGGACTGAAGCTGACCGCTGATAAATCATCGGGAAAGCTGCTGGGCGCGCAGGCTGTGGGTATCGCCGGAGTGGTGGGAAGAATCAACGCGCTTTCCGTCGCTCTCTGGACAGGTCTAAACATTGATGAAATCGGATACATCGATCTGGCTTATGCGCCGCCCTTCAGTGCGCCCTGGGATATTATTCACAACGCCGCTCAAACACTTCGCCGTATGATCTGAAAAAAAGGGGTTCATAAATGATCTTGTGGTGGATAATTTTCAGCATTTTTATTTTCACGATGTTGGCTTTGGATCTAGGCGTTTTCAACCGCAAAGTCCATGTCATAAAAATGAAAGAAGCCATGATGTGGACTTCTTTCTGGATAATGCTAGCCTGCCTTTTCGGAGCCGGCGTTTACTATTTCTACGGCCACTCCAGGGCTCTGGAGTTTTTTACCGCTTATATTATTGAATACTCTCTGAGCATCGACAATCTTTTCGTTTTTTTGCTGATTTTTAGGTTTTTCAACGTGCCTCCCGCTTATGAACACAAGGCGCTTTTCTGGGGCATCCTGCTGGCATTGATTACCCGTGCCGCATTTATTTTCGCGGGTGTCGCACTCATTAACAAATTCCACTGGATCATGTACGTTTTCGGTGCTTTTTTGATTTATACCGGAATAAAACTGGCACTGAACAAACAAACTGAGGTGCATCCTGATAAAAATGTTGCGATAAAAATGCTTCGTTACGTGATTCCGGTGACCAAAGAATTTCAGGAAGCAAGATTTTTCATCATTAAAAACGGCAGGCGCTTTGCCACCCCCATGCTGGCGGTGCTCCTAGCGCTGGAAACCACGGATATCCTGTTTGCTGTCGATTCCATCCCTGCTATTCTGGCCATTTCCACTGACCCTTTTATTGTTTATACATCAAACGTCTTTGCTGTTCTGGGGTTGCGTTCCTTATTCTTTGCCATCTCCGGTTTGATGAAACTGTTTCATCTGTTGCATTATGGCCTGGCAGTAATCTTGAGTTTCGTCGGCGTAAAGATGCTCATTGCGGATTTCTTCCATATACCAACCGTAATTTCTCTGATTGTCATATCCTCTATTCTCGTTATATCAATAATCGCGTCAATAATGTGGCCGGATACCAAGTATAAAGACATTCCGAATGTAACATTGAAGGGTTGATGCCATGCAAACCGAATTTTTGACACCTTCTCAAATTCAGTTGAAAAAATGGGCCCGACTTGATGACAGAAAAATTCGTCAGGAAGAAGATATTTTCCTTGCTGAGGGTGTCAAGGTTGTCGAAGAACTGCTGAAAAGCGACTGGCAAATTAAAGCGTTACTTGTTATTCCTGAAAAATTAAAATACTGGGAAAAACTTGCATTTTCCGTAGATATTCCCATATATCGGTTGAACCGTTCACAGTGGGAAAAAATAGGACAAGATAGGGAACCGGAAGGTATAATGGCGCTGGTCGCAATCAAAACCATCCTCGATTTTTCTTCATGGATGACAAGCGCTCCCGGCAATATTCTGATTCTGCATGAAATCAACAATCCTCTTAATCTTGGCGCACTGGCACGCAGCGCGCAGTGGTTCGGCTTTGATGGAATAATTCTGAGTACTAATTCGGTTGATTATACCAACCCGAAAGCTGTACGCGCTTCCATGGGCAGTATTTTTCATTTGACACTCGTTCCGGAAATTGATTTATCCGTTGCATTGCCTGAAATTAAGAAAAACTTTTTTCTTATTGGCTCCGATGTACACAAAGGGGCGCTGCCTCATCCGGTTAAGCAAAAAACTGCCCTAATCTTAGGCAATGAAAGTCACGGCCTGCCGGAATCGATTTTAAAAATGGCCGATGAAAAATGGAATATTCCAGGCAGAGGCAAAGAGGATTCCCTTAGTCTGCCGCAGGCAGCAGCGATTATGATGTATGAATGCACAAAAAAATAATTGTCCCCGCTAGCGGGGGATTCAGGGGGAAGGGATATATTAATGTAGTGCGGATCTTTAGACCCGCTAAAACGCAGCTAAAGCTGCGTCTGGAGTTTGGACATATTTTCTTTTAAGTATACGCATAAGCCATGATATTTTTCGCGATGTTACATTTCAAAAAGTCGGT
>MAEO01000220.1 GCA_001683985.1 Smithella sp. M82
ATTTTCGGATTTTTCAAAGAGCGATTCAACCATTACAATGAGTTACAATGACGAACCCGCAAACTGGTGTAAAAGAAAAGAAAATCCTTTCTCTGTTATTCTCCTTTCTTACGCCTAACGGCCGGCATAAGGCGCGGCGGCTTTTTGCCGTCGCCTTGATGCCGTGGTTAGCCCCTTAATACGCGAAAAGCTCTTGCAAACAATTGATAATTTTAATCTGCGAATTTTGGGAAATTACACCAAGTTTTTGAATTAACCTGGATTTGTCAATGGCTCTCAATTGGTCAAGCAAGATCAATCCTTTTTTACCCTGAAATGTATATTGAATTCTGGTTGGATAATTAAATCCTTTGGATGTCATTGGGGCAACAATCGCGGTCTTCAGAGCAGCCATTTCATCAGGGGAGACAACAACACAAGGCCTTGTTTTCTTAATTTCAGAACCTTGTGTCGGATCAAGTTGAACCAGCCAAATCTCAAATCTACGAACATCTTTTTTTACCATTCCCAGTCCTTTTCATCTGCCAATGGGGCATCCAACCACTCTTGATCCGATTCGCTTGATTCCTGGGATTTAAGGGCTTTATTAAATTGTTCTTTCCAGCCTTCTCTGTTTTTCTTAACAGGTTGAATTAACAGTCCGTCGTCGATTATTTTGAATTCCAATTGCTTGTCTTCTAATCGTGCTTGCTCGATTACTGCCTTTGGAATACGGATACCCTGTGAATTTCCTATTCTGATTAAAGTCGTCATTTTCGCCTCCAATTGTGGTTAATGTAATTACAATATACTAACAAAGAGACCTATTATCAAATCATATTTTTGAGGGCTAACATATATTGGGGAAATTGGGGACTGGGAAATTGTTATCCGTTGTTTGTATTTTCTATTTTCCAAGCAAGATACTTTAGCAATTCATCATGGTTTGGATGGGAAGCTAAACCACAAATATCCTGCCATGTTGTGTCGATACATTGCACTGAATAATTCTCAGTGACACCATTATTGAGCCCCACTCCAAGGACCAGAAATTGGGTTACCCCTGGGTACAATTTATTTGCATATTTTTGCAGGAATTCCACACGCAACTGAATTTGATTCTTAACCTTATTTTTCCCTTGTGCTGTACTAACGGATGATTTCCATTTTGCCTCACCCAATAGCAGAGTGTTTTCCGTTAAAATACCAAAATCAATTTCTGGGCCGCCAGATACAAGAGTGTCTGGGTGGGGAATGCGTCTCCATAAAAATATTTCAGAACTTTTGATTGACTCCGCCTTTATGCCAAGAAGCTGAAATAGTTCTGATATGAATTTGTTTCGTATTCCATCTATAGAGTGGGCAACAGTTCCAAATACACTCCACGTAATTGCGTCCTCACTGTGAATAGACTGAAGATCTGAATAATATCCGTTGTATTTCTGTAATATTTTCTTTTGATCTTCGGCAAAAGCTTTTACCTGACGGCTTTGATAAAGTTTTTGAACTATCTCGGAGGGAGGCCAAGGCTCAACTCCGGTTGTGAGCAGATTATCGTAAGGATTAGCAAGCGCAATTACTCCACCTTTGCTCCTTAAGATTTCAACTTCTTGTTGGTTCCAATTTTTCATTTTTTTTCACGGTAACGAATAGGCTCACCGGGAGCCGGGTTTATTGGCTATCCGGTGCAGCCGTTTGTTGGACGATCTCATTTTTTGAAGAGGTCACTGTGCGTGCCGGTTCGTTCAAGCCGAAGCGATCCCTTATCGGTTGTATAAATCAAGATCCAGTCGGCTTCAATGTGGCAGTCGCGTGATGGCTGCCACGGTCCCGTGAGTGGATGGTCTCTGTAGGTTGATGGAAGCGGGGCGCCTTCAGCTAAAAGCTTGACAATTCCCCGGAGTTTCTCCAGATCATTCCCGCGTTTCCGCATGCGTTTGACATCCCGGGAAAACTGCCTGGTCTGGGAGACCTTCTTCATTTCTCCCAATCCTTGAACATCGCCTCTAACGACTCGAATTCCTGAATATCTTCGCCCCGGCGGCTCTTCTCAAGGGTGGAGGCCGTAAGTTTGTTCGGAATCGCAACAGAGAAAGGGAGACCCCCACGAAGAGATATCTGTTTGTAGAAAATACGGATAGCCTCCGTTGGAGTAAGGCCGAGTTTCCGAAGGACCCCTTCTGCCTTTTGCTTTGTTTGCGGTTCAATCCGTGCATGGACGACTGAGGTTTTCATAATTCCAATGTATCACACTCGCAACACACATGCAAGATCTTTTTCTAGTTCTGTAAGAAGCACATGAATTGTCCTGTTTTGTAGCACATAAACTGTCCGGTTTGCTAAGTTGCCTAATGGAGGTGACTGA
>MAEO01000221.1 GCA_001683985.1 Smithella sp. M82
CCCGACCGGATTGTCGCCGGTGAACACCTTGAGACGTTTTGCTACGTTGAAGACCTGCCTCACAACTGAAAGCGCATATTCGATTGAACGTGGCGATTGTCCGCCGTTCGCCATATCTCGTTTAAGCTTTTCAAGGTGAAATGCGCTTATGTCTTTCATCGGCTTTGCGCCGATTGCCGGATCAAT
Source organism: Smithella sp. M82 (assembly GCA_001683985.1). GTDB lineage: Bacteria > Desulfobacterota > Syntrophia > Syntrophales > Smithellaceae > Smithella. Next base: position 187 of record MAEO01000221.1, read on the forward strand.
CCAGATCTTAAAAAGTCCCTTTTCCCGTTCGACGGTTCGCGGTTTCTTGTCGGTTTCGGTCTGCGCAAGATAATCGCCATTGAAAAAGGCTTGAAAGGTTATTGATTCCGCCGCGTCTTTGGCCTGTTTTGCTTCGGCTTCTTTTTGTTCTTGCTCAAGGATTGCCCTTTTCTCTTTTAACGTTTGCGGTCCCTCGGCGGTCTTTTGATTTGCCTTGAGTTCCGCCAGCCGTTCATAAGCTTTTGCCGCCGTCCAGCCCTCACTTCCCCAGCCTAAGCCTTCTTCATGATCTTTTCCGGCCAGCTTGTAACGGATCGTAAAGTACTGATCGCGCTTAACGCCGTTCTTTCGCGTCGCGTGTAACCGATAACGCACCCCCCGAAAGTTTGTCTTGTGCCATTTTTGCATCATTAAAGCCTCCTTCCTAAATATCCGTGTGTCTCCCTGTCCCGCTATAGTCCCACTTATCGGTTAAAACTGTTACAATATCTTACTGTTGCCAGACAGTGTCTTTTTATGTCCCGTTCTAAGATAATCCCCCTGTTTTTCGACGGAAGTCTTTATATCCGTGTGTTTCCCAGTCCCGCTATAGTCCCGCTTTTTTGCCTGAAACAGTGTGTTTTTAAGTGACGCTGTGTGAAAGTAATATAAGACTTAATTTATTGAATGTCAAGAAGAAAATGACGTTTTGTG
>MAEO01000053.1 GCA_001683985.1 Smithella sp. M82
TGTAATCATTGAACTTTCAGTGAAAATCCATCCATATTTTCTCACATCCAATGACTTTCTGCGGAAGATGGGTTAACAATTCTTGATTATTCGATTTAAATCATCACCGTATGCTTTAATTTTTCTTTGCGACAAATATTTTTCAGGATGTCCGATATCCTGCACAAGTCCCAGCAAATCGCTGTCCGGTAGAAACATGAATACGGCACGGTTTTCATCTTTCGCCCTGTGAAAACGCCAGATGTAAAGCTTTTTAAGCAAGTCTTTTTGTTGCTGATTTAAAGAATTGTAGCCGCTGATTTTCGTATGACCTTGCCGATCTATTCTTTTTTCTTTCCATTTCGTACCGGCAATTTTTTTAAAATCATTCATGGCGGATTCTGTTAAATCCCCTGCACTCAATTCCATGTATTGTTTTTTATAAAGTATCGGAAGATATATAACATCCTGCGCTGCATATTGAAGCTGTTCTTCCGTCAAAGGACGATTATCCCATGGTGAACGCTGTATTTTTTTGTTTTTTTTCAACTCGACATCGGCGAACTCTTTAATCATTTTTTCCAGCGAAAGTTGCTTAAAGCCTAAAAGAAGCGCTGCCCGATGGGTATCGAAAATGTTTCTGAAATTAAACTTATAATCCCTTTTCAAAAGACGGATATCGTTATCGGCCGCATGCAAAACTTTAACAACCTGCTGGTTATCAAAATATTTGCCCAGAAAAGATAGATTCAAATTATCCAGAGGATCAAAGATATAGGTTGTGTGATTGCTATGAATCTGAATCAGGCAAAGTTTTTCCCTAAAATACCGAAAAGAATCATATTCAGTATCGATGCTTAAAATTTCCGCCTGCTCAAAATCACTAACAGCACGCTGTAATTTTCTTGGCGTATCCACCAGAAGCCATTTTGCAGTCATGGCCGCTAACTTAGCTGAAAAAGGATTTTAAATCTATAAAAATGATTAAAAAGAAACTTCGTCAATTTTTAAGTATACAAATTCACCGGAAGTTACCCGGGACGATTTCAACATTAACTTTCTTTGAAAATCAGGCGAATTAATAACAATTGAATGATACTCGCCGTTTTCGCCGCAAGGATCGACATTATCGGGCAGATCGTTTAAAAACGCCTTGTCAATAACGCGGCCGGCAAACGACTTGTCAAGATATCTGTCATTTACACAGACAATAACAGTTTTAAAACCTGAATCAACAAACTCTTTTATTATTTCCGTGCTTGTTTTTTTTCACAACGGAAACAAACCTTTCATTTGAACTTCCGCTAATCTATCTTCCCTGTATTTTTTCAAGTCTTCCAGAAAAATATCTCCGAATATCGAATATTCAATTCCTTCGTTTTTAAATTCATTCAAAGCTTTTTTTATTATTTCGTCATATATTTCCATCGATGCCGATTCCGGCAGATAAATTTCCCTCAGTTCTATTCCTATGTTTTGAGCCTGTAACTGAAGCAACTCTTTTCTTGTGCCGTGCATCGAAATTCTGTCATGTTGTTGACTTAAAGTGGTGAGAAGATACTTTATCTCGATTTCTTTGTCATTCAGGCAATGATACAAGCACAACGCACTATCTTTGCCGCCGCTCCAATTGAATATTGCTTTTTTCATCTTTAACTCATTATTTTCTGAATTCATGATTGGACAATTACTTGATCACCATCGGAATTCCGGCGATCATAAAAATGACGCGTTTAGCGACACGCGCCAGAGCCTGATTGGCCCACCCAAGCGCATCACGGTAAACACGACCTAACGGATAAGGTGGAACAAGACCCAGGCCGACTTCATTGGAAATAATCAACCATTTTCCGCCAATTCTTGCCTGTGCCGCAATAAGTTCATCAACTTCCGTGCGGATTTTATTCATGACGACTTCAGCAGAAGTGTTTTCCGGCAACGACATGAGTATATTGCTAACCAGCAAAGTTATACAATCTACGATTACGACAGGCGCCACAGGAGCGGAAAGATGATTGGCGATGCCACGCGGAATTTCTAAAGTTTGCCATTCGGCAGGTCGCGAAGCCTGATGTTTACGAATACGCTCAGCCATTTCATTATCGTCATCTGTTGCCGTAGCAATAAAAAGAACCGCACTTCCGGTTTCACGCGCAATATTTTCGACAAACGAACTTTTTCCGCTGCGGGCACCGCCTAAAATAAGCGTTATACCTTCGGCGGGGATTTCAGGATTCATGTTAATTTCCCTTGCACAAATTGTTTTTACCTGGTACAGGCTCATCTGGAAAAGATGTTTTTGTGTTTATTATTTCTTCTATCGCCACACATGACTTTATAAAATCATTTTCAGAAAACACCTCTATAGTCAGCACTCCGCAATATTGGGCGCGCAGAAGTTCATCCAATACAGCACGCAATTTCTCAGTCGGCACATGATCCAGAGATTTGTGGTCGCGACCATCAATACCGTGAATGTGAATAACACTTGTACGCGGTAAAGCGTTGCGTAAGTATTCAACAGGATCCTTATTATCAAGCCAGAGATGACCTATATCCACTGTGCGGCTGACGGCAATCATGTCCAGCACAGGTTCGTAGAAATTCAATGGGTATCCTTCCACATTCTCAACAGCCAGTTTTTGCACATTGCCTGCCCAATTCCCGACAATTTCCAGCGATCGCACGGCATTCTCCTGCCAGTGTTGCATGATTTCAGGTGCAGCGCCATTACGAACAGATTTTCCATTCAGGTGCAAAACATAAGCCCATGGATCCAATTCAAAGGTACAGTCAATCACGCGTTGAGCTTTTTCGAGTGATGCATGTTTCAAGGAACCGTCATCAGCCAAATGCAGATCCAACGGCAGATGGATAGTATAAGTCAGGTCATTATCAGAGGCTATGCTGCGCATTTCTGCAATCTGTTCACGGTTGGGCAAATTGCCATAGCCTTCTTCAACTTCAAACAACACCAATTCCACATCTTGTACTTTTCCGGCCAGATACCGAACATTGGGTAAAATATCTGCCGGAATTATATATGAAGTTGTGCCCAAACGAAAAGGATATCGGTTCATTTAACTCCCAAAAGTAAATGTCAATAAAACAACTGCTTCCGTTACTTCAACCAACATGCCGAATACGTCACCGCTTACACCGTTAATGCGACTTTTTGCCAATCCCAAAACAGCCATTGCAGCCAATACAGCAACCAACACGGCATAAACACCCTGTACACCGAGGAGAAATACAAGTGCGAGAGGAAAAATTACCGTGACAAAAATAGCGCTGCGCCTGAGTCCGGCGGCAAAATCGGCTCCCATGCCGCCGGGGTGTGCGAGCGGCAGTAATGCGGCAGGCAGTATAAGCCAACGGCTTATGGTTGTTGCCAGAATAATGCTCACCCCCGAAGAAGCCGCAAGCAAACTTAACGCCGCAGCTTTGGAAAACAGAATAAGCAACAGTCCGATTCCGCCAAAGGCGCCAAGATGCGGGTCTTTCATTATTTCCAGCCGTTTTTCCGGCGTTGCAGAAACCAGTAATCCGTCACAACAGTCGGCCAACCCGTCCAGGTGAAGCCCGCCGGTTAAAACAACCCACACCATTAAAGTCAAAATGCCGGCAATCAACGACGGAAAATACAAGATTAATACTTTCCATACCAGCCAAACAATAACGCCGACAATAATTCCTACCAGAGGGCACCAGATACCGGCGCGACCGCTATCACCCGGTTGCCAATCTTCCGGCATGCCGAAAGGCAGTACTGTCAGTAAACCAAAGGCTGTCCTCAGATTACGCATCTTTCTCCTTTGCAGGTCACTCCATCAGCCTGCATCGAAACACAGATGTTGATAACAAACAACTTTTTTACTTGAGGCTATGGAGGCATAGAAAAACCTCAATTTAAGAGTCTGTTCAAAAATGCTTAGTTGCAAGGCGCGCAAAAAATGAACCGCGAGGCGTATATAGACATACGTCGAGCGGTGCGGTTTACAGCGCAAAACAGTAAATAAGCGTTTTTCAACAGCCCCCTGTCATTCTTTATCGCTTACACCGGCTTCAGCAAACGTTGCCATTTCCCTCAAGATGCGGGATGCGGCTTCAATCAAATGAAAAGCCAAAACAGCGCCTGTTCCTTCTCCCAAACGCAGGTTCAGATCAATCAGCGGAATTATACCGAGATGCTTGTGTATGGCATGTTGCCCGATTTCCACCGATTTATGCGCGCCAAATAAATACTTGTGCACATCCGGCGCCAAACCGACCGCAATCAAGGCGGCAGCTGCCGAAATAAATCCATCCACCACAACCGGAATACGGCGTGCCGCAGCAGCTATCATCACACCGGCTAAACCGGCAATTTCCAGACCGCCAACCTTGCAAAGCACATCCAGCGCATCCTTCGGATCGGGCTGATTCAAAGCGATGGCCTGTTCGATTACTTTGATTTTGTGTGCCAGGGCATCATCATCAATTCCTGTGCCACGACCGGTTACCTTGGCAACAGGCAATCCGGTCATCACAGCCGCAATTGCCGATGACGGCGTAGTGTTGCCGATACCCATGTCCCCTGTAGCAACCAAATCAATACCTTTTTTAGCAATTTGAGTCATTACATCCATGCCACAGGTCAGCGCTTTTTCGGCTTCCTCCCCGGTCATTGCCGGCCCTCCAGCCATATTGCGTGTGCCGCGGGCAACCTTTCGGTGTAAAAGTCCCGGCAGGGACGGATCAAAATCGGCGGCCACGCCTATATCAACAATGAACACACCGGCTCCCGCCTGACGCGCCAGGACATTAATGGCGGCGCCGCCGTTAAGAAAATTCAGCACCATTTGTTGCGTCACTTCAGCAGGAAAAGCACTGACGCCTTCTCTCGCTACACCATGATCAGCAGCCATAACGATCACCGCTTTACGGTCAACCCGGGGATATGGATCGGCTTTCATCCCGGCTAATTGGATGGAAATTTCTTCCAGCCGCCCGAGACTTCCTGCCGGCTTGGTTAAGTTGTTTTGCCGTTCTTTCGCCTGCTTCGCCGCATTAATATCAATAGCCGGAATAGTCGGATAATTCATTTTCTGTTCCTTTATTATACTTTTTGTTTCAACATTAAATATTTTAAGCCTTTGTTTGATTCAACCCAGTGACAAACGATATGCAGGAAATTTATTATCTTGAATATTTAATTTCAGGATGAAAAATCTTTGCCATCATTTCCAGCGCGTCAAAAATACGCGGTGAAGCTCTGTTAATCAGGTCAGCATCTATCGGGTAAATTCTACCATTCTTCACCGCCGGCATTTCACCGAATTTTTGCCAGAAATTTTTTACCGCTACAAAGCCTTCATCATTGACCATCGGCGCGAAAACAATTATTTCAGGCGACGCTTTTATGATTCCCTCGGCGCTGTAATGCGGATATTTGGCTAAATCAAGTCCGGCAACATTAATACCTCCGGCCGTCTCAATTACTTCATCGATTAATGTGCCTCTGCCTGCCGAAAGCACCGGCTCCATCCCCAATTGAAAAAAAACGCGCGGTCTCTTTTTTTTACTGAGTTGCTTAGCAACATTGTCTAACCTGTTTTGCAGTTTTTCAATCAGTTCCCTTGCATCCTTTTTTCTGTTTGTTATTTCACCGATATGTATAATGCTTTTTAAAACTCCTTTGGTATTCGAAGGATTTATTACATAAACGGTTAAACCCAGTCTTTCCAATTGCTGCACTGTATCTTTTCTATTGCCGTCAGCGGTGGCAATTATTAAATCCGGTTTCATGGAAACAATTTTTTCTATAGACGGATTGGCAAATCCGCCTATTTTCGGTTTTGCCAGCGCTCCTGTGGGCCAATTGCAAAAAGTGGTCACGCCTGCAATTTCATTGTCAAGATTAAGTGCGAAAAGCGTTTCCGTGATTCCGGGAGCAAGAGAAACAATTCTCTGCGGCACAGAAGTTACATTTACACTGCGGCCGATTTCATCCGTTACTGTACGGGCAAAGGATAAGCCGGCACATACAATCAAAAGAAAAATAGTTAAAAAAAGTGTCAATATATTTTTGTTTGTTAATCGTTTACACATAATATATTTTGATTCCGCTGATCTTTAACACAAGACGCCAAAAAGTTAAGGTAAAAAATATTTACAGGATTGCGGCAGGATAAAATTTTCCCCTGACGCAATCCATATAATACAATCATCATTTCAGACAGGCAAGCTTAAAACCATGAAATTATTAAAATTCATAGGTAACACTGGCAAAAATCGACCGGCCGGCCCCCGGGTATGAGCACAGCGAGGTTTTCCCTGTAGTTTGATCGGTAAAATTTGACAAATGAGTATCATACTCTTTATCAAACAGGTTTTTGCCGGACAATGACAGAATCCAGTGTTTGTAAAGGCGCTGCTCTATTTTCAAATCCGCCGTCCAGTAGGAACCGATGGTATATGTTACTGTTTTAGTATCGGGATAGGTTGTGGATTCTGTATTGTAAACAAGCTGATCACTTACGTATCGCACCGTCGCCGTTGCAGTCAACCCGAATTTGCTTTTGTATGTAAGGTCACTCTTGAACAGATGCTCCGGTGTCATAGTCGCACGCCGTTTGACCATGGTGTATTGAAAATCCGGCGGCCATCCGTAATCCTGCTTCGTGTAGGCACGATTTTCTTCTTCCGCATTAATGTAGGTATAACTCAAAGCCAATGATAAGTCGTAAAAAGATCCTATCTTGATTTCTGTTTCAATGCCATCTGCCTTATAACCAGACAGATTAATCGGACTCCAGACACCCTGGGAATCCGGTTCCCACTGAATTTTATCATCAACATTCCAGTGAAAATACGATATCGTCATGAATAACTTATCTTTAAGCAGCGACTGTTCGAGAGTAACATCAGTTTGCCACCCGCTCTCCGGTTTCAGGTCGGCATTTCCTTTGGTGTAAGGATCGGCCGGCCAGTAAAGATCGTTGAGTGCAGGAGCAAGAAAGTGTTTTCCGTGACTGATCTTTAACGCCGTTGTTTCAAACGGATTTATGACCAAGCCGAAAAGGGGCAGATTTTCCGAACCAAATGCGGAGTGGTTTTCATGCCTGAATCCTGCCAACACCTTTCCATACTGTAATGGCCTGTATTCGACCTCTGTAAATATACCCTTCGTAAACACATGCGCTTCTGTTTGAGACTCAGAACCGCTATTGTTACCGGATGAATCCAAACCATAACTCTGATTTTCCCAGTTAAAGTCCTTGTATTCACCGCCAAAAAGTATTTTGGCGCCTTCAAAGGGATAAATGTCCATGTGGCCATCTGCCCCCAGTACTTCGTTTGTTATCCGGTTCTCTGCGCCCGTGCCATTGAATGCGTAACGCGCGTAGTTGTAATTTTCCATATTCGCATAATAACCTTTAAGGTCATAACCGAACCATCTCGCCGGCACACCTTTGACATTAAGTGCGATATGACCGTCTTTATCGGTACTGTGATCCAAGAGAGCTGCCGAATCGCTGTTGTAAAACTTTTCACCGCCTAAATAATAATCCTGTGTTCCTTCAGGCGGTTGAACACCCGGCATGCCATAATCCCTATCTATATAATCACCGTAGAGGCTGATATTCATCGTGTCTCTCTTGTCTAATACCAGTTTCAGAGACACATCATTTTGTCGAAGATAGCTGTTATCTCTGAACCCATCGGTTTCGGTTCTTCCGGCAGTCAGGTAATATCCAAAATCTCCGGCAACAAACATCCCGTTTTCTGCCGCTGCACGATACGTGTTTTGCGAACCGTAACCGGCGCCAATTTTCAGGTCAATTATATCTCTTTTTGGACTTTTCGTAATGATATTAACAGTTCCAGCCATTGCTCCCGATCCATAGAGAAGCGAACCGGAGCCTTTGACTACCTCTATCCGTTCAATGTTATCGATAGAAATCTTTCCTACATCCGCAACACCTAATGATGGTGATCCGACATTGACGCCATTAACAAATACTTGGGTTGCATTGCCGCGCATTCCACGGATATGGATCTCCTGTGAGGCGCCGGCGTAATTGCCGTAGCTCTGCCAGTCTAAACCAGGTTCATTCGCCAGTAATTCTCCGATACTCTTAGCGCCGGACGTTTGAATGTCCTTTTTATCTATTATGATAACAGCATTGGGAATGTCTTTTCGTTTTTCCGGAATTTTCGTCGCGGTGACGACAATTTCTTCCATAGTAACGATGGCATCGTCGGCTTTTTTATCTTCGGCTTGTACGGGTGAAAAAACAACTACGGAAAATAACAGAACTAAAAAAAAGACTTTCTTCATGGAGTTTCTCCTTTCCCCCTCGGGATCAAAGTAAGTTAGACTCACCATAAAGTTTCCTGGCTTGCGGCATCCTACTTTCCACCCTTCCCAACGCTTAAAGCGCCAGTGGATAATGTGGGTTTCGTTCCGCTTACAGTTGCGGGGCAGCGCCGGACTTTAACCGGCTTCCTTTATTTGGCAGTCCCTGCTGATCTCTTTTTTGGAATAATTTCTTTGGTATCGTTATCCTTCGAAAGAAATTCAGCAATATTTCAAATTATTCAGGTCAATAACGTCATTCTGGGCAACCTGTTTTTCGGATTCTGATCGATCAGAATATCGACATCATAAACCTCTTTTATGTTCGCCGCGGTAATAACATCCGCGGGATTTCCTATAGCATAAATTTCCCCGGAATCAAGCAAAATTATTTTCTCAGCATTTTGCGCAGCCAGATTGATATCGTGAGTAACAAAAATTACCGTCAATTTCTGCTCTGTGTTTAATTGTCGCAGTAAAGCTAAAAACTGTGCCTGATGTTTAAGATCCAAAAACACCGTACTTTCATCCAAAAGCAGAATTTTCGGCTCCTGGGCCAGAGCTCTCGCAATCAGGACCCGCTGGCGCTCTCCGGCGCTAAGTTCATCAAAACGCCGATCGGCAAAAGTAAGCGTGTCCGTTTTTTCCATGGCTTTATGCACTATTTTATAATCATTCTTATCCTCAAAACTATAGCGACCCAGATGAGGAAATCGTCCCATGAGAACAATTTCTTCCGCGTAAAAAGGAAAAATCATTGATGTCTCCTGCGGCACTATGGCTACTTTCCGCGCAATTTCTCTTCGCGACCATCTTACCGTTTCTTTGCCGTCAACAAACATTTTCCCGCTATTGGGGAAAAGCGTACCGTTGATGATTTTCAAAAGAGTGGTTTTGCCGGAGCCGTTCGGCCCGATAACCGCCGCTATTTGCGCTTCGTCAATTGCAAAGGAAACATTTCCCATTACCGATTTCGTATCATAACTGAAGTTAATATTTCTGGCTTCGATTACAGGCATGTTTAACGTTGATTCCTTTTCAAAAGAAAAATAAAATAAGGCGCGCCGCAAAGCGCCGTTATAACTCCTACCGGCAGTTCAGCGGGAGCGAGAATAATTCTGGCAATAGTATCGGCAACGATTAAAAATGAGGCTCCGAATAAAGCGGAAACGGGCAAAAGCAGACGATGATCGGAGCCAAAAACCAGGCGCATAAAATGCGGCACCATAATCCCCACGAAACCTATTATGCCGGCCAGAGAAACCGCCACGGAAATAATAAGCGAGGTTATAATCAAAAGTATTTGTTTGGTTTTTTCTACACGGATGCCTAACTGTTGAGCTGTGTCTTCACCCTGTACAATCAAGTCCAATTTCCGCGCCTGCGCGTAAAGCAAAACAAAACCGGCAAGCAGGCAAACAGCTGCCGCGCAAATTTCATTTACCGACGTTCCTGAAAGATCACCCATCAGCCAGAAAGTAATGCTGTGCAGCTCCATGCTGTTGACTACCGATAGGAAAAAAAGAATAGCCGCGGAGAAAAAAGCATTCACAACAACGCCGGAAAGCAAAAGCGAATTATCCGACAGAGGACCTCTGACACTTCCGGCAACAACAAACACTAAAAAAACAGTAGCCAGCGCTCCCACAAAAGCCAGAAGTGGAATTCCCAAATAAAAAGAACCGGCGCCGATAACAATTCCGATAATAGCTCCGAGAGCCGATCCTCCCGATATACCCAGAATATAAGGATCAGCAAGCGGATTGCGCAGGATTGCCTGAAAAATAACTCCGCCAAGTGAAAGTGAAGCGCCGACAACTGCGGCAAAAATAATCCGCGGCAGACGCACTGAAAATATAATTAATTCTTCTTGTGAAGAAAGATGACTTTCTCCGGTAAATGAATTAAGCAGCGATCCGAGTACTTCGACAAAGCCAATACGGACACTGCCCAACGAAAGAGAAACAATACAAATAATAACAAAAATCAGCATCATCAGAGCGCTGATTTGCAGTACTCTTGATAAGGTTACACGGCGGTAAATGGTCATCTTTCTCCTAATGAGACTCAAATATCACAAGCAAAGCGCAGTGATATTTGCAAGTCGAATTATCCCCAAGGAATATACCGCAACGTGGAGGATATGAACATTAAAGATTACCTTGGGGGTTAATACATTTTGTTGGCTTATATCTTTTCTTTGATTTGTTTTCCACCAATAAATATTCTCACAGATTATACAGCGCTTGTTAATAAGATCATTAGTTTCCCGATTCACATTTTCCCGCCAAGATTTTCTTGATATACTCCAGAGCGTTCCCTATATTCCCTTAATCATCGTGGGCGCTTTTGAATACACGTTCATGAAGGAACGCATGCAAGGTGAGAAAATAAAGGAATTTGAAAAAATTGCTTTAGAAATGGTATAAAGACAGAAATTATTGGTTTTTAAAGGTGCAACCCTAATTGAGGAAAATTATTATCTTATTTTAAAGGCGGTTTATATTTTATGAAAGAAAAAAGTTTTTTTTCAATTCTGTCAAACTTGCCCCGCTTAATTTTTATGAAAGAAACCCGGGGAATTGCCCTTGTAGTAATTAAACAACTTGGTTTAATGAATATCACAAAAACTTTGTTTAGAACGGTTAAAAAAACCGGTTTTATAAAAAGTATAAAATGCATCCTTACATTTAAACTTGATGATCTTGTGGCCAATTATTTTGCTTCGATGTGGGATGTTTTCGGTGACAGAGAGGCAATAATTACCGGAGAAAAGAGAATCACCTACAAGGAGCTTAAGGATAGAGTGCTCCGGCTGGCGAATGGATTGCAGGCGCTTGACTTAAAACCCAAAGACAGATTCGCCGAACTTCTTTACAACGGCAACGAATTTTTTGAAGCGCTTTTCGCCGGTTCGCTTATAGGATGCCCCATGCCCTTTTTAAACTGGCATTTGAAGGGAGACGATCTCGCCGGGGCAATAAACAGAGCATCACCGAAAATCTTAATTTTCGACGAGGAATTTTATGATGACGTTGTCACTATAAAAAATAAACTTAACTCAGTGAAGCATTATGTTATGGTCGGAACCAAAATCGGAAAGGGCATCATATTGTACGAGGATTTACTATTCAAATCTCCGAAGACCATGCCGAAGATTAGTATCGCTCTTGCAATCAACCCCTATAGCGGCGGGACTACCGGCGCTCCCAAAAATGTTAATTATTTTGACGGATTCGGGTATTTGGTAAGCAGTACAGCAGAAAAACCGAAGATATCACTTAAAGAATATTTAACGCTTTTAGTAAAACAGGTAAGTTTTACTTATTGGTTTGGCGCTCATAAGATCAAGGATAAAAAATCGGCTAATATCAGACTTTTAATGCCGAGTCCGGTATATCATGCCGCGTCAATTATCGGATGGATACCACTTTTACTGCACGGCGCAACCGGAGTCGCCATGAGAAACTTTAACAGCGAAGAATTCCTGAGATTGATAGAGAAGGAAAGGATAGGTTGGGTATTTATAGTTCCGACAATTATAGACAGATTGTTGCATCTTCCTGATGACGTGAAGAATAAATACGATTTGAGTTCTATGAAATCTTTAATATGCGGTTCCGCGCCGGCATCCCCGGAACTTAAAGAAGCCGCGAATAGATTTTTTAAAGAACGGGGATGTAAAAATAATGTTTTCTATGAATTCTACGGTTCATCGGAAACGGCAGTTGTAACAACTCTCTTACCTGAAGACTATGAACAAAATCCCCAAAGACTGGCAAGCGTTGGCAAAGCCCGCTGCGGCGAACTGATGATTTATAATAAAGAGGAAGCCAGACGGTGCGCACCGAACGAGCAAGGCTACATATTTAACAGAACAATGATGACAGAAAGTTTAAAGTATTCCGGATCACCGGAAAAAACAAAGAATGTTTTTGAATTCGTTGACGGAGTCAGATGGTTCGACGACGGCTTGATCGGTTATAGGGATGAAGACGGATATGTTTATTTGACCGGCAGAGTAAAAGAAATGATTATCTGTGGCGGAGTAAACATCTATCCCAATGAGATTGAAAGAATAATCAATAATCACCCCGAAGTTACAGACGTCGCGGTTGTCAGGGCACCGGATGCAGATTTGGGCGAGTGTGCAGCCGCCGTCGTGCAGCCGAAGAAGGGCTCAACAATAACCAAAGAGGATATACTGGAACACTGCAGGAAGAGCGGTTTGCGCGGATTCAAAATTCCTAAAATTGTTGAATTTGCAGCAGAACTTCCCCGGCATATCGACGGCAAACTCGTGAAGAGAGAGCTTGAGGATAAGTTCTGGAAGGGCATAGAAAGGCGTGGATAGTTTTGCTAATAGACATGCTTTCGATGCTTAATCGTAAGAATAAAAATGATATGGCCGGATGTGTTGAGTTCGTAAACAATTCGGTAGGCGCCAACCCGCAAAGAAAACTCACCTTTGTGATTGCCTGTCAAAGCTTTTCCTTCACGGGGATTGAAGGCAAGAGATTCAATTTTTTTCAAAATGCGGGCAAGGAGTTTCTTGTCCGCATAAAAGAGTTCATTAACATCAGATACAGCTTCTTGTGCTAATTCAATATTGTATTTCACAGTAGCTTGTATTTCTTTTTAATGGCGGAAAGAGAAATAGTTCTGCCGTTTCTAATTTGTTTTTTTGCTCTGGCAATGGCATCTTTTTCTTCCTTATTGGAAAGAATATCCAAAGTTTCAAGTAACCCGTCAAACTCATCACAACTCATTAAAACCGCTTCATTGACGCCATTTTTAGTGATGATAAACCGGTCATATTTTGTTTCAACATCTCTAATAAGAGCCGATAAATTTTTCTTGGCTTCCGCCAGGGGAATTGTCTTATTCATATTTTTATCCTCTTTTTTATTGGTCATAATTATAGTCTATCTGCGTTAACAATGCAACAAGAAAAATAATGGCTGCAATACTAAATATGGTCATTAGGAATCCGCCGTTGGCGGACTATGGAAGGCATATCTTGACGCCTATATTTGCCGCGTTTTAAAATATTTTTATGAATATTACATTTAATCTCTTCTATCCGATCGTTTGTATAAACTGGATTATTCAATTGCATTTGCCAAAAATACTTTACCGGGTGTTAAAAGATAATCACTATATTCATTCTTTATTATTTTTAGGTCTTCGATTATTTGATAAATTTTTTGATTCATCAAAACAAAAGGAGCGTGAGAATCAATTTTTTTCTCTTTTGAATAACCGAGACAAGGGCTTCGTTTTAATTTGCTGACATCAATAAGAATTGAAGAGAATGCAAGATTTAGCAAATCAATAATTGGGGGATTTGTTTTTTTTAGAAATACTATCTATACCCCCTTATTTAAAATAGATCTTATCACATCTCCTTCTTTTGTAAAGAAGGAAAATAACTTATGAAAGGGTTATATATTTAAGCCGTTCTGTAATTTCTCACAGTCAACCAAATCCTGCGGTCTGCCGCTGGCACGTTTGTTTTGCATAAGATCATCTTTGGATAATGAAGTTTACAGTGAAACCGTCAAAGTTGGCAATGACACGATTTTTGTAGCAGTCTTCAAAACGAACACCGTCAATAAACGTCAGTATCTCCAGACGCATTGGCGGAATGCCCATTCGAATGACTTTTTTTCTGTCAAAAAGATTTCTTTGTTCAAATAGGGGAGGTCAAAACCGAACTGTTTAAGAGCGCCAACCATTTTCATGGCGCTTTTTTCATTGGCGGCAATCCATACATCCATATCGCCTGTCGCTCTCGGATAGCCATGAAAGCCTACGGCGTAACCGCCAATAATCAGATATTCAATTTTTTTTGAGTTCAGTAATTTCAAGAACTCTTTGAAGTCTTTCGGAAACTCGATCATGCCCGAACATAACCTTTCTCATAAACTCGATGGCTTCTAATCTTTCGACAGCACTGCGGTTAATCCAATCCGCTTTATCGTCTGCTTCGCGTAAATCAACTACTTCAAAAACGTTTCTGTTAATTTTTTCCTCGATCATTTGTCATCCAAAGGATAGCGATATAAATAAATTACTCTCATCTATTCGATTAATTGTTTAAAATGATAACATATTTTGATTTTTTGTGGAAGTTAAAAACACCTGAATACAGACAAATACGCCCTTAAAAATTACAAGATATTTTTTGTCCTAAATTGTGTCACAACCGACACATACCATTTCGATTTCAGATGCCGACGACGCAGTCAACAAAATTAGCCGAAGAAAGCGGAATGGTATGCCCTACTTCATTTCCATGCAGAACTTGTCAATCGTCTCCGGCGGCGCAATAGGATATTTGCCGGTGTAGCAGGCAAGGCAGAAACAATCTTTGCTTAAGCCTGTTGCTCTAATCATGCCGTCTACGGAAAGATAGTGAATGGAATCAAGGCCGATGAAATCGGCAATGGCTTTTTCGTTTTCTTTTTTCGCCGCGATGAGTTCCCCTTTGGAGGGAAAATCAATACCATAAGGACAGGGATAGACTGTCGGGGGACAGCTAACAGCCATGTGCAATTCTTTTATTCCGATACTGCGCAGGTTTTTTACGCGGCTGCGGCTGGTCGTGCCGCGGATTATGGAATCCTCCACAATCAAAACTTTCTTTCCTTCCAAAATAGCTCTGACAGGATTGAGTTTTACACGCACGCCGAAATCGCGCAGGGGTTGAGACGGCTGTATAAAGGTACGACCGATATAGTGGTTGCGAATCATGCCCATCTCAAAACCGATGCCGCTTTTCTCCGCGTAACCCAAAGCCGCATAAACTCCTGAATCCGGAAAGGGCATAACGAGATCGATGTCCGGTTTGTATTCACGGGCCAATTCATGTCCCAATCGCTTGCGACACAAATAAACATTCTGACCGAAAATCTGACTGTCGGGACGGGCAAAATAAATCAATTCAAATATGCAGTGGCAATGTTTGATTTCCGGAAATGGCTTAACGCTCTTGACGCCTTTGGAATCGATTATCAGAATCTCGCCCGGTTCGACATCTCTTATATATTCGGCTCCTACCAGATCAAAAGCGCAGGTCTCCGAAGCGACAACCCAACTGCCGCTTAGTTTTCCCAGCGCCAGAGGCCTAAAACCGCGCGGGTCGCGCATGGCGACTATTTTATCGCGCGTCAGCATGATAAAGCTGTAGGCCCCCTCAAGGCGCGAAAGTGCTGCGACCAAAGCTCTTTGCAGGCCCTTTTTCAAATGATGCGCCATCCGATGAACAACAATTTCGCTATCCATCGTGGATTGAAAAATAGAGCCGCTGTCTTCCAGTTCTTTGCGCAGTTTGTTGGCATTAAGAATATTGCCGTTGTGCGCGAGCGCATAATATTCATCGCCAAAACGAACCAGAAACGGCTGGGCGTTGGAAATAGTGGAAGAGCCTGTCGTGGAATAACGGACATGTCCGATGGCCAGTTTGCCGGGAAGTTTTTGCAGATGCTCTTCTTTGAACACTTCGGCAGCCAGTCCCATGCCTTTGTGTTCCCAGACCTGACAGCCGTCCGAACTCACGATACCTGCCGATTCCTGACCACGATGTTGCAGGGCAAAAAGGCCGAAGAAAGCTACGCGGGAAGCTTCCTCATGATCGTAAATCGCGAAAATGCCGCATTCTTCGCGTGGACGTTTAAACTCTTCCTGCTGTTCTTCAAATAAGGATGACATGTAGCCTCTCTTTAACCCGCCTATGCGGATGTATTAAAATTAATTATCTCTAAAAATATCACTTCAAGTGACGAAATATTTCAATTATATATACGGCCTTGTAAAAAGCTCCAGAGGCAAGGCGCGCAAAGCATTTGGAGTGAGACGTGCTTTGTGTGCGTCGCAACGACAACTGATGCAGCGCAACGCAGCATATGGACTTTTTACGAGGTTGTCACTTTTGATATTCCTGCAATGAGCATACCTGCCAATTATCTTTTTTAACAGCCGCTATCGCTTCGCAAAGCGCTCGCGCACCCGCAATTGTCGTAGTGTAAAGAATATTATAAACAAGCGCACCGCGCCTGATATGATAAGCGTCATGCGAAGATTTGCGTCCCAAGCCGGTATTAATCACCAATTGTATATCGCCGTTTTTAATAAAGTCCACAATGTGCGGTCGTCCCTCGCTTAATTTTAAAACAATCCCGGCGCCAATGCCATGTTCCAGCAGATACAGAGCGGTGCCTTTAGTCGCCAATATTTTGAAACCCAACTCTTGAAAAGTTTTGGCCACCTCTACAATCTTATCTTTGTGATAATCATTGACGCTGATAAAAATAGTGCCCTCCGTCGGCATTTTGAATCCTGCTGCCATTTGCGATTTGGCAAAAGCCAGACCGAACGACTTGTCTATGCCCATGACTTCGCCGGTTGATTTCATTTCCGGTCCCAATAAAATATCCACATCCGGAAAACGGTTGAACGGGAAAACAGCTTCTTTGACGGAAATGTGTTGGGGTTCCGGCGCTTTGGAAAAGCCCAGCTCTTTTAAAGATTTTCCCAGCATGACTTTGGTAGCAAGTTTCGCCAACGGAACGCCAATGGCTTTGCTGACAAAAGGAATTGTTCGGGACGCGCGGGGATTAACTTCCAGTACATATAATATGCCATCCTTGACGGCGTATTGAATATTCATCAGACCGACAACATTTAATTCCTTTGCCAGCATTTTTGTCTGCTTTTTAATCAGATCCAGAAGTGAAGTGGAAATTGTCAAAGGAGGAAGAACGCAGGCGCTGTCTCCAGAATGGATTCCTGCTTCTTCAATATGTTCCATGATGCCCGCCACAACAGTAGTTTCACCGTCGCTGATGGCATCAACGTCTATTTCTATGGCGTCCTCCAAAAATTTATCTATTAAAATTGGATGCTCCGGTGAGACAAGGATTGCCCTTTCCATGAATGCCTTGAGAGTTTCGTCATCATATACTATTTCCATGGAACGGCCACCCAGCACATAAGATGGCCGCACCAGCACCGGATAGCCGATGCGCGCGGCAGCTCCCAGTGCTTTGTTTGTGTCTCTGGCCGTATCATTATCGGGCTGATTCAAATTGAGTCTCCGAACGATTTCCTGAAAGCGGTCGCGATCCTCCGCGCGGTCGATGGAATCGGGAGATGTTCCCATAATTTTTATTCCGGCCGCTTCCAGTCCTTTGGCCAGATTAAGAGGCGTCTGACCACCAAACTGAGCTATCACTCCTTCGGGTTTTTCTGTCTGCAGAATGTGCAAAACATCTTCCAAAGTCACCGGCTCGAAAAACAGTTTGTCGGATGTATCATAATCGGTGCTGACGGTTTCGGGATTGGAATTAATCATGATGCTTTCCACGCCTTCTTCGCGCAGAGCAAAAGACGCGTGAACGCAGCAATAGTCGAATTCAATTCCCTGCCCTATGCGGTTTGGGCCTCCACCGATGATAGCTACTTTCCTTTTCTCTGACGGTCGGGTTTCATTTTCCGTTTCATATGTGGAATAATAATAAGGGGTATAGGCTTCAAACTCTGCCGCGCATGTATCGACAAGTTTGTATACCGGCATAATTTTTTCCTTTTCGCGCCACTGGCGAACTTCCAGTTCCGTCATTTTCCAGAAAGAGGCCAGCGCCCGATCGGCAAAACCAATTTTCTTGGCAGCTTTCAGCAACTCTATTGATGGAGTGGAATTCCTCAGTTCATTTTCAGCATCAACTATTTCCTTTACCTGATGCAAAAACCACGGATCTATTTTTGTTAATTGATAGAGCTCATCAATCGACATATCGTTTTGCATGGCAGCGGCGATATAGAAAAGCCGCAGTGAATTGGGTTTGATTAGTTTGCTTTTGAGAAATTCTTTTTTATCTTTCAAATCTTCCGGCAGAGATTGATTAAGGATAAAGCGCCCAATTTCCAGAGAACGAATAGCTTTTTGCAGGGACTCTTTAAAAGTGCGGCCGATGGACATGGTCTCGCCTACCGACTTCATGGAAGTTGTCAGGAAATCCTCGGCCTGTGGGAATTTTTCAAATGTCCAACGCGGAATTTTCACGACGCAGTAATCTATAGTCGGCTCAAAAGAGGCCATCGTTTCGCGTGTAATATCGTTGGGGATTTCGTCCAGTGTGTAACCGACGGCAAGTTTCGCAGCAATTTTGGCAATGGGAAATCCTGTTGCTTTGGAAGCCAGCGCCGATGACCGCGAAACGCGGGGATTCATTTCGACGACAATCATTTCGCCCGTTTGCGGATGAACCGCGAACTGAACATTAGACCCCCCCGTCTCGACGCCGATTTCGCGCATGATGGCAATGGCGGCGTCGCGCATGATTTGATATTCTTTATCGGTCAGGGTCTGCGCGGGAGCAACGGTAATGGATTCGCCGGTATGCACACCCATCGCGTCAAAGTTTTCAATAGAACAAATGATGACAACATTATCGGCTTTATCCCGCATTACTTCCAGTTCGTATTCTTTCCAGCCCAGCACCGATTCCTCAATCATCACTTCCGAAATCATGCTGGCAGCCAGTCCGCCCTTGGCCACTTCCATCAATTCTTCACGGTTGTAGGCCACGCCACTGCCCGTTCCGCCAAGGGTAAAAGAAGGACGGATGATCAGTGGAAAACCGATTTCATCGGCGATCTTCAGAACATCACTCATGGAGCGGGCAAAACCGCTTTTAGGCACGCGCAAACCGATATTTTCCATCGCGTGCCGGAACTTTTCCCGGTCTTCCGCTTTGTGGATAACGTCAAGCGAAGCCCCGATCATTTCCACTTTATACTTTTTAAGTGCACCGCTTTCCGCCACGGCCACGGCAGTGTTCAATCCCGTTTGTCCGCCCAACGTGGGAAGCAAAGCATCCGGCCGCTCGCGGGCGATAATTTTTGTTACTGCTTCCGGAGTTATCGGCTCTATATATGTCCGATCGGCCATTTCCGGGTCGGTCATAATGGTTGCAGGATTGCTGTTGATTAAAACAACTTCATAACCTTCCTCCCGCAGGGCTTTACAGGCCTGAGTTCCGGAATAGTCAAACTCACAGGCCTGGCTTATGATAATAGGACCGGAACCGATGAGCAGTATTTTTTTTATGTCTTTGCGTTTTGGCATATGCTGTGCGCCGGTATATCACACCCCCCTTACTCCCATTCGATAGTGCTGGGCGGTTTGGAACTAATATCGTAAACAACGCGATTGACCCCGCGTACTTCATTAATGATGCGATTGGATATTCGTGCCAAAATGTCATGCGGTAGCTGAGCCCAGTCGGCAGTCATGGCATCGTCGCTGGTAACAGCACGGATGGCCAGAATATTTTCATAGGTTCGCCGGTCTCCCATTATGCCGACACTCTTTATAGGTAAAAGTACCGCAAAAGATTGCCAGAGTTTATAGTAAAGATTTTCGGCGCGTATTTCTTCCAAAAGTATTGTGTCAGCCTGACGCAATACGGCCAGACGCCGAGGTGTAACTTCGCCGATAATCCGGACTGCCAGACCCGGTCCGGGAAAAGGTTGTCGCCAAACGACATCGTCGGCAAGTCCCAATTCCTTTCCCAAAAGTCGCACTTCATCCTTGAACAGATGTTTGAGCGGTTCGACCAGCTTCAAATTCATTTTCTTCGGCAGGCCACCAACGTTGTGATGCGATTTAATTACCGCACTGGGACCGCCGAAAGCAGATCGGGATTCGATTAAATCAGGATATAAAGTACCCTGTGCCAGAAATTTTACATCCTTTATTTTTCGAGCTTCTTTGTCGAACACCTCAATAAATGTGCGACCGATAATTTTTCTTTTCTTTTCCGGATCGGTCACACCTTTTAACCTTTTCAAAAATTTTTTACCAGACCGCACAAACCGCAAATTGATTTGCAGATGTTTTTTAAACATTTCGATGACGCGCCCGGCTTCATTCGCTCTCAGCACGCCATTATCCACGAAAACACAGGTAAGCTGTTTGCCTATAGCCTTATTTAATAAGGCAGCAGCTACTGAAGAATCAACGCCACCGGAAAGTCCCAGTATGACTTTCTCACTGCCTACCTGCCGGCGGATTTCGTCGGCTGCATGATTGATAAAAGATTTCATCGACCAGGTTTTTTTGCATCGGCAGATATTAAACAGGAAATTGGCAAGCATCTTTTTGCCTTCTTTCGTGTGAACAACTTCCGGGTGAAACTGCAATGCGTAAAATTTGCGCTTAATATCTTCAGCGGCAGCTATCGCTGTATTGGCGGTAGATGCTGTAGCGGCAAATCCCGATGGAAGTTTACCAATGGAATCGCCGTGGCTCATCCAGCACTGTGTTTTTTTACTCACACCGGCAAACAGGCTTTTCTGTTTCCTGATCAGCAACTCGGCAAAACCGTATTCGCGTTTTTGGGAACCGATTACATCGCCACCCAGCGAATCAATCATATAGTGAAGGCCATAACAAATACCCAAAACAGGAATTCCCAGATCAAAGATGCCACGATCGACGCGCGGAGCACCTTTACTGTAGATACTTGCCGGACCACCGGATAAAATAATTCCTTCGGGATTGAGCGTCTTAATCGTGTCAATGGAAATATCCGGAGGTTCAATCCGGCAGTAAACATGATTTTCTCTTACCCGACGGGCAATAAGTTGATTGTATTGTGAGCCGAAATCAATGATCAATATCACGTTGTCTTCCTCTTCTCTTTCTTCATCATTTGTACAAATTTCTCAAACAAATACTCGGTATCGTGCGGTCCCGGAGCAGCTTCCGGATGGTACTGTACGCTGAACGCCTGCGGCATCTGCAATCCTTCTGATGTATGATCATTGAGATTATGATAGTTCTTTTTTGCTTTTTTATCCACTGATTCGGGAACGACAACAAAACCGTGATTTTGTGATGTAATTTCAACTCTGCCAGTGTCAACGTTCTTTACGGGTTGATTAATTCCGTGATGACCGAATTTCAACTTTTCCGTATAACCGCCGATAGCCTGGCCAATCATTTGATGGCCAAGGCATATTCCAAAAACTGGAATCTTCCCGATAACATTTCGCACCGTATCCACTATATAAGGAAGAGCAGCCGGATCACCGGGTCCATTGGAAAGCAAAACCCCATCCGGCCTCAATTTCAGAATTTCATCAGCTTTTGTAGTTGCCGGCAAAACAAGCACTTCACATCCGTTTTTTTTCAGAAGACGCAGAATGTTATATTTGACCCCGCAATCAAGAACAGCCACTCGCAATTTTTTAGCAGTTTTTCTTGAGGGAAGTTTTTCCGTGTAATGCGCCCCTTCTTTCCAGACATATGGCGAAGAACAAGTTACTTCGCGAACAAGGTCGCGACCAATAAGACCTGGATACGCCCGCACTTTCGCCAGCATTGATTCTATATCTTTGCTTTCCGTGGAAATTATCCCCTTCATTGCTCCGGAAAGTCGCAAGCGTCGCGTCAACGCGCGCGTGTCAATTCCTTCGATACCGATTTTTCCGTAATTTTCCAGAAAGGACTTCAGATTTTGCTTCATCCGCCAGTTACTGGGATTAGATTGATATTCTCTAACGATAAAACCCTCGAGATGGATACCGGCCGATTCCATATCTTCATCGTTTATTCCGTAATTGCCGACGAGAGGATAGGTCATGGTTACAATTTGGCCTTTATATGAGGGATCGGTAATCACTTCCTGATATCCGGTCATACCCGTATTGAAAACAACTTCGCCCATTGTCTCGCCGCTGCCGGCAAAAGCGTTTCCTTCAAAAACACTGCCGTCTTCCAGGACAAGCAACGCTCTACGTTCTTTTTTTAACAGAGGCATTAAACTTAATCACCTAAAAAAAATCCGGAATCGTATCCTCGTGAACCATGACACAAATATGAAAGATACAGAATGCTTACCTGAATGGAACAGTATAAGGTAAACTTCCTTATGCACACTTAATAAGCGTGGAGTCTCTATCCTTTTTTCGTAACCCCGTCAATAACAAAAACAGAAGGGAACGGTAAAAAACCGTACCCTTCAAAAAGCTATTCTTAACTGATAAAGAGCATCTCCCAGAACTTCGGCAGAGGCCATATTTCATCATCCACCAGAATTTCCAAAGCATCGACATATTTCCTTAATTCGTCCATCATCGGCTTGACTTTAGCGCTCAAAGCTTCGGCCTTCTTCTGTTCATCATGCAG
The DNA here is from genome assembly GCA_001683985.1 of Smithella sp. M82. Classification (GTDB taxonomy): domain Bacteria; phylum Desulfobacterota; class Syntrophia; order Syntrophales; family Smithellaceae; genus Smithella. Next base: position 22,518 of record MAEO01000053.1, read on the forward strand.
ACTCGTGACGGATTCCACTTTCCGCTGAATTTCCTTGTTGAGAGAGTAAATGCTGTTGATCAGGTCGAGAATTTTTTTGAGAAGTTCAATTTCGGAAGACATCACCGCCGCAGATCCCAAAGCATCCTTTGTACAATTGATGGCTGTAGCCAGTTTATTTTGATAATCAACGGCTGCCGGCAATATCTGATTCATGCAAATGTTGTTGAGACATTTTACCTCAATTTCCAGATCCTTGATGTAGCGCTCAATATGAATCAGATGCCGTGATTTGAGTTCCAGATTGGAGAGAACCTCATATTTTTCGAAAAGATTCAGCGCTTTTTTCGTAATCAGGGCATTCAACGCGGTGGGTGTTGTCTTTTCGTTGGGGAGACCTCTTCTTTCCGCTTCTTTTTCCCATTCCTTGCTGTAATTGTCGCCGTTGAAGAGAACCGGTTTAATGTAGGTGATTTCGTCTCTGAGAACCTCCAAGACGGCCTGATTGATGTTCTTTGTTTCCTTGGCTTTAATTTTTTCCGCCAGGTCATCCAGGCTTTCCGCAACAATTGTGTTGATGACCAATGCCGGTGATGCTATGTTTTGCGATGACCCTACGGCGCGGAATTCAAATTTGTTGCCGGTAAAGGCAAAGGGCGATGTTCTGTTGCGGTCGGTATTGTCCTTGCTGAGTGTTGGAAGGGAGGAAATGCCCAAGTCTATGATTTCCGCGTTGGTTGCCTTGGCAATAGTTCCCTTCTGAATATTTTCCAGAATTTGCATCAACTGATCACCCAAAAATACGGAGATAATTGCCGGTGGCGCTTCGTTGGCGCCCAGCCGATGATCATTTGCATACGAGGCAACAGCGGCACGAAGAATATCCGCATGTTTGTAAACAGCGCGAACGGTCGCAATTAAAAACACAAGAAACTGAATGTTATCATGTGGTGTCTTGCCGGGATTGAGCAGATTGTTGCCGTTATTGTCGGCCACCGACCAGTTCAGGTGCTTGCCGGAGCCGTTGATTCCAGCAAAGGGTTTTTCGTGCAGAAGCGCCGCCAGGCGGTGTTTCTTAGCAACAGACTTCATGGTATCCATGACCATTTGATTATGGTCAACCGCAATATTTGCCTCTTCATAAACCGGCGCTATTTCAAACTGACTCGGAGCGACCTCATTATGACGCGTTTTTGCCGGAATACCCAGTTTAAAAAGTTCTTCTTCCACGTCGTGCATGTAAGAAGATATTCTTTCCTTGATACTGCCGAAATACTGATCTTCGAGTTCCTGTCCCTTGGGAGGAGGCGCTCCGACAACGGTTCTACCGCCCAATACCAAATCGGGACGTTTGAAGAAATAATCCATATCGATCAGAAAGTATTCTTGTTCGGGGCCCAGATTGGATTGAACTTTCCTGACTTTCTTTGCGCCCAGAAGCTTCAGCATATTAACGGCGCTTTTGCTTAAAGCGCGAATCGAACGCAAAAGAGGAGTTTTCTTATCCAGCGCCTGTCCGGTGTAGGAAATAAAAACTGTCGGGATGCAAAGGGTTGTGGAAATTCCGTTTCTTTTGATAAATGCAGGTGAGGACATATCCCACGCCGTGTAACCGCGCGCTTCAAAAGTTGCGCGTATTCCGCCTGAGGGAAAACTGGAAGCATCGGGCTCTCCCTGAACAAGCTGTTTACCGGAAAATTTTTCCATAACCTGGCCGTCGCCGCAGGGTTCAATAAACGCGTCATGCTTTTCTGCGGTGATGCCGGTCATCGGCTGGAACCAATGCGCAAAGTGCGTGGCGCCTTTTTCCAGAGCCCATTTTTTCATGGCCTCGGCTACGATATCGGCTGTTTTGGCGTCGATTGTCTTACCTTCGTCTATCGCCTCCATTAATTTCTTAAAGGTTTCCCTGGACAGCTTCTCCTTCATCGCCTTGCGGTTGAAGGTATCCTCCCCGAAGTACTGCGATACGGGAACAAATTTTTCCTTTTCAATCAGATATTGTCTTTCTGCCGCAGTTGTTTGCTTCGTTTTCTTCATAATTTATTATCCTCACTCTTTTAATGTTTATTCCAATGGTGCATTTTCCACGATTTCCCAAACACCAGTCGGACAAGCGCCGGCACAGAAACCGCATCCTATGCAAAGTTCTTCGTCAACCACATATTCAAAATTTTCCCCTTCCAGTGTTTTGCGGGAAATGGCATTTTGCGGACAAATACTCTCGCATATGCCGCAATCACGGCAGACACCGCAGGAAGCGCAATTGGTCGCACAGGAAACCAGATCGGAAAAACTCTTGATACGCGCATCAAAATATTCTGTTTTTATCCTGTTGAAATCAATTGGCGACAGTTGATCATACGTTTCATGGGAACCCTTGAGTAAATCATTTATAGCCCTCGCCGCAATGCGTCCGGCTCCGATCGCGTCCGTAAGCAGGCCGGGCTTGACGGCGTCTCCGATAGCAAATATCTGGTCGTCGTTCGTTTTAAAATTTTCATTGACAACAATGAATCCCTTTTTTGTCGCCATGTCGTCCGGCAGGAAAGACAGATCCGGGACGTCGCCGACTGCGACAATAACGGTATCCGCAGGTAAAACTTCACCATCGGTCAGTTCCACTCCTTTGGCGGTAATGGCTTTGGTGAAGCAGGGCCAGAGGAATTTCGCACCGGCTGTTTCGGCATGACGTCTTTCGACTCCGAATGATGCCGGTTGCTGAACATCGATTAAGGTCACGCTTTTAGCTCCCAGACGAAAGGCTTCCGTCGCGGCGTCGCAGCCGACGTTGCCGGCGCCGATGACAACCACTTTTTTTCCTACCTTGATGCAATTGAGCTTGCTCTGTCTGAGAAAATCAAGGGCGGCTAACGCTTTGTCAATCCCGCGCACATTGATTTTTCTTGGTTTTGCGGCACCGGAAGCAATAACGATGAAATCAAATTCGTTTTTAAGCTTCCTGAATCCTTCTTTTGTTAAGGAAGCATTCAGATGAATGTGATGAATATTTTTTGCGAGTCTCTTGATTTCATGCGCGACGATTTCATAGGGTATGCGACTTTGCGGGATCGATTCCGTAATTTTGCCGCCCAGTTGTTTCCTGCCTTCGTAAATGACCGCATCGTGGCCGTTCATCCATAATTGCCAGGCCACGGAAAGTCCCGCTGCTCCTCCGCCGATGACGGCAACTTTTTTGCCCGTGGCCGGATGCGGTTTCGGTTCTTTCGCTTCCAGAGAAGCTTTGCCCAAAATGGTTATATCCACGGCAGGTAGATTGACCATTTGCCGTGAGCAATTCTGCATGCACAGATTGGGGCAAAGATAACCGCAAACCGTAGCGGGAAAAGGCGTATATTCCAGCGCCAGATTGACCGCCTCCTGTATTTTCCCTTTCCGTATCAACTCCCATCTTTTCTGAACGGGGATGCCAGTCGGACAATGTGCCTGACAGGGCGGTAAATATTTTTTATTGGCCCAAACGGGGACAAAACGTCGTAATTCACCGCTGGCAATCAAACCGATAGGCGATCGATCCACGCTGACAAGATCTCCGATCAAACCGCCACTGCCCAACTCCCGTTCCCAGACATCTAGTCTGAAGACATTCATTTTCCGGATGGAACGTTCTTTTTTTTCATGGGGCTTCAAGGCACTCAACAGTTTCCATTCTTGACGCTTTGCAACCAAGTCTTCAAATAAATATTCCTTGCCGATGGCCTGCAGGAATTTTTTCAGATTGATTTTCAGCCATGACCATTCTTCCCTGAGAAGATCGGTAATCAGCCTGGCATCATGGACGCTGTAAGAGCTTTGGCTGCCACGAAAGAAAATTTTACCTCCCACCATGCCCACACATGGACGGTAACCTAAAACATCTTTTTCGTTTTCAGATCCTACACCGCAGACAACAGCGACACCGCCGGCCATGAATTCGGCGAATGAATCCCCGGCCTTGCCGAATACCCAGAGTTCAGGCGGCTCAAAACGAGGATTATGCTTGGTCATGGTCATGCCGCGGGCGCCGATATCTCCATCAATGTAAACCTTGCCCTGTGCCATGGCGTTGGCGACGCCGTTGGTAGCGTTGCCGTGAACAATAATAAGAGCTCCGGCGTTGAGCCAGCCGACGTCATCCGAGGCGGGACCGAATACTTCGATCATTGTATTGGCGAATCCCATTGAACCAAGCCGCTGTCCGGAAGATCCCGTTACGTCGACTTTAATTTGCGCATCGCCACCCCGCCAGAGACGACCGCCAATACCATGCTGACCATATGCGGCTACTTCGATATGACGATAACCTTTGGTCACTGCCTGCTGAATTTCTTCTTCAAGAACACGGGATTCGAGTCGAATCCCGTGTTCCTGACCTGCAATTTTTATTGTTCCTTTTTTAACCATAAAATTTATATGAATCCCGATTTTATAATACGTATTTAATATTTAATCTTTCGGCCGCGGCCGCGTCGTCAATTCCCAACGCATCGGACATACCGATAGGCAGGGATGTGGAACGTCCCAGCGGCGCGAAAATTTTCTTCAATTCCGTGTCAAAATTTAAATATACATCCACAATCCGCTGGGCAACTTTTTCCGGATCAAGCCTGCGGTCCAGGCGTGAATCCTGCGAGGTAATGCCTTTGGGACATACGCCGATATTACAGACGTTGCAACGGTCGGCTTCCGAACCCAGACATCCCGCGGCCGCCTGCATGATATATTTTCCGGTCTGCACGCCGCTTGCGCCCAGCATGATTAGCGCTGCGGCATTGGCGGCCAAATTACCGTTTTTCCCGATACCGCCTCCGGCAAAAAGAGGGATTTCGTTTTGCTTGCCCAGTTTGACCAGATTCAGATAAGCGTCGCGCAGGTTGCTGGCAAGGGGATGTCCCATATGATTCATGGAGACATTATAGGCAGCGCCTGTGCCACCATCTTCGCCGTCAATCGCCAGTCCGGCCGCATAGGGATTCCGGGTCAGATTGTTCAGAACGGCCAGGGTCGTGCTGGTTGCGGATATTTTCGGATACACCGGCACGCGAAAACCCCACGCCATGTACATGGACTGAATCATCTTGGCCACGGCTTCTTCAATGGAGTATTTGGTTTGATGCGTGGGCGGGCTGGGCAGGCTCACGCCCTGTGGTACGCCGCGAATGGCGGCAATCAGTTTATTGACTTTGTACCACATCAGCAGTCCGCCGTCACCGGGCTTGGCGCCCTGGCCGTATTTGATTTCTATCGCGCAGGGATCTTCCTTCATGTAAGGCAGATTGTGAATAATTTCATCCCAGCCAAAGTAACCGCTGGCGATCTGCAAAATAACATATTTCAGAAAACGGGATTTCAACAAGCGCGGAGGACATCCGCCTTCACCGGTGCAAATGCGCACGGGCATGCCCAGTTCTTCATTGAGATACGCCACGCCCATCTGCAAGCCTTCCCACATGTTCGGCGAAAGCGCGCCGAACGACATGCTGCCGATGACCAGAGGATAGATTTCGCGCACCGGCGGCATCCAACCGTTTTCCCGGCTGACTTTGAGCATTTCTTCCGGCGGCAAAATTCTGCCCAACAGCGTCCTTAGCTCAAATTCATGACGTCCCGCATCCAGAGCGGGGTCGGTCAGCATGGAAATGCGCACAAATTTGATTTTATCCAGAACGCTGTCGGCGGAATTACGCCTGCCGCCCCGGCGGCGGGGCTCGCCTCCCTGATTGACATGAAACCTGAACTTGTCTATTTCGTTACTGCGCAAGGGCATAATTGCGCCGTTGGGACAGACCAGATTACACATGCCGCAGCCGACACAGGCGTGCGCGACGTCGGTACGCTGATCGATTCCGAAATAAACGGAAAGCAAATTGCCCGGTTTTTCTTCCAGACCGATCGGTACCTGCAGGGTGCGTTTGCGATGCACACCCAGTTCAATGGCGCGGACCGGGCAAACAGTGGTGCACTGCCCGCAGAGTGTGCATTTATCTTTATTCCACATAATCTGCCAGGGCAGATCCTTGACGCTTAATGTGGATGGGTTAATGGTTCCAACTGATTCCATTTTTTGATCTCCTGACGTTCGCGACTCACTAAAACCGTTTCATACTTCATCGGTTGATAATCGAGATTGATATATCTATCCGGAATGGCCGCATCCAGACCGCACATTTCCGAAGAGAAGGCGAATAATCCGGGACGTCCGCCGACGACCCCGGGACGAAGTTTTTTCGAATCCTGCACCATAAACATGGATTTATCCGGCAGACATCCGATCACGCAATTCGGTCCGTCAATAATCAAAGGCCGGCAGGATTGTTTCAAATTTCTCAACCACTGTCCGTTCGGATGGCGGTCCAGTTCGGTATCTTTAAGCGGTGTGATGATATGTTTGTACATTTCCATGCCCATGCCCAGCTTGTTTTGCATGTAATGCAGAATATGCGTAAAAACTTCCGAGTCGGAGTTGTAGCCGGTATAGCCAGGGAAATTGCGGGAAGTCAGGAATTCGCGAATCGGAACGAAGGCGGTATTTTCCCCGTTGGTTGCCGATGCCATTCCCTGAATAAAAAACGGATGACAGGCATAAATATTAATGGCGTAATTGGTGTTCTGACGCCCCTGGCTCAGTATCACACGCGCCATAAGTTCTTTACGGTCCAGACCCAGATATTCGGCGATAGCCAGTGGATCTCCAACTTCTTTAATCATAATTACATCCGGCCAGAAACTGAAAATCAGCATGGATTCATCCTGTTCTCCCATGCGGCGCAGTTGCAGTTGCACCATCATCAGACGAAACTGGACTTCTTCCTTGCTCAAATTTTCCCATTCAGCGGGATATTCATAAACCCGGATAACATAGTTATCTCTTTTGGGCGTTCCGGGAGGAGGCGTTTTGGCTGGTTTGATGGAAAGCTTGTATTTCACCATAAAGTCCTGATCAATCATAAAGCGATCCAGATTTTTCAGCCCTTCGTTGGAAAAAATTCCAGATAAAATCGGTTCATCTTTGAAATTCTGAAACTCTCCACCCAAATCGGTCAAAAACAGCCCAACACCTGAACCATCATGACCTTCTTTCATGACATCTATGGCCCGAATAGCGACCATCGGAGAAAGCGGATCATTGCTCGTTATGGAAAACAGGCGACACATACTAATTTAACCTCCCCCAATCTTTCCTTCTTAAAATGGAAAGCACCATCATTAAGTGCCAAAGCCGTGCCAACTTAAAAAGTAAAACTACAATTTTGTATTCCCTTCTTTTTTGTATCTTTCCGCTATGTAAAGACTTTGTTTCTAATCCAAATAAAGCACAATTTTGTTCTTTTTGGAAAATTTGAACCAATTTTGTTCTTTTTCTTAAATTTAACCTCTTCGGGTTTAACATCTACTTTTAAAAAAATACTTGAATATTCTAGGGATTTGTTCCGTTTGCAGCGCTTGTTGCGCCTGCCTTCTTTTTAAACAACTTCGTGTTGATTCCCATTTTCGATATTTTGTACTGAATAACTCGCTTGGTTGTTCCCAGTTTCCTGGCCGCTTTCGTCTGATTGCCGCCGGTTTCTTCCAATGCTTCTATTATTAAAGCTCTTTCCTGGGCTTCGACAACAGAAGAAAGCTTGCTTTTATCTTTTTTTTCAATTTCCTGCCCCTTGATCTGCAACGATGGCGGAAGATGCTGACAATCTATCGTATCGGTTTTGGACAATAAGACGGCCCGCTCGATGCAGTTTTCCAATTCGCGAACATTGCCCGGCCACTTGTGATTCAGGAATGCTTCTATGGCCGCACTTGAGATTCTCTTTACATTCTTGCCCATTTCACTGCTGTATTTCAAAATAAAATGATCTGCCAATAGAATGACATCACTTCCGCGCTCGCGTAGCGGTGGCAAATATATTGGAAACACATTCAGCCGGTAGAACAAATCCGCACGGAAACGCTCACTAAGAATATCCTGCTCCAGGTTACGGTTGGTAGCGGCGATAATCCGCACATTGACATTAATGACCCGTGAAGATCCCAGGGGCTGGAAACGTTTCTCCTGCAAAATCCGTAGAAGCTTTACCTGGGCGGCGGCGGAAAGTTCCCCGACTTCATCCAGAAAAATCGTGCCGCCGTTGGCTTCTTCAAAGCGTCCGCGGCGCTGGGTCAACGCTCCGGTAAACGCTCCTTTTTCATGACCGAACAATTCGCTTTCAATTAATGTATCGGGAATGGCCGCGCAGTTAACCTGCACCATGGGGCCACCCTTGCGCGGGGAATTATTATGAATCGCCCGCGCGATTAATTCCTTGCCGGTGCCGGTTTCGCCCGTAATCAAAACGGTGGTGTTGGAATCGGCCACTTGTGCCACCAATCCGAAGACTTCCTGCATGGCCTTGGAATGACCGATAATATCCATGGACGGCGTGCGGTTCTGACCGACGATTTTGCGCAGGCGTCTGTTTTCTTCCTCGAGACCGCGGATATGAACAGCTTTGGCCATCAATTCGGCCACAGATGACAGCAAGGCAATTTCTTTATCAAGATTTTCAACTTGATGCGCAACCTTATCGGCGGACAAGACCCCCACAACATTGGAATCGTATATAATGGGAACACAAAGGAAAGAAAGTTCCGCGCGGTTCAAATGACGGCGGGCACCGGTTCTATCCAGGAAATGTGTTTCCTGTCCGAGATTGGCTGCCGCCATCGGACGGCCCGTTTCCGCTACTTTTCCGGTGATGCCTTCACCGGGCTTATAGGTTACATCAAGACCGTCAATATTCACATCATGGGCGACATCCAGCCAGACTTCTTTTTTCTCCCGATCCACCAGCGAGATCATTCCTCGTTGCATGTCCAGACGCGCGCTCATTTCCTGCAGAACCTGCTCCATTTGTTCGCGCAAATCCAGGGGCTGCGCTAAAATTTTGGCTATGGCATGTAAGGCAGCCAATTCTTCATAGGTGTGAATGCTCAATTTGCTCTCTTTCTCACAAAATGATATTTTTGTAGTTTTGCTCATAATAGCTCAACTTAATGCTAGTATTTTGTTACAAAATTGTTCTAATTGCAAACTTTTTTTTAATACTGCGTTCTGAAATGCAAATAACAAACCAAAAAGTTACAACTTTGTAAAAAAAGTACCACAAGAATGTAAAAATTCTGAGTATTTTGCTGGAAAATAAATTACATTATTTAGTTAAATTGCTCTTCATATATTAATAATGATGATTTCCAACGATATCATCATCTATTATTTCCTAACAAATACGATAGAACTGTTCCCATAATTCGATTTATGGATTGATATTTATCTGGATCGGCTGACATGATTTCTTTTTCTGTCTGTATCCAGGGCGAAGAAATCAATTCATCCCGGCAATTTGAGACGATATCCAGTGCCGCTTGAGGCGTTGTTTCCAGATGAAATTGCAAACTTATCACAGAATTGCCCATTTGAAACGCCTGGTTAGCGCATGCATCGCTTCGAGCCAGACATGTTGATTCGGATGGCAAGTCAAATATTTCACCATGCCAATGAAAAACTTCCGCCTTCGGCGGAAAACTAAAAACTTCATGGTCGTTTGACGGAAGCCCGTAAATAGGAAACCAACCGATTTCTTTCACGGGACGGGGATAGACTCTGGCACCCACCGCACTGGCAATAAGTTGCGCACCCAGACAAATACCGAGGACAGGTTTTGCTGAAGTGACAGCTTGATAAATAAACTTCTTTTCAGAAATCAACCGGGGAAACTTATCTTCATCATTGACACTCATAGATCCGCCCATCACAATGAGCACATCTATCGTTTTAATATCAGGGAGCTTTTCTGAATCAAAAAATCTGGTACTTGTTGCTGTGCATCCGGCAATTCATGGCTGATAGGCAAGGACTCGAATCTCGTTTCACAGGACAAGAACCTGACGTTCTACCTTTAGACGACCCATCAGCAGAATAATAAAATAGACGTCTAATGATTTAAAATCATTCTCTTTATTTTTTCAAGCGAAAAAAGAAAAACGGCTTTGTTCTTCTCCTCCCGGTTGTTTTTTTTTGATTATCAACACACACTAGCTGATAAACAGCATTTCCCAGAACTTAGGCAAAGGCCACAATTCGTCATCAACGATTTCTTCCAGAGCATCGACATACTCACGCAGTTCGTCCATTTTTGTTTTCACCTTTGAGCATAACATTTCAGCTTTTTTGGCTTCATCGTGAATGGCCGACGCAGTTTCAACCTGCGTCAGAATTTCTTTCATTGTCTTGTAAACCTTATTGAGCAGATCCATTGAAGTTTTCAAAATTTCCTGCTGTACCGTCACGTCAGACTTGCCGCCAATAGTATCCCTGATACCCTTGATCGTATCGGTCAAAGTCTTTTGATACGCTGAAGTCACCGGGACAATCTGGCTGAGACAAACATTTTTGAGGCACTTCACTTCGATTTCCAGAGCCTTGATGTATTTTTCGACATAAATCAGGTACCTGGACTTGAGTTCAACATTGGAAAGGACCTCATATTTTTTAAAAAGATTCAATGCCTTATCTGTAATTAAGGCCTTCAACGCCACAGGTGTTGTTTTAGCATTAGGCAGCTTTCTTTTTGCCGCTTCCACTTCCCATTCTTTGGTGTAATTATCACCGTTGAAGAGAACAGGTTTGATTTGTTTGATTTCTGCTTTCAGCACATCAAATACCGCTTGATTGATATTGTCTCCCTTGACTTTGATTTTTTCGGCAAGATCATCAAGGCTTTCCGCCACGATGGTGTTAATAACGACAGCTGGAAAGGAGATGGATTGCGACGAACCGACGGCGCGGAATTCAAATTTGTTGCCGGTAAAGGCAAACGGCGACGTCCTGTTGCGGTCGGTATTATCCTTGCTCACAACGGGAACGGCGGAAACGCCCAAATCGATGATTTCCTGGTCCGTTGCTTTGGTGACTACACCCGCTTCGATATCGGCTAGTATCTTGGTGAGCTGATCGCCGAGGAAAACAGAAATGATAGCCGGTGGAGCTTCATTGGCACCCAATCTGTGGTCATTGGCATATGAGGAAACCGAAGCGCGAAGAATGTCGGCATGTTTATAAACCGCACTGATGATGGCTATGAGGAAAACCAGGAATTGCAGATTGTCATGCGGTTTGTCACCGGGAGAGAGCAGATTGTTGCCGCTGTCGTCGGACAGCGACCAGTTCAGGTGCTTACCGGAACCATTGATGCGGGCAAAAGGCTTTTCGTGAAGCAGTGCCGCCAGACCGTGTTTCTTGGCCACAGACTTAATTGTATCCATCACGAGTTGATTATGATCAACCGCCAGGTTAGCTTCTTCGAAAACGGGTGCGATTTCAAACTGACTGGGCGCAACTTCGTTGTGTCTGGTCTTGGCAGGAATACCAAATTTAAAAAGTTCTTCTTCAACATCATGCATATAGGAAGATATTCTTTCCTTGATACTGCCGAAATACTGATCTTCCAGTTCCTGACCTTTGGCAGGAGGAGCGCCGACAACGGTTCTGCCGCAAAGCAGCAGGTCCTGTCTTTTATAAAAATAATCCATGTCGATCAAAAAATATTCCTGTTCGGGACCCAGTGTGGAAAAAACTTTTTTCACTTTTTTATTGCCCAGGAGCTTCAGCATATTGACGGCGCTTTTGCTGACCGCCTTGTTTGATCTGAGTAGAGGGGTTTTTTTGTCAAGCGCTTCGCCGGTGTAAGATATAAACACAGTGGGAATGCAAAGGGTTGTCGAAATGCCGCATCTGCGAATAAATGCCGGTGAAGAAATATCCCAGGCTGTGTATCCACGAGCTTCAAATGTAGCTCTGATACCGCCGCTGGGGAAACTGGACGCATCCGGCTCGCCCTGGACAAGCTGCTTGCCAGAAAATTTCTCCACAACTTCACCGATGCCAACCGGATCGGCAAATGAATCATGTTTTTCCGCCGTCATGCCCGTCATCGGCTGAAACCAGTGGGCAAAATGTGTTGCTCCCTTGGATATTGCCCACTCTTTCATGGCGTGGGCGACAATATTGGCTGTTTCAATATCCAGAGTCTTGCCCTCATGAATAATATCCATTAATTTCTTGTAAGTTTCTTTCGGAAGTTTTTCTTGCATAACCTTGTAACTGAAGGTATCTTCACCGTAATATTCCGAAACCGGAATCGATTTTTCTTTTTCTACAATGTAACTTCTTTCTGATGCTATCACCGGACTTACTTTCTTCATGTTTCCTCCATCTAATTTTTTATTTTAATTGCAGTATTGCATATTTTTTAATCAGGATGTATTTTCTATATATGTTCATAAAGCCGCTGCAATTCATTTCAAAATAAATTTCAACGGTATCAAATTAAAACTAAACTTTATTAGCATCTTCCATGCCAAACTGTTCTTTCAGAAGCTGAGAGCGAGTTTATTTAAGAAAAGGATAAGAATTAACCGAGCAAAACACACTGTAGGCTTATTGCAGCCACGATGATAAAACATTGCTAAAAATGGAGAGCACGTTCTTGCGTCGAACAAGTCTTTAATAGAAAAATACCGGGACCGGTATGGTCATTAATAATACCAAAGCGCTAGCGAACATAACCCACACTGTGTCTCCTGAATTCATATTCATGTCTTCTTTAATTTTATTGCATTCATAATGGAACAATGACAGCGCCAACATGAATTATACATTATAAGATATTGATATAACATGACAATATACAATAATTGCACAGACAAAAAAGTGGTACAATGTTGTATCACTTAAAAGAAAACACCCGAATAATGTGTTCTGATTTCGACGATTGATGCATTTCGATTTACTAAAAAATTGTTCAACATTGTTTATGTAAAAACATACAAAAACGAATAAAAAAAATACAAAAATATTCTTTATGCGTAATTATGGCATAGATATTGATGTTATAATTGCGTGTTTTTAATCTTGCCGACAAAGGGAAAATGACAATTGCCGGACAAAATTTTTTCTATATAGTATAAAATAAGCTTGTTATGCTTAGGAACAAAAGGCATTAGCAAACTCAACTTAAAAACAGGTGAGATAAACAAGAAATGTAAATTTGTTTATAAATAATTTTTTTGAAGGATCGATTTTATGACACCATACACCAGAGTAAGCACAGGAATTAAGGGGCTGGATGAAATTCTCAGTTATCTCCAAATGGGAGACAATGTCGTTTTGCAGGTTGACGATATCGAAGACTATAAAAAATTTGTCGATCCTTACGTTAAAACAGCTCTGGCCAAAAATCGCCGGCTGGTTTACATGCGCTTTGCCAATCACGCGCCTGTTCTGGAAGACAACAAAAAAATAAAAATGTATAAGCTCAACGCCAACAAAGGCTTTGAATCCTTTTCCACCCAGGTGCATAATATTGTCCGGGATGAAGGCAGGGATGTTTTCTACGTATTTGACTGTTTGTCGGATCTGCTGATTGCCTGGGCAACCGATTTGATGATCGGGAATTTTTTTGTCATCACCTGTCCGTATTTGTTCGAACTTAACACAGTAGCATATTTCGCTATTTTGCGCAGCCGTCACTCCTTCAAAACCGTGGCGCGAATCCGGGAAACAACGCAGGTTCTTTTGGATATTTACAATAATAAAGGTAAAATATACATTCATCCGCTCAAAGCGTGGAAACGCTACACTCCCACGATGTATCTTCCCCATGTTATGAAAGCTGAAAAATTTGTTCCCATCCTCAACAGCGCCGACGCGGCCAACATCTTGTCTTTCCTGACTGATAAAAACGTCACCAGCGGTGTGCGGAATCTTGACTACTGGGATCGTATTTTTCTCAAGGCAAATACTATTATGGAAGATCCGAAAGCCGTACAGGAAAAGCAGGATATGGTGGAAACTCTTTCCCGGGTCATGATCGGACGGGAAAAAAGAATGTTGGCTCTGGTCAAAGAATATTTTACACTTGAGGATTTGCTCGAAATCAAAAAACGTCTCATCGGAACCGGTTTCATCGGCGGGAAATCGGTGGGCATGCTTCTGGCACGCAATATCCTGCGCAAAGACCCCTCAATGGACTGGCCCCAGGTATTGGAAATGCACGATTCTTTTTATATCGGCTCGGACATTTTTTATTCCTATATAGTGCAAAACGGATGGTGGAAACTTCTGATGGCACACAAAACGGAAGAGGGGTATTTCGAAGTCGCCCGCGAACTCAAAAGCAAAATGCTGCACGGCGTCTTCCCGGACGAGATCAAAGAACAATTTCAACTCATGCTGGAATATTATGGCCAGGCACCGATCATCGTCCGTTCCAGTTCGCTTCTGGAAGATGCTTTCGGCAACGCTTTTGCCGGAAAATACGAAAGTTATTTTTGCGTCAACCAGGGAACACCTGAGGAACGCTATAAAAATTTCGAAATTGCGGTGCGCAAGATTTTCGCGTCGACGATGAACGAAGACGCTCTGACCTACCGTTTGCAGCGTGGCATGGCCCAGCAGGATGAACAAATGGCCTTGCTCGTGCAGCGTGTATCCGGATCCCATCACGAAAATTATTTTTTTCCGGATATTGCGGGGGTCGGCCTGTCCTATAACACGTTCGTCTGGCAAAAGGGAATGGACCCCAAAGCCGGCCTGCTGCGGATTGTTTTTGGTCTCGGCACCCGGGCCGTCAATCGTGTGGAAAATGATTACCCGCGCATTGTCGCCCTCGATGCCCCGCTCGTCAAACCCTTCAATAAACCGGAAGATATGAAGCGTTTCTCCCAGAATGAAGTTGACTTGCTGAATCTGCAGAAAAATGAATTCCAGACAGTGCCGGCCGACGAACTGATTTCCAATATGGAATCGCACCTCTTGAACCTTATCGCCATTCGCGACGCCGCCGCATCCGAATATTACCGGTCGCTGGGACGGAAAACAAAGGACGCCTGGATTCTGACGTTTGACGAACTATTTCAAAACACACCTTTCGCCAAGACCATGTCTAAAATGCTCAAGAAACTGGAACAGGTATACCGTTATCCGGTGGATATCGAATTCACAGCAAACTCTGACCATGAGAGACAGCTAAGAATTAATCTTCTGCAGTGCCGACCGTTCCAAACCAAAGGGCATTACAGCCGCCTCCAATTACCCGAAAAAATAAACAAAAACAAAATTCTCTTTCAGCAGGAGGCAAACTTCATGGGTGGCAGCATCTACCAGGCCATATCCCGGATCATTTATATTGATCCCAAGGGTTACGCAAAGTTAAGTGTCTCGGAAAAACACGAGGTTGCGCGACTCACAGGAAAATTGAACAAGCAGATCGGCAACCGTGAAAAAATGCCGACGATTCTCCTGGGGCCGGGACGCTGGGGAACAACCACCCCGGCAATGGGTGTTCCTATCACGTTTTCGGAAATCAATAACATTACCGCTATCGGTGAAATAGCCTATCAGGAAGGGTCTTTGATTCCCGATTTATCCTTCGGCACGCATTTTTTCCAGGACATGGTCGAAATGGATATATTTTACATGGCCATATATCCAGAGAGAAAAGATGTCATTTTCAATTTGGCGTGGCTGGAAAAACAGTCCAATATCTTCACCGACCTGATGCCTGATGATCAAAAATACAAGTCTGTAATGAAGGTATATGATTTAAGAACAAAAGATCTGCGCCTGCTCTCGGATATTGTAACGCAGAAAATGATTTGCTTTTCCAATAAATAGTTGCCTAGTGAAATTCCCCTTGGCAAGCCGCGGGGGATTCTGCAGAGGATTTCGCTAAAAAAGCCGCAGCCACAACATGGCTGCGGCTCAAATTAAATTGTAATATTTTTTAGACAATACCAAAAGCCAGCATGGCATCGGCAACCTTGGTGAAACCGGCAATATTGGCGCCGGTGACATAGTCGCCTTTCTTTCCGTAAGCTTCCGCCGTGTCGTAGCAGGCCTTGTGGATACTCTTCATGATAATGAGTAGGCGGTTGTCGACTTCTTCGCGCGTCCACAAAAGTCTCAGACTGTTCTGGCTCATTTCCAGACCGGATGTGGCAACACCGCCGGCATTGGCTGCTTTGCCGGGACCGTAAAGAATCTTCTTGTCCTGGAAAATCTTGATGGCTTCGGGAGTGGAAGGCATGTTGGCGCCTTCAGCCACGCAGATACAGCCGTTTTTCACTAAAGCCGCGGCATTCTTGCCATTGATTTCGTTTTGTGTTGCACAGGGCAGGGCAACATCGACTTTGATGCCTTCTTCACGGATAACATCCCAAACATTTCTCCCTTCGTAGCAGATGGCTTTATATTTGTCTGCGTATTCGGCGATGCGACCACGTCTGATGTTTTTCAATTCCAGCACGTAATTGCATTTCTTATCATCAATACCGATTTCATCAATGATTGTTGCCGAAGAATCGCAAAGAGAAATGACTTTCCCCCCCAGTTGATTTACTTTTTCCACGGCATACTGCGCAACATTGCCCGCGCCGCTGATGGCAACGGTCTTGCCTTTGAAATCCAGTTTGCGGGTGGCCAGCATTTCCGCCGCAAAATAGGCGCAGCCGTATCCCGTGGCTTCGGGACGAATCAAACTGCCGCCGTAGGACATGCCCTTGCCGGTGAGAACGCCGGTGTGTTCATTGCGGATTTTCTTGTAATAACCATATAAATAACCAATTTCACGTCCGCCGACACCGATGTCGCCCGCGGGAACGTCAACGTCAGCGCCGATATGCCGATATAATTCGCGCATGAAGGCCTGGCAGAAACGCATGACTTCTCCATCTGACTTTCCTTTGGGATCAAAGTCGGAACCACCCTTGCCGCCGCCCATCGGTAGTGTGGTCAGAGCGTTTTTGAAAATCTGTTCGAATCCCAGAAATTTGATAATGCTCAGATTGACCGAAGGATGAAAACGCAACCCGCCTTTAAAAGGGCCGATGGCGTTGTTAAACTGCACGCGGAATCCGCGGTTGACCTGCACGTTTCCACTATCGTCAACCCAGGGAACTCTGAACTGCATGGCTCTTTCCGGTTCTACAATACGTTCATAGATGTTGGCTTTTACATATTCGGGGTGTTTTTTTACGGTGGGCTCCAATGTCTCCATAACTTCTTCAACGGCCTGATGGAATTCCGGCTGATGGGGATCGGTTTGTTTGACCTTGGCAATTACATCTTTGATTACTGACATGGTTTTATCCTCCTAGAATAATAATTATTTCCTTCATGCATTCGCTATACATGGTATAGCTGTTTTAAAGGAAAGAACATCGATTCGGGCAATGGAAAGGCTGATTTTATCCCGGACGCGCGCGTTATTGATCTCATCCATACCCATGTTAGTAATAATTCTGCCGCCGCGTCGACCGACAAATTCAGTCAGTCCTCTTTCATCCATAAGCTTAAGATGATAGCGAACAGTTCTTTCACTTAGGTGAACCCCTCTTTCTTGCATTTTTCTCGCAATTAACCTTGCCCCCAAGGGGGTAGGATTTTTATTCAGTATCTTTAAAATCAATACGACTTTCCTTTCTATGTCTTCCAGATTAAATAGTTGTTTCATAAGGCAATCGGCAATTGTTTGCCGTATCTATACATAGAAATAACATATTTGTCAAAACAAATTTGTTATAAATTAATTAATAAGATTCAATAATGTACAATTTTTTAATTGTAAAAATAAACCATCATACAAAACAAACAATAATAGCGTTAATTAGAACTAAAAGATTAAAAAATATAAGCAGTTGATTGTCGGCAGAATAAGGTCTTTAAAAAAGATGTCACCGCACTCATTAAAAGAATAAGAGGATGAGTACGGTATCATTTAATCTTTTGTGTTCGAATATAACTTGTATTGAATATCCTTCTCGCCTGAAAAGTCAGCTTTATCCGTCCGTATATGAAAATTTAATAATTTTGGCAGATTCCTTTTCTTTAACTGGAATAAGGCTCCATTCCGACAAGAAAAGTTGTTGAAAAATTACCGTAACCACTCTAAAGATAATTTATCAAATCTCAGGGGTGATTATGATTTCCAAAAGAGCTTCCCAATTTACATCTTTCATTGTTATGGATATCATGGCAAAAACTGAGGAATTGGAGCGCAAAGGAGAACATGTTGTCCATCTGGAAGTAGGCGAACCCGATTTTCCCACACCAAAAGTCATCACTAAAACGGCAACCCAAGCTTTGCATGACAACAAAATCCGCTATACTCATGCTCTTGGACTTCTGGAACTAAGACAAGCCATTTGCGACTTTTACCTTAAAGAATATGGCGTTAATATTACACCTGATCAGATACTGGTTTCTACGGGAACTTCGCCGGCACTTTTGTTTGCAATGTTGGCTATCCTGGATCAAGGAGATGAAGTTATTATTTCTAATCCTCGCTATCCCTGTTATCAAAATTTTATTCTGGCGGCAGGTGGCAAAATTAAAGAAGTCCAAACATTCCCTGAAGATGGATTTCAATACCGCCCCAAAGATATAAAAAAGAATTTATCAGCCAGAACAAAGACGATTTTAATTAATTCGCCATCGAATCCCACCGGTATTGTAATGAGTAAAGAGCAATTGCAGAATGTAGCGCAATTCGACAAACAGTATATTATTTCCGATGAAATTTATCACGGTCTTGTTTACAAAGACCGTGCTCACTCCATTTTGGAATTTACAGATAAAGCATTTGTCATTAACGGTTTTTCCAAATTATACGCAATGACCGGATGGCGTCTGGGATATTGCATTTTCCCCAAACAGTTTTCCCAAGTAATGCAGCGTATTCATCAGAATTTTATGATTTCTGCTAACGGTTTTATTCAATGGGCGGGAATCGCCGCTCTGACCAAGGCCCAAAAAGACGTGGATAAAATGGTTAAGATTTATGATGAGCGCCGCCTTTATATGCTTACACGATTAAAAGACATGGGTTTTGTTATTCATGTCGAGCCGACCGGCGCTTTCTATGTGTTTGCCGACGCGCGACGTTTCTGCAAAGATTCATATAAGGAAGCATTTCGTATTACCGAAAAGGCTAAGGTCGGTGTTTCACCCGGTATTGATTTCGGCAGCGGCGGTGAAGGGTTTTTGCGTTTTTCCTACGCCAATTCTCTGGAAAACATCAAAGAAGGATTAAACCGTCTGGAAAAATATCTGAATAAATAATCCTTGCTATTTAATAATAATACCTGTACAAGCTTCTCCAGTGATCGCGATAGTTATTTGCCTCCCCTCCTTTCTACCTCAGAAATTTCGGCAGGAAAATCCGACTAATCGTAACCGAATCCAATTTTAGAGCCATGTTTGCGGCCTGATTTCAGGCTCCCAATCATGACACACAGCGGTGTCTTCTCAACAACCGCAACGACTAGACCTGGGTTCAAATGTCACAAATACTGAAAGAAAGAGGAAAAAAGAAAGAAAATGAGTTTTGAGAAGTTTGAGTTACATGCGAAAATAATGGCCTGCGTGCAAACGGCCGGCTATAAAGTACCAACACCAATTCAATTAGAATCAATCCCGCCGATTATGGAGGGCCGCGACGTTATGGGCATTGCCCAAACCGGAACGGGAAAAACAGCAGCTTTTGTGCTGCCGATTTTGCAACGCTTGATGCAGGGTTCACGCGGTTACGTCCGCGCGTTGATTATTGCGCCGACACGCGAGCTAAGCGAGCAAACCCATAATGCCATTAGGCAACTGGGACGTAGAACGAATCTGCGCAGCGCCTCCATTTACGGCGGCGTAAATATCAATGGTCAGATCAACAAACTGCGGAGAAATGTTGAAATCATCTCCGCTTGTCCCGGCCGTTTGCTGGATCACATCGTCCGCGGTACCGTGGATTTATCGAAGGTAGAAGTCTTGGTTCTCGATGAGGCTGATCATATGTTTGATATGGGCTTTCTGCCGGACATCAGAAAAATCGTGAAGCGCCTTCCCGCAAAGCGTCAGACCTTGCTGTTTTCCGCGACTATGCCTGAAGATATCCGCTTGCTCGCCAACGATCTGTTGATAAATCCGGTGAATATTAAAATCGGCCACACAGTTCCGGTCGAAACCGTCACCCATCGTTTTTATCCGGTGCAAATGGACACCAAGATAAATTTATTGAAAGATATTCTTGATAAAACAGACATGGATTCCGTTCTGGTTTTTACGAGGACGAAATCGCGCGCCAAAAGCGTGGCTTTGCAACTGGATAAATCGGGATACAAAGTTACGTCACTTCATGGAAATTTAACACAGCAGAAACGACAGCAATCACTTGACGGATTTCGTGACGGCCGTTACGCAATAATGGTGGCAACCGATATTGCCGCCCGCGGCATTGATGTGACCAGAATTTCCCATGTCATCAATTACGACATGCCGGAAACCACGGATGCCTACACGCACCGCATCGGCCGGACGGGACGCGCCGACAAAACGGGCGATGCCTTTACTTTTGTAACAGGAGAAGACCTTGGACTTGCCCACTCTCTGAAAAAAGTGCTGGGAGAAAAGCTTGAGTACCAAAGCGTTGACGGATTAACTATCAGCATGCTTATTGACAGAGCTCCCTCGCGCCGTAACAGCAGAGGTAACGGTGGAAAGCCGAATAATGGCAGAAAGCTTTTTTCTCCCCAAGCGCGAGCCAACAGCAGGCCCAAGCAACGTTCTTTTGATTCTTCAAACCGCAGCCAGTGGGCACACTAAAAAAAGTAAGCGACTACTGATTGCTCTTGTTCCATATAAAACTAAGACTCTCCAAAGCTTGCCTGGGAGAGTCTTAAATTATGGGCGGCGGATCTTAATTATTTTGATTTATTGCTGATTTCCGGAATTCGCAGACGATGAATCAAGATCAGGGAGAATTATTCTCATAGACTCTTAGCGTTATCTTGAAAAAACGGAGCGCCGGTTCGACCTATCCACATAACTGCCTCAATAAATTTTCTGTTGTCCGTTGCAGTTTTACCAGGATCGCTCTCTTTCCCAGGCAATGCATCCTTGATTCTCTCCCACTGATCATCCCTCAATACGTGCCTCTCCTGCATCGCATACCCCCTTATTACGTTTTTTAGGCAATGCTGTCACATTTCCTAATTGAATGGCGACAGAACCTAGCCAAAAAACATATAGAAGAAATAAAAAAGACTGATACGGAATACACAGAATCCCAAAATATTCTTCGCAATATTAATGCGGAAATTTATATTCAGGCCGTAGTCGGATTCCGGTAGATTTCACACTGATCTGGCAAAACAATCAATCTGGTGGTAGAGTAATGGTAGATATTGTTCTAGGCAAGCGCAAAGCGCATTTACAATGCCATGATCAAAGGACTTCTGACACTTGAAGGGGAAGGGAAATATGTTTCATTTTTTATGGAAACCATGAATCATCTCAACCAAATCTTTACAAAGAAAAAAGCAAAATGTGCAGGTTGCGATAAAAAGCCTGATTGCAGGCGCAGGATTACATGCAGATTTCACCAAATATCCGGATTTAACAGTTAAAACATGCAAGGAGGTGTTTATGCTGTCGATCATCAGGTTTTTCTGGGTTGTATGCGGGATGCTGCTTCTGGGTTCCATAGCCTATGCTGAAGGCCACTGGAAACTTATAGAGTCAAAAGATGGCATTAATACATACAGGATGACCCACTCAGGAACCAATGTATGTACGTTTAAGGGTGTTGGTTTTATTGATGCCAAGATAGAAATCATCGGCGAGGTAATGCGTGATATTCCAGCTTATCCCGAATGGATGGCCAAGTTCAAGAAAACGACCATACTTAAAACTATTGATCGGAACACTTATGTTTTTCATGCAATCCTGAAAACTCCAATCCCTTTTCAAGATAGAGATATCGTTATCCAAAACCAGACTAAGTACAATTACAACAACGGCTCAGCCCTCCTCACTTTCTGGTCGGCAAATAACTTCAACTATCCTAAACAGAAAGGCTACTTCAGGATAACCGAAATGGAAGGACAATATTACCTTGAATATTTCGGCAGAAATAAGACACGGATTACCTGCCAGTACCGGTCCGATGCCGGTGGTAATATTCCTGTACTTTTGGCTAACGAGATAGAAATCAAACATTATCCGGCTCAAACTATTTCCGGTTTGCGCAAGATGGCGCAAAAGAAAAAGTATATAGATGCCGGTCTGGCCTCGTCCGAGCATGACCTGATTGAACGGATGCTGGACAACAAAAAAGATGTGGCAAATATATTGAAGAACAGGATCGGTGAATACATCATTGACCCAGTGTTACTGAATATGCTGTTTGAAATGACGACATCCAAAAAGATCATAGATAACGTATATGCTGCCCGTTCTGACTTTGCCGGCATTCGTCAGGGGATGGTCGATCTGTTAAATGTCGTTGCCGAAAAAGTGCATACCGAACAACAGAAACAAGAAGTTGATGCACTAACCGCCTATCTGGCAGAAAAGGAATTTGACACCTTTTTTTCCATGAATAAATTCATGCGTCTGGAGTTTGGACATTTGCGTATGTATTTAAAATTAAATCTTGACAGACATACGTATAATTTGTTATAAAGACAC